>DIHI01000014.1 GCA_002420085.1 Lysobacterales bacterium UBA5700 | reverse complement strand
CGCGCACGAAGCCGACCGTGTCGGAGAGCAGCACGCGGGCGCCATGCGGCAGGCGGATCTGGCGCAGAGTCGGGTCGAGCGTCGCGAACAGCATGTCCTCGGCCCGGACACCCGCCGAGGTCAGCCTGTTGAACAGCGTCGACTTGCCGGCATTGGTGTAGCCGACCAGGGCGACCCTCGGGGTCTCGTTGCGGATCCGTGCGCGGCGCATCTGGGTGTGCTGGACATCGACCTTCTCCAGCCGTTTCTGCAAGGCCGCGACCCGTTTGGCCAACAGTCGGCGATCGGTTTCCAACTGGGTTTCGCCCGGTCCGCGCAGGCCGATCGCGCCGCCTCGCTGGCGTTCGAGGTGGGTCCAGCCTCGCACCAGACGGGTGGCCATATGCCGGAGTTGGGCCAGTTCGACCTGCAACTTGCCTTCGTGCGAGCGCGCCCGCTGGGCGAAGATGTCGAGGATCAGGCCAGTGCGATCGACCACACGGCGGCTCAACAGCCGTTCGAGATTGCGTTCCTGCACCGGGGTCAGCGGGTGATTGACGAGTACCAGGTCGGCAGCGGCAGCCTCACACAGGGCGCTGGCCTCGTCCAGCTTGCCACTGCCGATCAGGGTGGCCGGACTGGGCTTGGCCAATGGTGCTTCGAGGGTCGCGACGACCGACGCTCCGGCCGAGCGCGCCAATTCGGCGAACTCGGTCAGGACATCCGGATCATGGCCGGTGCGGGCCGGCCATGGCTGAATCAGAAGCGCTCGTTCGCCGCCACGGGATCGCTCGAACACGAACGGCTCAGTCGTCCGAATCGAGGTCGTCGTGGTCGCCGTTGCTCTGGACATGCGGGCCGGCTGGCCCAATGCGGACATTGCGGGCCGGCACCACGGTCGAGATGGCGTGTTTGTAGACCATCTGACTGACCGTGTTGCGCAGCAGGACGACGAACTGGTCGAAGCTTTCGATGGTGCCCTGAAGCTTGATGCCGTTGACCAGATACACGGAAACCGGCACCCGCTCGCGGCGGAGGGTGTTCAGAAACGGGTCTTGCAGGGACTGGCCCTTGGACATGGGGGGTGGACTCCGTTATTTTCGTTGCGCACCAAGCCGGTGCGAGGCCCGGCCAATGGGTCCTGGCCGGTAATCGCTGCATCTTACACGGGGCAGACGTGAGCGTGGGGTCAGCATCGACGCCAAGGCGGACACCCGCACACTCAGTCAGTCGGGGTTAACGGTTCGAGCGGCGGCCATCAGCCGTCGCAGCAGAGCGCGCTGGTCACTCGGACCCGGTCGCGGCTCGGCGATCGGGCAGAAAGGCGACGACGGCGGCCTCCAGTTCATCGGCCTGTTCGACTGGATCGAGCCAGCGCACATCGGCCTGCCCGCGCAGCCAGGTCAGTTGCCGCTTGGCCAGTTGCCGGGTCGCGGCGATCGCCTGCTCGCGGAAGCCGGCCAGATCGATCTCGCCGTCGAGGTAGCGCCACCCCTGTCGATAGCCGACCGAGCGGATCGCCGGCAGTTCGGCGTGAATCTGCGGCTCGCGGCGCAAAGCGATCAGTTCATTCACCAAGCCCCGTTCGAGCATGGCATCGAAACGGGCAGCGATACGGCGATGCAAGGCTTCCCGACGCCGGGGCGCCAGGGCCAGCCGAAGTACCCGGAACGGAAACCGCCGAGGCGGCCGCTGCCCCTGCCAGGCGCTGATCGGCCGACCACTGAGCCGCCAGACCTCCAACGCCCGGAGGATGCGCTGACGATCGCCGGGCCGGATCCGAGTGGCCGCCAACGGGTCGATCCGGGCCAGTTCGGCATGCAGTTCAGGCCAGCCGCGTCGTTCGGCCTCGGCGGTCAATTCAGCCCGAAGTTCCGGCTGCGACTCGGGCATCTCGGACAGGCCACTGAGCAGGGCCTGGAAGTACAGGCCGGTGCCGCCAACCAGGATCGGCATCCGTCCCTGCGCCTGCAATTCCAGCATTGCGAGCCGGGCATCGCTGGCGAATTCGGCCGCCGAATACGGCTGCCAGGGCGCGCGCAGATCGAGCATCCGATGCGGAACACGTGCCTGCTCGTCCGGATCCGGCTTGGCGCTGCCAATGTCGAGGCCACGATAGACCTGGGCGGAATCGACGCTGACGATGCCGGCACCGAAGCGTTCGGCCCAGGCCATCGCCAGGGCTGATTTGCCGGAGGCGGTCGGTCCCATCAGGGCGATGGCCGGCGGGCGATGGTCGATGATCGGACTGGACACGGCAGCGACAGGACCGGAAGGGCTCAACAGGGCGATCGAAGCGGGCAGCTTACCCGCAATCGGCTCGGGCATCGTGCCGTGCGCGGGGACCGACCACGACCGCCCGGCTGGACGGTCATGCCGGCCGGAGCTAGAGTGACCGGACCAGACGCTCGCTCGTCCCAGGCCGATGATCGGCGCTCCGGTGGTCGAGCCGTTGATGCGAGGGCAGTCGCGATGAGACAGTGGAAACGCTACGGTTTTCTGTTCGTGTTCGTGGTGCCGGCGCTGATGCCGATCGCCGCCTGGCTGGGTCAATCGACCGGCCAACCCGAGCTTGCCGCCTGGTTCCCCCTGCTGTTTCTGTTCGGCCTGCTGCCGCTGGCCGACTACGCCCTCGGCCACGACCCCGACAACCCGGATCCAGCCGCCGATCCGAGCCTGGATGGCGATCGCTGGTTCCGTTGGCTGACCTGGGCGACCCTGCCGGCCCAGTTTGCCGTTCTGGCCTGGTCCGGATGGCATTTCGTCGAAGCCGGATTCGGGCCGGTCGGCGCGCTTGGCTGGCTGTTGTCGCAGGGCGTGGTCGGCGGGGTACTGGCGATCAACACGGCGCACGAACTGATCCACAAGGATGCCCGACTGGAACGTGCGATCGGCGGTCTGCTGCTGACCAGTGTCGGCTATCAGGGGTTCAAGATAGAACACGTGCGTGGCCATCACGTCCACGTCTCGACCCCCGCCGATGCCTCCAGCGCGCCGTTCGGCATGAGCCTGTGGCGGTTCCTGCCGCGCGCGCTGCTGGGCAATACCGGCAATGCCTGGCGCCTGGAGGCCGAACGACTGGCTCGCAATGGCCTGCCCTGGTGGCACTGGCGCAACGAACTGCTCGGCTGGACCGCGATCTGGCTGACCTGGGCGGCGATCGCAAGCATCTGGCTGGGCTCGGTCGGGCTGTTGTTCTTCCTGGCCCAGGGCCTGCTCGCGGCGACCTCGCTGGAGATCATCAACTACATCGAGCACTACGGCCTGGAACGGCGACGGCTGGCTGACGGCCGTTATGAGCGACCCAATCACCTGCACAGTTGGAATTCCGACTACGCGCTGTCGAACCTGCTGCTGTTCCACCTGCAACGGCACTCCGACCACCACGAAACACCGAAGCGCCGCTATCAGAATCTGCGCCACCATCGGGACAGTCCGCAACTGCCTGGTGGTTATGCGGCGATGTTCGTGCTGGCACTGGTGCCGCCGCTGTGGTTTCGGGTCATCGATCCGCGCGTGCAGGCATTCCGCACCCGTCTGGCGCGTGCGTGACCGAGGCGCTGTGTCGGTGGTCTGCCGCCGACACCGGCAGGAGACGGATCGGGTTCGACGCGGGCCTGTGCTCAGACGGCACCAGCGGCACCTGAGCCGGCCCTGGCGTTATCCACACAGCCTGTGGACAAGCCTTGGGGAGGGCCTGTGGAGAACCCGGCGAAACCCTTGCCGGACAAGGCACACCGGGATTCTGTCGAATCCGTGACCAGGTGTTGATCGCAGGTCGGCGGCAGCCGGGCGGCGGACTGTCTACCGGTTCAGTCGTACTCAGCCGACTGGCTCCGCTCAGTCCTCATCCGGCCAGCGCGGACCGGTCGATTTCGGCTCCGACCTGGGCTGCGCCAGGGCGGTCACCGCCGACCAGACGCGGAGCGCATCGACGGTCGCCGCGACATCGTGGACACGCACCACGGCGGCGCCGTTCTGCACCGCGATCAGGGCTGCTGCCAGCGAGCCGGCCTGGCGCTGATCGGCGCGTTCGCGGCCGGTCAGTTCGCCAATGCTGCGCTTGCGCGACAGACCGGCCAGCACCGGCACGCCCAGTTCGGTCAGACGGCGCAACTGTGCCAGCAGGGCCAGGTTGTGGTCGAGCGTCTTGCCGAAGCCGAAACCGGGATCGATCAGGATGCGTCGCCGGTCGATGCCGGCCATCTCGCAGGCGAACATGCGCTGGGCAAGGAAGCTGCGCACCTCGGAGACCACATCGTCGTAGTGCGGCGATATCTGCATGCTGCCGGGCTCGCCCTGCATGTGCATCAGCACCACCGGGACGGCCAGTTCAGCGGCGGCATCGAGCGCACCTGCTGTCGTCAGGGCGCGGACATCATTGATCAGGCCGGCACCTGCCGCGACCGCCGCACGCATCACGTCCGGTTTGCTGGTGTCGATCGAGATCGGGATGGCGACCCGGGTCGCCAAGGCTTCGATCACCGGAATGGTGCGTGCCAGTTCCTCATCCAACGCGACCGGCGGCGCTCCCGGCCGGGTCGATTCGCCGCCGATGTCGAGAATATCGGCCCCCTCTTCCGCCAGACGCAGGCCATGGGCCACGGCAGCATCGACGCCGGCATGGGCGCCACCATCGGAAAACGAATCCGGGGTGACGTTGAGGATCGCCATCACCCGTGGCCGATCCAGCAACAGGCGCCGGCCGGCGCAGTCGAGGCTCGGGATGACCGGCTCGAACATCATCGTGGCGCCGGACGGCCGCCGGTGATGGTCAGGCCGGGCCAGCGGAACACGGATGCCGACATCGGCCCGGCGTGATCAGGCTTGCGCGGCCGGGCCACCGATGCCCCCAGCCGCCGGCTTGTTGCCGAGGCCACCCGCCCCGCCGGTGTCACTCGGGCTGCCACTGGTGCGGCCCCAGTCGGTCGGCGGCGGCGGGTCACGGCCTTCCATGATCGCGTCGATCTGACGGGCATCGATGGTCTCGTACTGAAGCAGTGCGTCGGCCATCACGTGCAGTTTGCCGATGTTCTCGGTCAGCAGTTGGCTGGCACGGGCATAGGCTTTGTCGAGGATCGCCCGCACCACTTCATCGATCCGGCGCGCGGTTTCGTCCGAGACGTTCTTGTGCTGGGTGACCGAACGGCCCAGGAACACTTCGTCCTCTTCCTCGCCATAGGCGACCGGCCCGAGTTCGTCGGACAGGCCCCACTTGGTCGCCATGTTGCGTGCCATCTTGGTCGCCCGCTCGATGTCGTTGCTGGCACCGGTGGTGACCTTGTCTGCACCGAAGATGATCTCCTCGGCAACCCGTCCACCGTACAGCGTACACAGCCGCGACTCGATGGAGATCTTGTTGTAGCTGTACTTGTCGCCTTCCGGCAGGTACATGGTCAGGCCCAGCGCGCGACCACGCGGAATGATGGTGACCTTGTAGACCGGGTCGTGCTCGGGCACCAGACGACCGACGATCGCATGGCCGGCCTCGTGGTAGGCGGTCAGGCGCTTCTCTTCCTCGCTCATGGCCATCGAACGGCGTTCGGTGCCCATCATGATCTTGTCGCGAGCGCGATCGAAATGCTCCATCCGCACCTCACGCGCATTGTCGCGGGCGGCGAACAGTGCCGCTTCATT
>DIHI01000067.1 GCA_002420085.1 Lysobacterales bacterium UBA5700 | reverse complement strand
GTGCTCTACGCCTGCCTCGGCTTGCGAGGCAGATGCCTCGCATCTTGCCGCTTGGCGTGGCTCGGTCGGCAATTATGCCACGGAACACGTTCCGCCGATGCTCTCGCTCGGCTCGGCTTCATGCGCTGATGACGCGCTTGGGCCGATCCTGGTCCAGGGCTGGGCTGGGTGAGTGGCTCGACTGGCATGCCGAAACAGCCGCGTCGGGCATGGCCATCCGATCGGTGCGACTGCGGCGGCTTCGTCGGTCGCGATGTGGAGGCGATCACAGATCATCAACAGCGGTTCCCCAAGCGGCACCGCTTGGGTAAGCTGATGCCCGCCTGGATGCGTTGGCTGGGTCAGGGGAAGTCCTTCGTTGCGAGCGCTTTGCGAAAGTCTGTTGAAACTGATGCCGCATCGGCCCTTGTTGGCATTCGATGCGGGCGGCGCCTGCCTGCTCGCCAGCCCGGCGGCTACCGAAGCCGGCATTCGTTGCGCCGACACCCCGCTTCCAGAGTCGATCCGCACCCGGCTGGCCAAGGGCCATGAGGGTGTGCTGATCGAAACCTGGCCCGACCTGGCATTGCACCCGAGCGGTCTTTGGCGGTTCTGGTCGCTGCCGGGTCCGGATGGTCGTCCAAGCGGATTTCTCGCCGCGCCCGGTCCGGCCGAAGGCCCGATCCCACCGGGACGCGATGCCGAGCTCGATGCATCGCGCTGGCGTTACCTGCTCGATGAGGCTCCGGACGGGTTCTGGGACTGGAGCCTGGTCACCGGTCAAGTCCTCTACGCGGCTCGCTTTCAGACCATGCTGGGCTACCCTGCCGGCAGCTTTGCGCCCGAGGTCAGTGAGTGGGCGGGTCGTCTGCACGCCGATGATCGAGAACCGGCATTCACGGCCTTGCGAAATCACATCGCCGGACATGCCCCGACATTCTCGATCGAGCATCGATTGCGTAGCGCCGATGGTCACTGGCTGTGGACCTTGAGCTTCGGGCGAATCGTCGAACGCGACGACCAGGGGCAGCCGGTGCGGATGATGGGCACGATCACCGACATCAGTGCCTACAAGGCCCTCGAAGGCCAGTTGCGCGAACGTGAGGCGCTCCTGCTGGAAGCCCAGCGGGTGGGTGATATCGGCTCCTGGTCCTACGATCCGGAACGTGACATGTCCTGGTGGTCGGAGCGGATGTATCACATCTACGGCCTGCCGGTGGATTGCGAGCAGCGCCACCGTGAGGCGCATCTGGACATGTACACGCCGGAATCGCGACACCGGCTCGACGCCGCGATCGAACGCGCCCTGCATTCCGGCGAGCCGTACTCGCTGGATCTGGAGTTCATCCGTCCCGACGGCGAGCGGCGCTGGATCTCCGCGCGCAGTGAGCGGGTGTTCGACCACGTCGGAAATCCTCGCCTGGTCGGCGTCGTTCAGGACATCACCAGTCGTCGGCAACGCGACTCGGAATTGCGTCGCCAGGCCGGGCTGCTGACCGAGATGTCGCGTATGGGCCGGATCGGCGGCTTCGAATGGGATCTGCGCGACAACACCCTGTCCTGGACCGAAGAGGTGTATCGACTGCACCACATCGAACCCGGCACCCGCATCGATCCCGACAGCGTACACGCGCTGTACGACGGCGATTCGCAGGCGCGGCTGAACGTCATCTACGCGCGCCTGCGTGCTGGCGACAGCGACTACGAGTCGGCCGAGCTGTGCCTGTTCACTCCGGAAGGGCGTCGGGTCTGGCTGCGCTTTCAGGCTCGCAGCGAACGTGAGAACGGCGAGGTGGTCCGGATCGCGGGCGTGCAACAGGACGTCACCGCCGAACGCGAGGCCGCCGATTTGATTGAGCAGCTCGCCCACTTCGACGGGCTGACCGGCCTGCCCAATCGCTTCCTGTTCCGCCAGCGGGCACAGGCTGCGATCCGCGAGGCCCAGGCACACGGCCGCATGCTGGCATTGCTGTTCATCGACCTCGATCGCTTCAAGAACGTCAACGATTCGCTTGGTCATGGTGCCGGCGACAATCTGCTGTTCCAGATGGCTGGACGCCTGCGCGGCTGTGTTCGCTCCAGCGATGTGATCGGCCGCCACAGCGGCGATGAATTCCTTGCCCTGCTCAATCCGATTTCCAGGGCCGAGGATGCCGCCCGGGTGGCGAAGAAGATTCTGGAGACCGTGTCGGTGCCGGTCGAGTTGCAGGAAGGTCATCTCCAGGTCGGATGCAGCATCGGCATCGCCGTGCTCAATGGCGACGGTGGCGATCTCGATGGCCTGCTGCGGGCGGCCGATACGGCGATGTATGCCGCCAAGGATTCCGGCCGCAACACCTACACGTTCTACTCCGAGGAATTCCGCGATCGGGTCCAACGCCGGATCACCCTGGAATCACAACTCCGACAGGCAATCGTCCGCGACGAGTTGCATCTGGTCTACCAGCCCACGGTCTACAGCCAGAGCGGAGCGGTTGCCGGCATCGAGGCGCTGCTTCGCTGGACCTCGGAAACCGGCGAACTGCGCTCGCCGCAGGAGTTCATCCCGATTGCCGAGGACTGCGGCGAGATCGTGTCGATCGGCTACTGGGTGTTGCGTCAGTCGGTTCGCCAGGCGCGTGCCTGGCATCAGGACGGCCTCAATTTCCAACGCATCGCGGTCAATGTCTCGGCCGTGCAACTGCGCGAACCCGACTTCGGCCAGAACGTGGTCGATATCTGCCGCGAGGAGGACTGGCCGACCCACCGCCTGCAACTGGAGCTGACCGAATCGGCCTTGATGCGTGATTCGGAAACCCTGGTTCGAGCCTTCGAGTTGTTCGAGCGCGAGGGCATCTCGCTGGCGGTGGACGATTTCGGCACCGGTTTCTCGAACCTCAACTATCTCACTCGGTTTCCAGTACGGGTGCTCAAGATCGACCGCAGCTTCACCGAGAACATCCTCGACGACATCGGCAAGTTCGAGTTGTGCCGGGCGATCATCGGCCTCGGCCACGCGCTCGATCTGCAAGTGGTGGCCGAAGGCGTGGAATCGCTGGCCGTTCACGAATTGCTGCGCAACCAGGGCTGCGACGAGTCGCAGGGGTATTTCATCGCTCGACCGTTGGCCGCTGACGCGATGGCCGAGTGGTTGCGCGGACACGACTGAAACCGACACCCAGCACGGCCCGAGGTTCGACCGAGTGGCTGATCGGTTACGGTCGAAGGCATTGACGATGCCGTAAAGTGCTGACCGGTGCGCGCCGCCCCCCAGGCGCATGGATATCGATGATGAGCTACGAACGCTACGCCGAACCAATGCCGCCGCCGCTCAGCCGACGTGACCGTTTGCGGCCATGGTGGCGCCTGATTCGTGGCGATCGCCCGATCGGTGTACTGCTGCTGCTCTGGCCAACCTGGTGGGGCCTGTGGCTGGCGGCCGATGGCCTGCCCTCGATCCATCTGTTGATCGTGTTCACGGCGGGGGTCTGGCTGACCCGCTCGGCCGGTTGCGTCATCAACGATTACGCCGATCGCTGGCTCGACGGCCAGGTCGAACGAACCCGCGATCGGCCGTTGGCGACCGGCGAGATCGCGCCGTCGGCGGCACTCTGGCTGTTCGCCGGACTGATGCTGATCGCGCTCGGTCTGGTGTTCACCACCAATCGGCTGACCGTGCAGCTCAGTGTGGTTGCCGTGCTGCTGGCGGCGAGCTATCCCTACCTCAAGCGCTACACCTATCTGCCCCAGGTCTATCTCGGCATCGCCTTCGGCTGGTCGATCCCGATGGCGTTCGCGGCCACTCAGGGCGAAGTACCGGCGCTGGCCTGGCTGCTGTTCCTGGCCAACCTGCTGTGGACCACGGCTTACGACACCTGGTACGCCATGGTTGATCGCGACGACGACATCCGTGCTGGTGCCAGATCGACTGCGATCCTGTTCGGCCCGGCCGATCTCGCGGCACTGGCGGTCATGTACAGTGGATTCATCATCGCGATGCTGCTGCTCGCTCGCCGTGCCGAACTCGGGCCGCTGTACCACCTTGGCCTGCTGGTCGCGGTCGGCATCGTGCTCTGGCAATTCCGGATCGCCCGCAGCCGCGCACGCGCGGCCTGCTTTCGGGCCTTCCTTGCCAACAACCGGGTCGGTGCGGCGATCTTCATCGGTCTGGCCCTCGATCTGGCATTCGAATCCCGGCTGCCGCTGGTCGGCTGATCGTCGGCGCGAACGCTTCGGCACGTGCCACCACCCAGACATCGACCCGAACAATCCCGGCCCGCTTTAGGGTTCGCGCGCACTCCTCGACGGTGGCACCGGTGGTCATGACATCGTCGATCAAGGCGACATGTTCGAGCCCTGCCAGCGTCCCGGCGGCGAACGCATTGCGCACATTGCGGCGGCGCGCCTGGGCACCCAGTTCGCTCTGGGCAGCCGTGGCGCGCAACCGACGCAGACCATCGACACAGACCGGCACGCCCCGTGCTCGGCCCACGGCCCGCGCCAGTTCCAGCGACTGGTTGTAGCCGCGCGTGCGCAACCGCTCGGGATGCAGCGGAACCGGAATCAGTGCCTGCGGGGCAGCGTGGTCCGCGAGCGACGCCGTCAGCAGGTGGGCCAGCACCCGGCCCGCCGCCAGATCACCATGAAACTTGAAGCGCGGCAGCAGACGGTCGATCGGGAAAGCATAGCGGGCTGCGGCATGGCAGGCGTCGAATGCCGGTGCTCGCCGCAGACAGCGACCGCACAGCGGCTCATCATTCGGCAGTGGCAGGGCGCAGCGGCAGCATGCCTGGCGATCGACGATCATCGCGCGGGCACAGTCCGGGCAGAGATCGCTGCGGCTGCCTCCCGGTTGGCCGCACACCAGGCAGGTCGGTGGCAGCAGCCAGTCGATCACCTGGGTGGCACGCACGCGCCATCGGGTCGGGTCGAGTTGACGCACCGGGTCACGAACCTCCATTGCGGGATCGTCGGCCGCGTCCGGACTGGCGCATCGGCGACGGCCACGGCGACAATGGTGCGATGATCCCACATCATTGGCCATGACCCGCATCTTCGACCGCCGGGCACAGGACCGCAACCGTGCCCGCTTCGCCAATCCGCCTCCGGCTCGTCCATTGCAGGCCGAGATCGAATCGCGCCTGCTGGAATCACTGGTGTATCTCGATGATCGGGTGCCGAAGACCGTGCTCGATGTCGGTGCCGGCTCCGGAACGGCCGCCCAGGCGCTGACCCGCCGATGGCCAAAGGCGCTGGTGGTGGCGCTCGACCGCGCTCGGATACCGACCCGGCCGCCGGGCAAACGGGGCTGGTGGCCGTTCCGGGCGGTGCCGGCCCGGCTCTGTGCCGATGCCCGGTTTCTGCCGTTGGCCGACGGTAGCATCGAGGTGCTCGCAGCAAATCTCTGTTTGCAGGAGATCGACGATCTTACTGCCACATTGGCTGAATTTCGTCGCGTCTTGTCGCCGGGAGGGCTGCTGCTGGTCTCCCTGTTCGGGCCGGAGACGCTGCGCGAACTGCGCGAAGCCCTGCTCGACATCGGCGCGGGTGATCGGCGCGTCCATCCGTTTCCCAGCATCCAGGCGGTCGGCGCCTCCGTGCAGGCAGCCGGTTTCCGTGACCCGGTGCTCGACCGGGACATGCTGAGCGTTGCGCATCCGAGCGTTCGACACCTGTGCGATGAGATCCGCCAGCATGGCGCCAGCAATGCCCTCGCCGACCGTCCACGTGGCTTGTTCGGGCGAAACCGGCCGTCCGCGCTCGAACAAGCCTACCCGGCACGCCGCGCGGACGGCCACGTGCTCAGTACCTGGGAAGCGATCTATGTCCTGGCCTGGGCACCGGCAGCGGGAACGGCACGTACCGAAGCGGGGGTACGGATCGCCGCCGTTCCGGTGGCGGATATTCCGATCCGCCGTCGTCGATCCTGAGCACGCGGCCGCATCGCGTGGCTCATTCGACCCGACAGAGAACGGCCTTCAGGTATCGGCTCTCGGGCACATGGGCCAGGAATGGATGATCGGCGCCTGCGCCGGAAACCTTCAGCACTTGCACGGTCCGACCAGCATAGAACGCTGCCCGGCGCAGCATGTCGAGGAACTGCTCCTCGCTGACCAGGCCGGTGCAGGAGCAGGTCAGCAACATGCCGCCCGGCGCCACCACACCCATCGCCAGCTTGTTCATGTCCAGGTACTTCTTCAGTGCTGGAATGACTTGTTCGCGGTCGCGGGTCAGCTTGGCCGGGTCGAGGATCACGACATCGAAGCGCTCGCCATTGCCGGCCGCATCGCGCAACCAGGGGAAGATATCGGCCTGGACGAAACGCACCCGGCAGTCGTTGAGTCGAGCATTGCCGCGCGCTATGTCGAGGATTTCCTCGTCGAGATCGACCGCGACCGTCTCAGCGGCACCGCCGCGCGCCTTGGCATACAACGCGAAGCCACCCGAATTGCAGCACAGGTCGAGCACCCGCTTGCCAGCACAGAAGCGGGCAAGGAATTCCCGGTTGTCGCGCTGGTCGGCGAAGAAACCGGTCTTGTGGCCACTGCCGGGTTGCACCCGGAAGCGCACTCCGTTTTCCTTCACTCCGCTCGGTTCGTGCGGGTCGGGCGGGCGGAAATCGAA
>DIHI01000153.1:16398-18573 GCA_002420085.1 Lysobacterales bacterium UBA5700 | reverse complement strand
TCGATCACCACCGATCACATTTCACCGGCCGGCAACATCAAGAAGGATTCTCCGGCCGGCCGCTTCCTGATCGAGCGTGGCGTGCAGCCGATCGACTTCAATTCCTACGGCTCACGGCGCGGCAATGACGACGTGATGGTGCGCGGCACCTTCGCCAACATCCGCATCCGGAATCTGATGCTCGATGGCGTCGAGGGAGGCTACACCCGGCACATTCCCTCGGGCGAGCAACTGGCGATCTATGACGCGGCCATGAAGTACAAGGCCGATGGGACCGCACTGGTGGTGCTGGCCGGCAAGGAATACGGCACCGGATCGTCACGCGACTGGGCAGCCAAGGGCACCCTGCTGCTCGGCGTCAAGGCGGTGATCGCCGAGAGCTTCGAGCGTATCCATCGCTCCAACCTGGTCGGCATGGGCGTCCTGCCGATGCAGTTCCTCGACGGCCAGAACGCCCAGTCGCTCGGACTCAAGGGCGACGAATCCTACGCGATCACCGGTCTCGATGATGGTCGCGCCAAGCAGGCCACGGTTCGCGCCCAACGTCCGGACGGAAGCCACTGCGAGTTCCAGGTGAAGGTTCTGCTGTTGACACCGAAGGAGATCGAATACTTCCGGCATGGTGGCATCCTGCACTACGTGTTGCGGCAGCTTGCCGCCTGAGTACACGGGTGCGATCGCACTGATCCGATCGCACTGATCCGATCGGGCCTGCACGAGCGGGCCTGCACGAGCGCACCCAGCAGACTCCGCTCGCCCGATCGACCGGGCGAGCGGAGTCAGAACCGCGACAGCGCATCGCACCGGCGAATCGATCAGCGGGCCACGGCAGGCTCGCAGCGATCGGCATGACCCGGCTCGCCGCCACCCAACGCGACGACCCTCACTGCCGCAGCCTCAGTGCCAATCGGCAGAGATCAACAGCCACTCGCCATCATCAAGACGCCAGGCGGTCTCCACCTGGTAGCCGCCGGCACGATCGATGGCAAATCGCCCGCTGCCGCCGGTGGTCACCGCACTGAAGCGCACGGTCGCTCGGGTTCCGATGATCTGGATATCCAGCGGGCCGGTGGTTATCGAGATCGCCTGATTCTGCAACAGGCTCAAACGCACCAGACGGCCGAGTTGGGCGTGATCGAGCCCATCGCGACCGGCGAAATCCTCGGCAACCGAGGCCATGAATCGGCCTGGCTCGCGCTGCTCCAGCGCCGCCTGCATCGACGCCAGGGTCGAGCGCAGCGCCTGCTCGGCCGGTGGCGCCGCGCAGGCCGCCAGCAGCAGGGACAGGGTCGCCACGACCGCCAGCACGCCAAAGGATCGCCCCGCCTTGCCTGCCCGTAAGCGCTGTGCTCCAATCCACGCCAGAGCCGGCACAGCGGCAGCGACCGCCAACACCGGATATCGATCGGCCTCGAAACAGATACGGGAGAGAGTTGGCATGAGCGACGCGCGTCCGTGGTTGCGGAGTTATCCGAAAGGCGTACCGGCCGAAATCGACTTCGGCGACTATACCTCGATCGTCTCGGTTTTCGAGACAGCGGTGGCCAAGTACGGCGACCAGGTCGCATTCATGAACTTCGGCAAGTCGATCACCTATCGCGAGTTGGATGAACTGAGTCGTCGCTTCGCCTCCTTCCTGGTCAACGACCTCAAGCTCAAGAAGGGCGAGCGGGTCGCCCTGGTCATGCCCAACATCCTGCAATACCCGATTGCCATCTTCGGCGTCCTGCGGGCTGGCCTGACCGTGGTCAACACCAACCCGATGTACACCGTGCGCGAGATGAAACATCAACTCGCCGACTCGGGCGCCGCCGCAGTCGTGGTTCTGCACAACTTCGCCGACACGGTCGCAGCGGCAACCGCCGACACCCAGGTCCGCCACGTGATCACCACAGGCATCGGCGACATGCTCGGCTTTCCGAAGGGACCGCTGATCAACTTCATGCTGAAGTACGTCAAGAAGCAGATCCCCGACGCCGACCTGCCCAACGCGATCGATTTTCGCCAAGCGCTGGCGCGCGGCAAGGCGCCGCTGCCGGACATCGAGATCAGCCTGAAGGATATCGCCTTCCTGCAGTACACCGGCGGCACCACCGGCGTCGCCAAGGGCGCGATGCTCACCCACGGCAACCTGGTCGCCAACATGCTTCAGTCGTCGGCCTGGCTTGGGCGACT
>DIHI01000153.1:6570-16313 GCA_002420085.1 Lysobacterales bacterium UBA5700 | reverse complement strand
GCGAACTGCCTGGTGTTCATCCAGTTCGGCGGACGCAACATGCTGATCACCAACCCGCGCGACCTGCCCGGCTTCGTGAAGGAATTGAAGTCGGTGCCGTTCACCGCGATCACCGGCGTCAACACCCTGTTCAACGGCCTGCTGAACACGCCCGGCTTCGACCAGGTCGATTTCTCATCGCTGCGCATGACCCTGGGCGGTGGCATGGCGGTGCAGCGGGCCGTCGCCGAACGCTGGAAGCAGACTACCGGCTGCACCCTGGTCGAAGCCTACGGCCTGACCGAGACCTCACCAGCCGCCTGCATGAACCCTCTCGACCTGGCCGAATTCAACGGCGCGATCGGCGTGCCAATCTCGTCCACCGATGCCTGCGTCAAATCCGAAACCGGCGAAATCCTGCCGGTCGGCGAGGTTGGCGAACTGTGCATCCGCGGCCCACAGGTGATGGTCGGCTACTGGAACCGCCCGGAAGACAGCGCCAAGGCGGTCGATGGCGACGGTTGGCTGCACACCGGCGACATGGCCAAGATGGACGAAGCCGGATTCTTCTACATCGTCGATCGCAAGAAGGACATGATCCTGGTCTCCGGCTTCAACGTCTACCCGAATGAGGTCGAGGACGTGATCGCCCAGATGCCGGGTGTACTGGAAGTCGCCGCCGTCGGCGTGCCCGACGAAAAATCCGGCGAAGCGGTCAAGGTGGTGATCGTCAAGAAGGATCCGGCGCTCACCGCCGAAGACATCAAAGCCTTCTGCCGCAAGGAACTCACCGGCTACAAGCAGCCACGCTTCGTGGAGTTCCGCAGCGAACTGCCGAAGACCAATGTCGGCAAGATCCTGCGCCGCGAACTGCGTGAGAGTGTCAAAGCGGGGTGAGTCGCAGGCCAGGGCCGGTCTTGCGTGGTCAGACCGGCCGATTGGCAGCGTCCGAAGCCGTCGAACCACCCACCCCGCGCACGCCATGAGCAACACGGTGTGCAGTTCAAGGCTGTGCGGTAGCCGCGCGAAAACGTGATGGCTATCGCACTTGTTGGCCGGTCATGATCGATTCCGGCCTGATCACCGATGACATTCGGATGGCGTCTGGGATGGCAGTGTGCCTGTCATATCGGCAGGCACGGAAGAGCCATGCGATCCAGATGATTGAAACAACACGCCGCTGGCGTCCTGGCACGCAACTAAAGGCATAGAATCGGATGCGTTGGGCGCAATCATCCATCGCAACCATTCGGTCGCCCGCCGCGCTCTTCCGGGCAACCCGCCAATCCAAGGGGTCACAACCATGTCTGCCATCGAACTGCCGCGCCGTGATTTTGCTCCGCGCACCATTCGCACCCACGAGGACGAGTCGAGCCACTGGTGCTTCATGCACTCCAGCAATGCGATGCTCGATCCCGACTATCGGCCCTGCTTCAACCCACCGCTGATGCGGGAAATGCATACCTACCTGCGCAAGGCGGCAGGACGAATTGCCCAGCGGGTGAGCCAGGACAGGTCACACATCGCTCATGTCGTCATCGCCTCCGACGCTGACGTCTACAATCTCGGCGGCGATCTGGAACTCTTTCTGCAACTGATTCGCGGACGCGACCGCGAGCGCCTGTTGGCATACGCTCGCGAATGTGTCGAAGGCGTTCATATCTTGCATGCCCATCTCCACCCGAATGCACATACGGTCGCCCTGGTGCAGGGTGATGCGCTCGGCGGTGGCTTCGAGTTGGCCCTCAGTTGCCAAACGATCGTGGCTGAAACCGGGGTCAGCATGGGCTTGCCGGAAGTGCTGTTCGGCCTGTTTCCGGGCATGGGAGCCTACTCATTCATTGCCCGTCGCACCAATGCTCGGATTGCCGAAGACATGATCCTGAGCGGAAATATCTACAGTAGCGATGATCTGCACAAGATGGGATTGGTCGATGTCCTGGTCGGCAAAGGCGAAGGTCCGAAAGCAGTCGAAGACCTCATCCGTCGGCACCGCCGGATCGCGCATGCCCGGATGGCACTGAACAAGGTTCGCAACATCGTCGAGCCGGTCTCGCTGGATGAATTGATGCGCATTACCGAAGTCTGGGTCGATACCGCGCTGGACCTTGGCGAAACCCAACTCCGGATCATGGAACGACTGATCCGGGCACAACGGCGTCGGCTGGCTGCCGACGTTGCCGTGGCGGGCATGGGATCGCGCTGATGCTGGCGCCTGGGCAGCGGCCGACTGACGGGTCGGCCGCGCCCGGTGACCCGCGCACTCGGACACAGCAGTGCTCATGTACTGACCTTGGTGATCGATCAGTTGCCGTCCGGGTCTTCGCGACGTGCGCCCGATTGCCGGCTGGCCCGTAGCGCCTGGCTCGACAGGTCGAATTGTCGTTTCAACTCGGCAACCCGACCACGCCAGGTCTGCGGCAACTGCCAATTGGGCAGGCGCATCGCGTCACCGGCATAGCTCGCCAGTTTGACTGCGCCCATGTTGCTGGCCACCCCCTTGAGCGCATGGCAGTGGTCGCGGAACTCATCCCACTCGGCCGCAGACCCTGTCACATCCAAGGCCGCCAGGCATTGGCGGGCATCGTGCGTACACTGCTCGATGAAGTCGTCGATGAAACTTGCGCCAAGCCCAAGCTCCGACAACTCCTCAAGCACGGTCGAGGTGATCAGGTCGGTGCTGGTGGTTGTGGTCTCCACGACTTCGACATCCGGTTCCGATCGCTCCGATGCCGCCAGTTCCGCCAGTGTATCCAACAGCCTCGGAACCGAGATCGGCTTCGACAGAAACGCATAGGCACCGGCACGTTCACATTCGACCATGCTCTCGGATGTGGCATCGGCGGTGAGCACGATGAACGGTGTCCTGCGGCCACCGGCTTCCATGACGCGAGCCTGCTTCATCATGTCGATGCCGCTCAACCCCGGCATGTGCAGATCGACGATCGCAGCCGAGAAACTGCTCTTTTCGATCTCGCCCAACACCTCGTCACCACTGATCACTGTTACGGTTCGGTGGCCGGCTTTCTCCAGCAGACGGCTGAGCACCATCAGATTGGCGGCCTGATCGTCGGCAATCAACAGGCGCATCGGCTTGACCCGCGCCCGATGGCGCACGAACGGATCCTCGAAGTCGATGATCTTGGCGGTCATCGATGGGGCATCGGCGCCGGCCACATCGGCACGCCGCAAGGGCAGATCGACCCAGAAGTGCGAGCCAACGCCCTCACGGCTTTCGACACTGATGTGTCCGGCCATCATCTCGGTCAACGCCTTGGCGATGGTGGTGCCAAGACCGGTACCGCCGTAACGCCGTGCATGGCCACTGTCGACCTGCTCGAATGCCTCGAACATTCGGCCCAGGGCGCTCGCCGGAATGCCGATACCGGTATCGCGGACCGAGAATCGCAACTCGGCCAGGTCTTCGCGCTGTCCGATACGCTGCGGCAACAGGCTGACCTCCAGCGATACCCTGCCCTGCTCAGTGAACTTGATCGCGTTGGACAGCAGATTGACCAGCACTTGACGGAGATGGCTTGGATCGCCGATCAGGTGATCCGGCACGCCCTTGGTCACCACCATCTCGAAGCGCAGTCCCTTCTCCTGCGCACTCTGGCCGAGCATCAACTGGATGCCCCGCAACAGCCCCGACAACTGGAAAGGCTCGTCGATCTTGCGCAGTTTGCCAGCCTCGATCGCTGAAATGTCGAGTACGTCCTCGACCAATTGCTGGAGTGCCTTCGCCGAGGCATGGATGACATCGGCGCTCTCGCGCTGCTCAGGACGAAGCTGCGCGGAAACCAGCAATTCGGCCATACCGACGATGCCATTCAGCGGCGTGCGGATCTCGTGGCTCATGTTGGCAAGAAACCGCGTCTTGGCCTCGTTGGCCCGTTGCGCTTCGCGGGTGGCGCGCACCAGGGCGCGCAGCAGGCTGCTCAGATACAGCGGGATGGCGACCAGGCCAGCGACCAGACTCCAGGCCAGGAACGGGATGGTCTGCCAGAACGGCGTCACCGCGACCACCAGGCCGAAGCTCAGGGTGGCCATGGCGATTGCGCCGAGCAGGTAGCTGTGGCCGTAGCGCAGGCCATTGCCGACCGTGACCCACAACAGAACCACATACAGCGGCGACAACTCGCGCCCCATCAGGAACATCGCGATGCCGAGCAGGCTGTAGTCGGCCAGCATGCCGATCACCCGCCGTACATGATTGATTCCGGGTCGCAGGTAGATGGCAATCAGAATGCCGAGGGCGATCAGGAATTCCAGCGCGACGAACGCCAGCACGGTCGCCGAGGAGGCATTGGCTGCCTCGCCCAGCGCCTGCAAGACGAACATGTAGACCAGGATGAGGCCGAGCAGGGCCAGCCGGACCAACGCCTGGGCATGCTCGGTGTCGGGTCTTCCCTGAAATGGCCGCGACAGGTCGCGCAGCCAGCCCGGCAACAGGTCAGTCGCCGTTCTGGCCGTTCTCCCGGCCCGGCCTGAAGTAGTGAAAAATCTCACGCGCCTGCTCCTTCTTGGCGATCAGTCTGCCAACCGCCTCGGGGTCGAAATGTTGGCCGGCCTGTTGCTCGATGTAGGCAAGGGCGTCATCCATCGTCCAGGCCGGCTTGTACGCCAGTTCGGTGGTCAAGGCATCCAGCACATCGGCGACGGCGACGACCCGCGCCGGCAAGGGAATCGCCTCGCCGGACAGGCCGTCGGGATAACCACCGCCGTTCCAGCGCTCGTGGTGTCCGAGCGCGATGGTAGCGCCGTACTGGATGAATCGACTGCTGCTGTCCTTCAGGATTTCGTAACCAAGCCGAGGATGCTGCTTCATCACCTCGAACTCTTCGGCCGAAAGACGGCCGGGCTTGAGCAGGATCGCATCCGGAATGGCGATCTTGCCGACATCATGCAGGGGTGCGGCCGCTTCGATCAATCGGGTCTCTTCGTCCGGGAGGCCGAGTGCGTCGGCGATCAGGCCGGAATAGCGGGCGATCCGTTCCAGATGCATGCCCGAGCCGTTGTCGCGGTGCTCGATGGCGCGTGCCAGCCGGTCGAGAATCTCCCGTTCGCGCTGTTCGATCTCGTTCATGCTCGACAGCAGTCGTCGTTCGAGACTGAATGCACGGGTCTTCAGGGTCTCCTGATGGCGGCGGAGTTCCAGCAGGTTCTTGAGCCGGGCGCGAAGCTCGCGCGGCCGCACCGGCTTGACCAGGAAATCGATGACGCCGGCATCCAGTGCGGCATGGCGGATCGGTTCATCGCCGACCACGGTGACCAGCATGATCGGCACATCACGATGCGCCAGCGGTTCGCGAAAGCGGCGGGCGAATTCGAGGCCGTCCATCTTGGGCATGCGGTAGTCGAGCAGGAGCAGGTCGGTGGTCGAGGACTGCGCCCACGACAGGGCTTCGAGCGGGTCGCTGAAATCGGCGACGTGGATGTCGCTGCTGATATCGCGCAGCAAGGTGCGGTACATGATCCGCTGCGAGGATTGGTCATCGACGATCAGGACATTCATTCGGGGTGCTCGGGGTGCTCGGCTATGCCTTTGCGGAACAGGGGCGCTGGCAGTCGTGACTGCACTCGACGACTGGTGGCACGGTTGTTGTCGAAGCTCATGGTAGCCCCGACAGCGGTTCGTCATCGGCCAGCGCGTTTCCGGGCCGGCCGAGATGGTGGATCAGGCCGCGCAGGGCATGCTCGACCTCGATCGACAGGCGCTCGAAGCGCAAGGCCACGTCTTCGGCAGCAAGCCGGACCAGCACGGCACGGGCGGCCAGCGGTGGCAGGGCATCGACCTGAAGCTCAAGGTCGAAGTCGGCTGCATCGATCGGAAAGAAATCTCTGGGCCGGACGATCCGAATGCCGGTCAGGGAAACGTCGAGCACGGTCGAACGCCAGGCACCGCCATCACGGTACAGACGGACCCTGCCACGATCAAGATTGTTGCGAGCGCTCCGGACTCCCGGCGGGCCTGGCATCCTCCTCCCTCCAATACCGAACCGCGACGTTCAGTATTTCCGCGTCCGTGCGGAAAAACAAGCCCGATCCGTTCAGCGTTCAGGCTTCCGAATCTGACCGCTCTGGCCGCAGGTACGGAAACAGCAGCACGTCGCGGATGGATGCCTGGTCGGCGATCAGCATGACCAGACGGTCGATGCCGATTCCAAGGCCGCCGGCAGGTGCCATGCCGACCTCCAGTGCGCGGATGTAGTCGGCGTCGTAGTGCATCGCTTCGAGGTCGCCGCCCTCCTTGGCTTCGACCTGGGCGCGGAAGCGCGCGGCCTGGTCTTCGGCATCGTTCAATTCGCTGAAGCCATTGGCGATCTCACGGCCACGGATGAACAACTCGAAGCGGTCGGTATAGCCTGGCTCGTTGTCGCACTCGCGGGCCAGCGGGCTGACCTCGACCGGGTAATGGGTGATGAAGGTCGGCTGTTCGAGGCGTGCCTCGACGGTGTGCTCGAACAGATCGAGCAGCAGACGGCCCCAACCGCGCTGATCGTCACTGCGGATGCCAAGCCGCTGGCAATGCCGCAGCAGGGCATCACGGTCTCGACAGTCGGCGACCGTGATCTCCGGGTTGAAATGCTGCACGGCCTCATCCATGCGCCAGCGAATGAAGCGCGGGCCGAGATCGACCGACACCCCTTCCCAGCGCAGTGCGGTGCTGCCGACCACGGCCTCGGCACAGTCGCGGATCAGGTTCTCGGTGAGGTCCATGATCTCCTCGAAGCCGACGTAGGCTTCGTAAAGCTCCAGCATGGTGAACTCGGGATTGTGGCGGGTCGAGACGCCTTCGTTGCGGAAATTGCGATTGATCTCGTAGACCCGCTCGAAACCGCCAACCACCAGCCGCTTGAGATATAGCTCCGGCGCGACGCGCAGATACAGATCGAGGTCGAGCGCGTTGTGATGGGTGACGAACGGTCGGGCGGTGGCGCCGCCAGGGATGTAGTGCATCATCGGCGTTTCGACTTCCAGAAAACGCCGGGCATCGAGCCATTCGCGCATCGCCCGGATCACTCGACTGCGCTTGACGAACACCTCGCGTGAGCCGGCGTTGACGATCAGATCGACATACCGCTGGCGATAGCGCTGTTCGACATCGGCCAGACCGTGCCACTTGTCCGGCAGTGGCCGCAGCGACTTGGTCAACAGACGCAGCGAATCGACCTGAACCGACAACTCGCCGCTGCGGGTGCGAGTCAGTCGGCCGGTCGCGGCGATGATGTCGCCGACATCCCAGGTCTTGAAATCCTCGTAGCTGTCGCCAAGCTCGGTGGCGTTCATGTAGATCTGAATCGCACCGGTCATGTCCTGAAGCTTGGCGAAGCTGGCCTTGCCCATGACCCGCTTGGCCATCATCCGGCCGGCGATGCTCACATGCACGGGCTCTTCGGCCAACTGGGCCAGGGTCCAGCCGAGATCCTGCTCGCCGTCGCCGTCGTACTTGCTGCGGATGTCGCCGGCATAGTCGGCTCGCCTGAAGTCGTTCGGAAATGCGGGTCCGCGCGCTCTCAACGCGGCCAGTTTGGCGCGCCGCTCGGCGATCAGGTGATTTTCGGCGTCGGCGTGCGCGGTGTCGGTCGGGTTGGACATGATGGCTTCAGATGGCTGGAGGATGCGGAGGGAACTGGGCGTAGCGGTCGATTGCAGGCGGCCGGTCAGTTGACGCGCCTGGCGCCGGCGTCCAGTCCCGATTTGAGGGCGGCTTCGACGAATTCGTCGAGGTCGCCATCGAGCACTTTCTGGGTGTCGCTGCGCTCGATTCCGGTACGGAGATCCTTGATCCGTGACTGGTCGAGCACGTAGTTGCGAATCTGGCTGCCCCAGCCGATGTCCGACTTGGTCGCCTCGACCGCATCGCGCTCGGCATTGCGCTTCTGCATTTCCAGTTCGTACAGCTTGGCCGCCAACATCTTCATCGCGGTATCGCGATTGGCGTGCTGGCTGCGGCCATTCTGACAGGCGACAACGATGCCGGTCGGGACATGGGTGATGCGTACCGCCGATTCGGTCTTGTTGACATGCTGGCCACCGGCCCCCGAGGAGCGGTAGACGTCGGTCTTGAGATCGGCCGGGTTAATCTGGATGTCGATGTCGTCATCGACCTCGGGACTGACGAACACCGAGGTGAAGCTGGTGTGCCGCCGGTTGTCGGAATCGAACGGCGATTTCCGGACCAGACGATGGACGCCGGTCTCGGTCTTCAACCACCCGTAGGCATAGTCGCCCTCGACCCGGATGGTCGCCGACTTGATGCCCGCTACTTCACCACCGCTGGCCTCCATGATCTCGGTCTTCCAGCCGCGCGACTCGCACCAGCGCAGATACATGCGCAGCAGCATTTCGGCCCAGTCCTGGGCTTCGGTGCCGCCGGCACCGGCCTGGATATCGACGAACGCATTGGCGGAATCGAACTTGCCGGAGAACATCCGCTGGAATTCCAGCGATTCCAAGGCGCGCCCGTAGCGTTCGACATCGCCGACCACCGCCTCGGCGGTGTCGGCATCGGCTTCGGCTTCGGCCAGTTCCAGCAGTTCGCTGGCACCGTGCAGGCCGCTGCTCAGGTGGCGCAGACCATTGACGGTTTTTTCCAGCAGGGCGCGCTCACGACCGAGCGCCTGGGCACGCTCCGGTTCGTCCCAGACACTCGGGTGTTCAAGCTCTCGGGAAACTTCTTCCAGCCGTTCGACCTTGGCTGGGAAGTCAAAGATACCCCCTCAGCGCATCCAGCCGGCCTGACAGCTCGGCGATGCGCTGGCGAATGGGATTGAGTTCGATCATGTCGGTCGATGCTGCAATGCGGAAGGTCGGCAAGGATAGCAGACGGCCGGCGTGGCCAGAAGAGCACCACGCCGGCCATCACCTCACACCGACTCAGGCAGCAGCGCCATCGACCAGGGGCTCACTCCCGGAGAACGGCTGCTCGGGCAGCCAGCGGCTCAACACGCAATCGAACAGGGCAGCACGGCGAGCCGACAGTGCCAGGATGCCACCCGGGATCAGTTCGACCTTGATCAGCGGGGCACCGGCGTCGAATTCATCCCAGGCACGTGTGAAGCGATTCCAGGCCCAGACCTTGGTCGCGCCGCGCACGTAGACGCAGACCGGTGTGGCTGCACGGCCGCCTGCACCGCCACCACCTCCGCCGCCGCCTCCCTTGCAACAGCAGCAGCCATCGGCCGGAGCCACGGGCATCGATCCGGAATTGCCGGGATGACGGCCATCGCTCGGTGGTTCGCCGTTCTTGATGCGATCGGCCTCGCGCTCGACACAGTCGATCTCGCGTCGCGCCTCGGCGACGGCGGCTTCGCCGATGCGATCACGCAATTTCTTGGCATCGCCATTCAGACGGTTGATGACATTTGGCTTGCTGCCGTGCTCGATCGCGATCTCGATCTTCTTGCCGATCCGGCCCAGTTCCTCGATCAGATCCTCGATCCGCTTCAGCCCCTTTTCTCCTTCGCTCATGTGGCTTCTCCGTCACATCGGTCGGGCCAACAGACTCGAATGCAGCCGACCCAGGATCAGGCGCGAACGGACGCGCCCCGTCGAACCACCCAGGCTGGTCCCCGCCGTCGGCAGGCTCCGAGTGCCATCGACCTGGGGGTGGTCGGATGACAGCATCGACCCGCACGCCGGGGCTGTATGTGATGTCAATCGCGATTCTGATGCTCGCGACCGGTCGGCTTCCTCGATTCGCGCTGATCGCCGCCGCCCGATCGCTCCAGAAGATCGAGGATCAGCCGCGATCCGGTGCT
>DIHI01000153.1:2233-6521 GCA_002420085.1 Lysobacterales bacterium UBA5700 | reverse complement strand
CGATCCGGTGCTGGCAGGCGTGTGTTGACGGTCAGACGGATGGCGTTGCGACCGGCGAAATCATCGAGGTCGAGACGGTACAGCAGGCGCACCCGACGCTCCGGGGCGGCGCCATCCCAGCCACCGAAATGGATCGCGGTATGGCTGGCCGCACCGGCGTCGAGCCGGACATCCAGGCGCAGATGGCCGGTTCCGATCGGGCGCCAGTCGAGCACCTCGAAAACGTTGTCGAACAGCGGTTCGGGAAAGCCCTGCCCCCAGGGTCCGGACAAGCGCAGGCGCTCGGCCAATTCGCGATTCAGTTCGGACGCGCACAAGGGACCATCGGTGAGGAGTTCGGTTCGCAGGGTTGCTGGATCGAGGCGTGCGTCCGCTTCGGCGACGAATGCCGCCTCGAAGTCGGCCAGGCGGGTTCGCGCCAAGCTCAGTCCGGCGGCCATGGCGTGGCCGCCGAAGCGCTCGATCAGGCCCGGCTGACGGGCGTCGATGCTGGCCAGGGCATCACGGATGTGGAATCCGGGGATCGAGCGGGCCGAGCCGCGCAGGCGTTCGCTGCCGGGGTGGTCCGGGGCGAAGGCGATGGTCGGCCGATACTGCTGATCCTTGACCCGGGAAGCAACCAGGCCGATCACACCGGGATGCCAGTCCTCACCGAACAGGCAGATCGCCGCACCGGTCGCGACAAACCCGCGATTCGCTGCCAGCCACTGGTCGGCGGCATCGAGCATGTCGCGCTGCACGCTGCGCCGCTCACGGTTGATGCTGTCGAGGGTCTGGGCGGCCGTGCGGGCGTGGTCGAGATCATCGGCCAGCAGGCATTCGATTCCGAGGGTCATGTCTTCCAGGCGACCGGCGGCATTGATGCGCGGTGCCAGACCGAAAGCGATGTCGTCGGCGGCGAACGACGGCAAGGATCGGCCGGCACATTCGGCCAGCGCACGGATGCCCGGCCGGCAGCGGCCGGCCCGGATCCGGCGCAGTCCAGCGCTGACCAGGATGCGGTTGTTGCGATCCAACGGAACCAGATCGGCAACCGTGCCGATCGCCACCAGATCGAGCAATTCCCGGAGATCGGGCTCCGGGGAATTGCGGAAGCGATCGCGACGACGCAGTTCGGCGCGCACCGCCAGCAACAGGTAGAAGACCACCCCGACGCCGGCCAGATGCTTGCTCGGAAAACAGTCACCGGGCAGGTTCGGATCGACGATGGCATCGGCATCGGGCAGCCGCTCGCCCGGCAGATGATGATCGCTGATCACCACCTGCCAGCCACGCCCACGTGCGGCGGCGACACCGTCGATGCAGGCAATGCCGCTGTCCACGGTCAGGATCAGCTCCGGTGCCATCGGTTCAACCGCCGCGACCAGGGCCGGCGACAGGCCGTAGCCATGCTCACGCCGATGCGGCACGCGAAAACCGATCCGACGGGCACCGAGTTGCCGCAGACCGAGCGTGGCAACAGCCGTGCCGGTCGCGCCGTCACAATCGAAATCGCCGACCACGACGATCATCCGATCCGCTTCGATGGCATCGGCCAGCAATTCGGCGGCGCGTCCGATACCCGACAACTGGTTCGGGGCAGCCATCGTCGGCAAGCCTGGCTCGGCCTCGGCCGGGTCGGTGATGCCGCGTGCGGCCAGCACCCTGGCCAGCACCGACGGGGTGGTCTCCGGCCATCCGCCCAGCGCGTCGGGCAGGCTGCGGCGACGGATCACCGGCGGCTGTTCGGCGCTCGGGGTGGTTCGCACTTCGGCGGTCCGGCGCAGGATTGGCTGGCTCATGCCGGGCGACTGAAGTCGAGCAACGGGCGTCGCCAGAATCGCCAGCGATGGCGCCGTTCGAGACGGAAGCCAGAACCATCGGCACAGTCGAGCTCCAGCCCGGCCAGGCGGCCATAGACCAGATCGGCGAGCAGCGGCTCCAGCCAGTCCTGCTGCAAGCTCGACCACGCGCGATAGTGGCGCAGGTCGATCAGGATGGAACTGCGGCCCGGACGATCCCCTGGCCCAACCTCAGCCAAGGCGGCACGATCGCTCGCCGTCCATGCTGATCCAGGCCGCCGTTCGCGCAGCCCGGCCAGTCGGGCCAGGGCGACGACATCGCTGGCCGCCGAGTGGACGGCTGCGACCCGACTGGCGATCCGCTCCGGCAGGCTGCCTGCGCCCCAGAACCACAGACTATTGACCGGAATCGCACCCTCGGCGCTGCGCCGGGCATTGATCGGATGGGTGTGCAGAATGATCTGCGCCTCATTCATCAGTACCCGCCAGCGCCGTGCCGCTGGACCACCCGGCAGATGGTCGATCAGATCGTCGCCGAGCGCGTCTTCGGGATCGGAACATTGCGGCCAGGTCGAATCGACCGGCAGGCGCAGATACCAGCGCTCGGGGGCCGGGGCCGAGATCGGGCAACCGGCTTCGGCAAACATCGGTTGCAGTGCTTCGACCAGGCTGGCGGCGCTGTCGGCGTCGAGGCCCAGGGTGCCGCAGGCAAGCATGCGTCCGCCGTTGATGTCGGCCTTGACGAAGGCCGGATCGGCACGCAGCCAGATTGCACCCTGGGCGTCGCCGACATCGAGTTGGCGGGTGATCGCGGCCATCGGCCATCCCGAATCGGACAACTCGAACCAGCGCCGAAGTTGTTCGCGCTGGCCCGGGGCAGCGGTCAGGCGAACATCGGCCCGCGCCAGCAGGCGCGCGCAGCCCCGGCTCAGTCCGACATGACCAGACCCGTCAGCACCCGGACGCGGTCGCGCCGGCAGCAGCAGTGCCAGCCGATGCACCGGTCTACTCGCCGTAGCGCACTTCGACGATGTCGTACTCGCGCGTCCCGCCGGGCGCCTGGATGCTGACGGTGTCGCCCTCGTGCTTGCCGATCAGTGCTCGGGCCAGGGGCGAGGAGATCGAGACCATGCCGTGCTTGATGTCGGCTTCGAGGTCGCCGACGATCTGATAGCGGACCTCCTGATCGCTGTCGCAGGCAGCCAGCACCACCCGCGCACCGAATACGATCCGCGAGCCGGCATCGATACTGCCGAGATCGATGATCTGGGCATGTGAAAGCGCGAATTCGAGTTCCTTGATCCGACCCTCGATGAAGCCCTGCTGCTCGCGCGCGGCATGGTATTCGGCATTCTCCTTGAGGTCGCCGTGGGCGCGTGCCTCGGCGATCGCCTCGATCACCCGAGGACGCTCTACGGTCTTGAGTCTCTCCAGCTCCTCGCGCAGCCGCTTGGCGCCGATATGTGTCAACGGTGCTCTCACTCAACAACTCCTGTGAACGGTTCCAGCGATCGCCGCATGGTCGCCCGGCGCCAACGCCAGCGACGATCAGATGCTCCCCTGCCCGACCACCAGCCCACTGCCGGCGCGGCTGGAATGCAGTGCCGCGTGCAATTCCTGAAGCGACTGCACGCCACCCTCCTCGCGATAGGCCAAAGAATGCAGCAGCGCGCGCGCGCCGGCAACCGTGGTCGAGTAGGTGACCCGATGCTGGAGGGCCTCGCGCCGGATCGAGAACGAGTCGGCGATCGCCTGCCGGCCCTCGGTGGTATTGACGATGTAGGCGATTTCGCCGTTCTTGATCGCATCGACGATGTGCGGACGGCCTTCGGCGACCTTGTTGATGACTTCGCAATCGATGCCGCAGCCACGCAGGAAATCCGCCGTACCACGGGTCGCGATCAGGGTGAAGCCGCGTTCCAGCAATTGTCGGGCGACCCCCTCGGCGCGCGCCTTGTCGGGATCACGGACCGAGATGAATGCCTTGCCCGGCGAAGGGGCGCGGATGCCGGCGGCCTCTTCGGCCCGAGCAAAGGCCAGGCCGAAGCTGGCGCCGACGCCCATGACCTCGCCGGTCGAGCGCATTTCCGGACCCAGGATCGGATCGACATTGACGAACTTCGCGAATGGAAACACTGCCTCCTTGACCGCGTAGTAATCCGGTTGAATCTCGACCGTGCAGCCCTGCTCGGCCAAGCCGCGTCCGACCATGCAGCGCGCGGCAACCTTGGCCAAGGCGATGCCGGTGGCCTTGGATACGAACGGCACTGTTCGCGAGGCTCGCGGATTGACTTCCAGTACGAAGATTTCGGCACGGCCGTCTGGATCGGTCTGGATCGCGAACTGGGTGTTCATCAGGCCGATCACCTTGAGTGCCCGCGCCATGGCCGCCGCCTGCTCGCGCAGTTGCGCGCAGACCGCAGGCGCCAGCGAATACGGCGGCAGCGAACAGGAAGAGTCTCCGGAATGAACCCCGGCCTGCTCGATGTGCTCCATGATGCCGCCGA
>DIHI01000153.1:1710-2119 GCA_002420085.1 Lysobacterales bacterium UBA5700 | reverse complement strand
TGACCGCCTCGCGCATGTAGCGCGCCAGATCCTGCTCGGCATAGACCACTTCCATCGCCCGGCCACCCAGCACATAACTCGGCCGGACCACCAGCGGATAGCCGATCTCACGCGCCAGCACCAGGGCCTGGCTCTCGGTGCGGGCGGTTCGGTTCGGCGGTTGCCGCAAGCCCAGGCGCTCGATCATCTGCTGAAAACGCTCGCGATCCTCGGCCAGGTCGATCGAATCCGGCGAGGTGCCGATGATCGGCACACCGGCCGCTTCCAGGGCTCGGGCCAGCTTGAGCGGAGTCTGGCCGCCATACTGCACGATCACCCCTTCGGGTTTTTCCAGTTCGGCGATTTCCAGTACGTCTTCGAGGGTGAGCGATTCGAAGTACAGGCGATCGGAGGTGTCGTAGTCGGTCGA
>DIHI01000153.1:1241-1445 GCA_002420085.1 Lysobacterales bacterium UBA5700 | reverse complement strand
GAATCGACCCGCTTGTACACCGGTCGCAATCCGAACGCCCGGCGCAGGCGTCGGATCGCGTGTTCGTCAGTGCCGACCAGGCTGGCCAGGCGGGCGTCGGAAAAACCCTTGCGCTTGTAGCGCCGCAGTTGCCGGGCATCGAGCCGATCCAGGCCCTCGCGGGCGAGTTCGGCTTCCATCGCGACCAGTTCCTCGATCTGATCG
>DIHI01000153.1:555-893 GCA_002420085.1 Lysobacterales bacterium UBA5700 | reverse complement strand
ACCACGTAGTCGATGGTCGGCTCGAAGCTGGCCGGAGTCGCGCCACCGGTGATCTCGTTGCGCAATTCATCGAGGGTGTAGCCGACCGCCAGTTTGGCCGCGACCTTGGCGATGGGAAAGCCGGTTGCCTTGGAGGCCAGGGCCGAGGAGCGCGACACCCGGGGATTCATCTCGATCACCACCACCCGGCCGTTGGCGGCATTGACCCCGAACTGGACATTGGACCCCCCGGTATCGACGCCGATCTTGCGCAGCACGGCGATCGAGGCATCGCGCAGGCGCTGGTATTCCTTGTCGGTCAGGGTCTGGGCCGGGGCCACGGTGATCGAGTCGCCGGT
>DIHI01000153.1:0-362 GCA_002420085.1 Lysobacterales bacterium UBA5700 | reverse complement strand
CAGACGATGATGCAGTTGTCGGCCCTGTCGCGGACCACTTCCATCTCGAATTCCTTCCAGCCGAGCACCGACTCCTCGACCAGCACCTCATGCACCGGGGACAGTTCCAGACCACGCTTGACGATGTCCTCGAACTCCTCGCGGTTGTAGGCGATGCCGCCACCGGAGCCGCCCAGGGTGAAGCTCGGCCGGATGATGGTCGGATAGCCGACCCGCTCCTGGATTTCGAGGGCTCGCTCGAAATTACGGGCGATCTCGGCACGCGGGCACTCCAGGCCGATCTCGGCCATGGCGACCCGGAACAGTTCGCGGTCTTCGGCCATCCGAATGGCATCGCGCGAAGCGCCGATCAGTTCGACGCC
>DIHI01000155.1:7605-7739 GCA_002420085.1 Lysobacterales bacterium UBA5700 | reverse complement strand
CTCGACCTCAATGCCGCCGCCGAGGCGTCCTACGGCGAGCCCCGCGATGCCCTGATCGGCCGCTCGATCCGCTCGATCAATCCATCGCTGCCGGCCGATCACATGCAGCCTGTCTGGCGTGCCCTCGAACGGGG
>DIHI01000155.1:3292-7540 GCA_002420085.1 Lysobacterales bacterium UBA5700 | reverse complement strand
CCGGCAGCCACTTCCGGGTCGAAGTTCATTCGGCCAGTTTCATCGACGAAGGCGACCGCCGAATCGTGGCCGTCGCCCGCGACCTCAGTTTCCGCGAGGAAGCCGAGCGTCGCTACCGGGAATTGCTCGACACCATCGACAAGGGCGTGATCGTCCAGGATCGCACTGGCCGCCTGGTGTCCGGCAACTCGGCCGCCTGGCGCATCCTGGGCTTGCCGGCAGATGCCAGTCCTGCTGACCTGCAACTGCGCGACTGGCGACTGCTCGACCCGGAAGGCCGGACCATCCAGATCCGCGACCTGCCCGCTCTGCGCGCCCTGCGCGAAGGCAAGGCGATCGACAGCACCCTGGTCGGCCTCTACCATCGCCGCAAGCGGCACCTGCGCTGGATCTCGATCACTGCCGTCCCCCAGTTCGAACCGAACCCGCGCCATACCGGCCAGAACTGGACCGACCCGAGCGGCACCCGCCCGAACCAGGCCAGTCACGTCATCTCACTGTTCAGCGACGTGACCGAACTGAAACGCAACGACTCGCTGTTCCGCCGTGCCCAATCGCTGGCCCGCATCGGTGGCTGGGAGTGGGATCGCAGCCGGGGCCTCTGGCATCTGACCGCCCATGCACTCACCCTGCTCGGACTCGACCAACACGCCTCGCCCCTGCCGATCGCCCGCCTGCTCGACTGCATCCACAGCGAGGATCGCTACACCGCGCGCGTAGCGCTGGCGCGGCTGGCGCAGACCGGACAATCGGCCCGAATCGAGTTCCGCCTGGAAACCGATCCTTACCGCGCCCCGGTCTGGCTGCGCCTGATCGGCGAAGCAGAAGGCACTGGCCCGCTCGCCACCCGCATCATCGGCACCATCCAGGACGTCAGCGAAAGCAAGCAGGCCGAGACCGAACTGCGCCGCCGCGCCCACAGCGACCCACTGACCGGCCTGCTCAATCGCGACGGAATCCAAGCCGAACTGGACATGCGACTGAACCGGCACGAGCCGAGCGGTCTGGCCCTGCTGTACGTCGATCTCGATCGCTTCAAGACCGTCAACGACCTGCTCGGCCATGCCGTCGGCGACGACGTGCTGATCGGCGTCGCCCAACGCTTGCGTATCAGCCTGGGCGAGGATGGCCTGCTGGCCCGCTTTGGCGGCGATGAATTCCTGATTCTGGTCGATGCCCCGACTGATCCCGACCTGCCCTACCGACTGGCCCGCCGAATCACCGAGAACTTCGGCGAGCGCATCCGCTACGGCAGCGAGGAATTCAGCATCACCGCCAGCGTCGGGGTCGCCATCCATCCGCGTGATGGCCGCAGCGCCCAGCAACTGATCCGCAGCGCCGATGCCGCCATGTACGATGCCAAACGACGTGGCCGCAGCACCTGGCAAGCCTTCAACCCGACCCTCTCGCAGCGCCAGCGCGATCGCCTGACCATCGAGAACCAACTCGCCCGCGCACTCGACAATGATGAATTCCGACTGGTCTTCCAACCCCAGGTGGACCTGGCCAGCGGCCGCATCCTGGCCGCCGAGGCCCTGATCCGCTGGCACAATCCGACCCTCGGTGACATGCCACCGGACCGCTTCATCCAGCATGCCGAAAGCACCGGCGACATCGTCCGGATCGGCGAGTGGGTGTTGCGGCAATCCTGTGCCCAACTGTGTCGCTGGCGCGAGGCCGGCCACCGCATCGCCCGGATCGGCGTCAACGTCTCCTATCGACAGTTCCTCAACGAAAGCCTCGCCGACATCGTCGCCGCCAACCTGTCCGAATTCGGCCTGACCGGCGACAGCATCGAACTGGAATTCACCGAACGGGTATTGATCGAGGACGTCAGCGACACCGTGCGTACCTTCGAATCCCTGCGTCTGATGGGCATCAAACTGACCATCGACGACTTCGGCGAAGGCTACAGCGCGCTCAACTACCTGCGACGATTGCCGATCGATGGCGTCAAGATCAGCAAGTCCTTCCTCCAGGGTGTGCCCGACGAAGCATCGGATGTCGCGATCTGCCGAGCGATCACCGGCATCGCCCGCAGCCTCGGGCTGGATGTGGTCGCCGAAGGTGTCGAGAACGCCTCGCAGCGGCGCTTCCTGCTGCAAAATGGCGTTCGCCTCGGCCAGGGCTTTCTGTTCGCTCCCGGCCTGCCCGGACCCGAGATCGCCACCCTGCTGCAACGACAGACCACCCAATGAACCCGACCGAGCCATATCACCACGCCCGCCACAGCGACACCTGGCAGCTACGTCCAATCCAGCCGGCAGACGATCCGGTCGTCGCCCAGATCATCCGCACCGTCATGCCCGAATTCGGTGCCGATGGGCCCGGCTTTGCCATCCACGACCCCGAGGTCGCCCACATGAGCCGCGCCTACGACCGTCCGGGCGCCGTCTACTTCGTGATCGAACTCGACGGCACGGTCATGGGCGGCGCCGGCATCGCACCGCTCGATGGCGCCGAACCGGACATCTGCGAACTGAAGAAGATGTACTTCCTGCCGGCCCTGCGCGGACGCGGCGCCGGCCAGGCACTGATCGAGCACTGCCTGGATGCCGCGCGAGCCCGTGGCTACCGACGCTGCTACATCGAGACCACGACCGTGATGCATGCCGCCCAGGCGCTCTATCGCCGCAATGGCTTCACGCCACTGGCCGGCCCTCTCGGTGCGACCGGGCACTTCGGCTGCGATCGCTTCTACCTGCGCGACCTCTGATCGCAACGTCCGCAGCAGCGACCGCCGTCGCCAACCGACGGCTCCGCTACAATGACCGGCAGTCCCCGCACACGAGCCAGCCATGCGTCTCGACACCCTGCGTGCCGTCATCACCGGCGGCGTTTCCGGCCTCGGATTGGCCGTTGCCGAACATCTGGTCAGCCACGGCGGTCGCGTCGCCCTGCTCGACATCAACGACGAAAAAGGTGCCGCCGCCGTCGCTGCACTCGGTCCCGACACCGCCATCTACCTGCGCACCGACGTCGCCGACGAGGATGCCGTCACCACCACCCTCGACCGCGCCCGCGAATTCCTCGGCGGACTCGATGCCGCCATCAACTGCGCCGGCATCCTCGGGCCAGGCCGCGTACTCGGCAAGACCGGCCCGATGCCCCTGGCCACCTTCCGCAACACGATCAGCGTCAACCTGATCGGCAGTTTCAATGTTGCCAAGGCAGCGGCCAACCTGATGCAGCACAATCCAGCCGATTCCGATGGCGAGCGTGGGGTGATCGTCAATACCGCGTCGATCGCCGCCTACGAGGGTCAGATCGGCCAGGCCGCCTACTCGGCATCCAAGGCCGGCGTGGTCGGCATGACCCTGCCGATGGCGCGCGAACTGGCGCGATTCGGCATCCGGGTCATGACCATCGCCCCCGGCGTGTTCTGGACACCCATGGTCGATACCATGCCGGAGGAGGTCCAACAGGCCCTCGCCGCCACGATCCCCTTCCCTTCGCGGCTGGGTCGCCCGGATGAATTCGCCCGCACGGTCGCCTTCATCCTGGAAAACCCCTATCTCAACGGCGAAACCATCCGGCTCGATGGCGCCACCCGCCTGACCGCCAAGTGAAATCCGCCCGCCTCTCATCCCTGATCATTGCGACCGACCATGAAAGCCTCCGAACTCAAACGCGGCAACGTCATCGAACACAACGGCACGGCCTGGCAGGTTCGCGCACTGGAACGCAGCGCCCCACAGGGTCGCGGCGGCAATGTCACCTACCGCTTCACCCTGTACTCGGTCCCCGGCGGTCAGAAACTCGACCTGAGCCTGCGCGCCGATGACGACGTCAAGGACATCGAACTCAGTCGTCGACAGGCCAATTTCTCCTACAAGGACGGCGACGCCTTCGTCTTTCTGGATGTCGAGGACTACACCTCCTACACCCTCGATGCCGACGCGGTCGGCGATGATGCCGGCTACATCACCGACGGCCTGGAAGGCTGCTACATCCAGATCATCGACGACCAACCGGTCGGGCTGCAATTGCCGGCCAATGTCAGCCTGGAGGTGGTCGATACCGCCCCGGAACTGAAAGGCGGGACCGCCACCAAACGCCCCAAACCAGCGCGCCTGAGTACCGGTATCGAGATCATGGTGCCGGAATACATCGGCACCGGCGAAAAGGTGCTGGTCAGCACCAGCACCGGCGAATACGCCGGACGCGCCTGACCCTGACCCAGATCACGGCAGGCGACGACCGACCCGGTCGCCACCTGCCCGATTCAAGCAACCATCACCGACTCGC
>DIHI01000155.1:511-3241 GCA_002420085.1 Lysobacterales bacterium UBA5700 | reverse complement strand
CACTCAAGCCAGATCGAAGCGATCGAGGTTCATCACCTTGACCCAAGCGGCGACGAAATCCCGCACGAACTTGCCACCGGCATCGTCACTCGCATAGACCTCGGCCAGGGCACGCAACTGGGCGTTCGAGCCGAACACCAGATCGACCACCGTACCGGTCCACTTCAGCTCACCGGATGTGCGATCACGACCTTCCAGCACGTTGGGATCGCTGGCCGAACGCTGCCAGGTCGTCGTCATGTCGAGCAGATTGACGAAGAAGTCATTGCTCAGCACGCCCGGACGCGCCGTAAACACCCCGTGTCGCGAGCCACCGACAGTGCCGCCGAGAACCCGCAGACCGCCGATCAGCACGGTCATCTCCGGCGCACTCAACGTCAGCAGTTGCGCCCGGTCGATCAGCAACTCGGCAGCCACCGGCTCCAGACCCTTGCCGGCATGATTGCGGAAACCATCGGCCTTCGGCTCCAGCACCGCGAATGAATCGACATCGGTCTGCTCCTGACTGGCATCGGTACGACCGGGGTTGAACGGCACCTCGATCGGGTGACCGGCCTGATCGGCCGCCGCCTCGATCGCCGCACCACCGGCCAGCACGATCAGATCGGCCAGCGAAATCCGCCGGCCACCACCCGCCCCGGCATTGAACTCGGCCTGGATCCGCTCCAGCACCGCGAGCACCCGAGCCAGACGCTCCGGCTGATTGACCGGCCAGTCCTTCTGCGGCGCCAATCGAATGCGCGCCCCGTTGGCACCACCGCGCTTGTCGCTGCCCCGGAAACTGGCTGCCGACGCCCAGGCAGTGAACACCAGATCGGCAATCGACAGACCCGAGGCCAGCACCTGCGTCTTGAGCGTCGCGATGTCGGCCGCATCGACCAGGGGGTGATCGACCGCCGGCAGCGGATCCTGCCAGATCATTACCTCGTCGGGCACCAGCGTACCGAGGTAGCGGCTGCGCGGCCCCATATCGCGGTGGGTCAGCTTGAACCAGGCACGGGCGAAGGCATCGGCGAACGCCTGCGGATCGTTCAGGAAGCGCCGGGAAATCGCTTCGTAGGCCGGATCGTACCGCAGGGCCAGATCGGCCGTGGTCATGATCGGCGCATGACGCCGGCTCGGATCATGGGCATTCGGCACCAGGGTCGCCGCCGCCGGATCGGTCGGAATCCATTGATGGGCACCGGCCGGGCTCTTGCTGAGCTGCCACTCGTAGCCGAACAAGGTCTCGAAATACCCGTTGTCCCAGCGGATCGGATTCGGCGTCCAGGCGCCCTCGATACCACTGGTGATGGTATCGCCGGCCTTGCCCGAACCATGACGGCTGCACCAGCCCAGACCCTGCGCCTCGATCTCGGCCGCCTCCGGCTCACGCCCGACCAGGGCCGCATCGCCCGCTCCGTGGCACTTGCCGAACGTGTGACCGCCGGCCACCAGCGCCACAGTTTCCTCATCGTTCATCGCCATCCGCGCGAAGGTCTCGCGGATGTCACGTGCCGAAGCGACCGGATCGGGATTGCCGTTCGGACCTTCCGGATTCACATAGATCAGACCCATCTGCACCGCACCCAGGGGATTGGCCAACTCGCGATCGCCGCTGTAGCGCGCATCACCCAGCCAGGTCGATTCCGTACCCCAGTTGATCTCCGCCTCCGGCTCCCAGATGTCCGGCCGGCCACCGGCAAAACCGAAGGTCTTGAAGCCCATCGAATCCATCGCCACCGTCCCGGCCAGCACCAGCAGATCGGCCCAGGACAGCGCACTGCCATACTTCTGCTTGATCGGCCAGAGCAGACGGCGCGCCTTGTCGAGGTTGGCGTTGTCCGGCCAACTGTTGAGCGGCGCGAACCGCTGGCCACCGGTGCCGGCACCGCCGCGACCATCGGCGATGCGATAGGTACCGGCCGCATGCCAACTCATCCGCACGAACAACGGACCGTAGTGGCCATAATCGGCCGGCCACCAGTCCTGCGAATCGGTCATCAGCGCGCGCAAGTCCTGCACCACGGCATCGAGATCGAGACGCTTGAACGCCTGCGCATAGTCGAAGTCCGCACCCATCGGGTTGGACTTTGATGACTGTGTGTGCAGAACGCTGAGATTCAATTGCTCGGGCCACCAATCGCTGTTGGACTGACCCTTGCCGGTAACGTGACTGCCAGCACCGCTGGCAAACGGACACTTCATCGCGTTGGACATGATGTTCTCCTCGGATAGTTGGACCTCCAACCGTGACCGTAGTCTGACCGAGCCCATGTGATAGATAAAATCGTTTGTTCACATTGTATCGATAGTTTATTGGCATGATCAGCCGGTGTACGTGTTCAGATCGACCACGGGCCGACCACAGATCGGCCACCGCCCCCCTGTCCCAGACGAACGTGTCCCAGGCAAACCTGATCACGCGCACGATGCACGACCGATCAACCCGCCGCCGCGCGGCTCGCCGCAACCATCCGCCCGGCCCCAGCAGATCGCCCATCCAGGCACCCGCCGCCCGTGCATGCACATCGCCGACACCATCGCAGCACACCGCGCCTCATCGCACCGCAGCCCGCATCAGTCACCGAGCAATCACAGCGCAGGCGACGGCGAAGCGGGGATCAGGAGACATCAGGAAGGAGACATAGAGACATCAGGACACCCATGGTTCTGCGGCGAACGACGCGGGAGCGGAACGACAGAGACATCAGGACACCCATGGTTCCAGAGACATCAGGACACCCATGG
>DIHI01000155.1:0-267 GCA_002420085.1 Lysobacterales bacterium UBA5700 | reverse complement strand
GACATCAGGACACCCATGGTTCTAGAGACATCAGGAGAGGAGACATCAGGACACCCATGGCTCTGGGGCGAACGACGCGGGAGCAGAGAGACATCAGGACACCCAGGAGACATCAGGACGAGGTTCTGACGCAGGACACCCATGAGACACATGAGACATCAGGACACCCATGGTTCTGGGGCGAACGAAGGTTCTGACGCAGGACACCCACACACTGGGAACGACGCCGGGGAACGACGCAGGGCACCCACACTCTGGCACCCTCTC
>DIHI01000080.1:103461-110676 GCA_002420085.1 Lysobacterales bacterium UBA5700 | reverse complement strand
CGAAACCGGCGAGACGACGTCAGGGCCCCCAGTGTCAAACTCGTTGCCGCTCCGATAGATACATCCCCTGGGGACGAGAGGAGGTAGGAAATGGCTCGATACGAACAAGCGTTCAAGAACAAGGCGGTGGCGTGGATGTTGCCGCCTCAACGAGAACGGAGATCCTGGAGCTTTTCCGGGTTAACCACTCCCACGCCAGAACTTGGTCAACCAGACGAAGAACGATGGCAGGCGTCGACCCAGCGCGATCATGCCGGCAATGAGCAGCGCCAGTGTCGAGGCGGCGAGTATGCGGGCCATCAGGAGGCTGCCCGGTGTCCAGACGCGCTCGGGATCTTCCCACCCGTTGAATGCGCTGATCACCTCGACGCGCGTAGTTCCGGGAGATGATGCGGCGAATCTCGCGGCGTCAGGAGTCCAGTGAAATCCACCGAGCACCCGCAGGGATCCCGTTTCGTGAACGAGCCAGGCGTGCGTTGCAAGGAACGAGAACACGCCGACGACCAGCAGACCGAACGGCCAGAGCGCGCTGGGCATGCGTCTTCCCGGACGCGGGCGAAGCAGCCACGCGATGACCACGCCGAAACCTACACCCAGCACGATCCCGAAGAACAGCGTGGGCACATGTGGCATGAGCGCATGAAAAAATTGGGCGGGCGATTCCATCTTTGAACGGATTTCCGCGTGCAGGGCTATTCGAAGGGTTGCAGCGGCAGGTCGATTTCCCAGGCCAGGTCGGGTTTCACCGTGACCTTCTTGATCGCTGAGCGTCGCAAGGTCGGACCTTCCCGCCATTCGGCCCAAATGCCGTGGGGAATCCATGCGGCCAGAAGCTGCTGCCCTCTTGAACAGGCACTTGCAGAGAAATCCATGCTGTGGTCGGAACTGACTTCGTGGCCCCGGTAGGCGTATCCCCAATAGGCGTAACGAATCCTGCAGCTCGCTAGATTGGCTTGGTCGGGGGCGTCACGAGCAAGGACCGAAACGGGAATGTACGTGGCTTGCCCGGACCGCGCGTAGGCCATGGTCTGTTCGAGCCCATCGGCGCCCTCTGCGGCAAGCTCAGCGGCCAACAGACCGCCATCCGGACTGGCAGCGATTCGCGCCAGCGCTTCGGCATGATCGTTCCACGCAGACAGGGCTTGCGCCGACATCCCCACCGACAGGTCGGCAGAGCGTTCGAGCGCGCTTGAGAAGCGACCCAGGGCCAGGCTCGCCTGCGCATTCTCGACCGAGCGCGCCCGCTCGGATAGCGCCAGAGCGGTTTCGTGCGTCCGGCGTACCGAGTCGGGGCTGCCGATGGCGAACTGGCGGTCGCGTCCGCTTGCGGCATCGACCTCGGGAACGACGAGCGTCATTCCTTCCCGAATGCGGTTGCTGTCCATCAACCCCGGGTTGACCTCCAGCACCAGCGCACGCGCGCGCAGCGAACTCTGGATGCCGCGCGCCTCGAGAATCGCCTCCAGCGTGTCCCCTGAACGAACCGTGTACGGATTGAGGCGGATGGCCGCCGATGCGTCAATGTCTGCGTTGGCACCCTCCACGAATCGGTAGCGCTCGAGCGGAACATGGCTCGGGAACACCGCTTCCCGTTGCTGCGCTGCCAGGAGAGTCGGGACAACCAGACACAGTAGACAAACTGCGACGCGCATATCGTTCACCTATGGGTCAATCGAATCGACCGCTGGAAACCGCCTCAGTATCGCTTCCGTCGTTCCTGTGGCATCCGCCGCATCATCCTTTCCTTTTCCACCAAGCTGGCGTTCCATCTCCGCTGTGGTCGCCGCGCCGATGATCCAGCCGAGCGGGATGTCGCGCTTACCTTTGCAGAGTCGGTCATGCCACAGCTTTGAAGCGACATCAGGACACCCTTGGTTCCGAGATGGAATGCATCGGATGTCCTGGCTTTTGAATGCTGGATTTTTCACCCAAGCCTGTCCACGCCCACCGCATGCCACAGAGAGACACCGGGGAGGGTCATTTGTTACTTCGTATATGCCTGTAACTAGTCGTTTCTTCGATCACACCAACTGCACCGTAATGTTCTGCAAGCCGATAGCCAGCGCCGTCCAAATCGAAGCCACGAAGACTCTCGAGCACTTCCAGTGCTTTTTCAATCTCCGTGTTTTCGGCAATCTTGATTTGTTTCTCTTGGATATAGTCAAGCATCGGGTACTTGTTCATGGCGCACCTGGTTGATGGTGGTTGCACCTGGCATTTGAAAAATATCGTAACACCAGATCAATGAGCGCGGTAACTTTTTCTGGTATGCAATACACTGCCGTGATCGTTACGGTGCATATAATCCTGAAGCAATCTGTAATAATTTCTTATCAGCTTGTTGAGCGGGGCGTGCCGTTCTTCAGAGCCGAAGTCTTCAACTTCAAGTTTCAACTCGTCTCGTAGAATTTGAATCGACAATCCTCGCGAATGTGAACGCCAACGCTTGGTATCATTTAGCTTTTCTGCAATTTCTTTAGCGCGGTCAGACTTCATTTCATCATCAACGGGTCGTTTACTGCCTGCCGTCATTTTCCAATTCTTGAATTTGTATTTCACAAGCCACTTTTTCAGCAGATCGACCGAATGTTCTCGTGCCTGCTCAAATCGGTGAAGCTCTGCCGGATCAAATTTCTGGAGTAAAAAAGCTATCTCCGCTGAGGTCAGTTCACCATTTCTTGACTTCTCGATGAGCTGATCAAATTTATCCAAATAACCCAATGCTGGAACATACGTGTTGTTTCTGCCTTTTATTTGAGGATCAATTGGCCCGAGCACTGAGTAATAATCCATCAATATGCGGTCACCCGACATGACCAAGATCGTCCCCGCCGACATTGCAAAATTCGGGACAAGAAAACATATTTCACCCTTGCTGTAGTGATATCTGAAAACATCGGCTATTCGCTCCGCTGTCTCGATTGAACCGCCCAATGTCTCTAGAATTACCATAAGAGAATTTTTGCGATCATCGATATCCTCGACTTGATTTCGGATGATATCGTCCAACGGAGGGAGAATTGGGTGCATGCAGACCAGAACATCGGCTTCCGCAACATCCTCGATCTTACGGAGCCTGTTGGTCAGCTCGCTCTCGATGTATTCATTTGTGGCGACGACTCCATCCTGCTCCATTCAATTCTCCTGCCACACAAAATGGTTAGCCAGAATCCCAACCGTCATGAAGCCCGCACCACAGCAATACTTGCGCAACCAAACGCACAAGCAAATGACGCCAAGGTTCTCTCTCGCCACAGATCTCTCATGCTGATCACGGGCAGCGCTACGCTTGAGACCCCTGATCCAGTACCACACTCTCCTGCAGCATCGGATAACCACTGCAACGGCTTCACACGCCGTGTGCGCGCCAAATTCTTTGACCTGTCCCCGCCTACTATCGCACTGATAGATCGGGGTTGGCAACCGTAGCCATCCTCGCATCCGGTACAGGCCGAGCGGACATTCAGGGCGATGGGGTACAAGGCGATACCGCTCGCCCAGGCCGCGCGGATCGCAGCATCGCGTGAATCTTGTGCTTGCGCGATGTTCGACAGCGGAGGGGGTGGACGGCATCACCCTGCTTACTGATGCCCCAGCAGATGCCGATTTCGTTGTTACAGATCAGCCGGAACACGGCGATCAAGTACTTTCAGCGACGAGCTGTGCATTCGTTGTGCAGACCAGTCGCCTGGCCTCGAAGTCATCAATGAGCAAGGGATGAGGCAGACCCTCGCGCGCTGCGTATGTGCCAACCGTCTCGATCATCCGTCGATGATCCTTCAATCGGCCGAAGAGCCACCGCCCCGGCGCGCGTGCATCCCTTCATCCGGCACCTCGCGCCCGGCCCTCCATCCGGTCAGCCTGACGCTTCGACTTGGGTCACTGCAAACATCTCCAACGCGACGGCGAGCTTCGCTGGGCGATACATGGTGCGATGCGTAGCGAGTCACTCAAAGGTGCCGGCAAAGGTGACGGCACGCCCCTGGCTCGCTCTGGCGTGTCAGGCGAGGGATTGCGCACGACCGGTTCGCTGGCGATGCCGGGGCACTGACTGGAACGCCCCGGGCCAGGACGCGCCAGCCGGCAATGCCGCCGGTTGCGGGTTCAGCCGGTCTGGCCTGTGCGTGCAGGGTGCAGGCTGTAGCTGGCGTGGATGGCGGTTTCGGCCAGGATGTGGCCGTGCAGTGTGCGCAGCAGGTCGGGGTAACCGAATCGCTCGGGCAGTGGGAGGTGGGGGCAGTCGAGGGCGAACAGGCGGAAGAAGTAGCGGTGCAGACGCAGGTCGTTGGGCGGCGGGAATGGGCCGTCGTAACCGAGGTAGTCGCCGGCCATGTCGGGGTTGCCGGCAAACCAGGCGCTGTAGTCGTTACGGCCCTGCCGGCTGCCGGCGGGGCCGTTCGGGGCCTGCTTGCCGTGGGCGACGAAGCCGTCGGAACAGGCGCCAGCGGCGATCTCCGATACGCTCGGGGGAATGTCGATCAGCAGCCAATGGGCGAAGTCGCAGCGCGGTTGATCGTCGGGAATCTCGATGCCGGGCGCGCCAACCATCTCGGCTACGGTCGGTACGTCGGGATCGACGCAGACCAGGGCTAGGCTGAGGGTTGCGGCCGGTATTTCACGCCAGGCCAGGTGCGGGTTGCGGTTGGTGCCGAAACCGACACTGTCGCCGTCGCGCCGACCGGCGGCGAATTCGGCCGGGAGGGGTCCGCCGTTCCTGAAGCTGTGGCTGATGAGTTTCATGGCTGCTCCTGTGCGTGCCTGTGCCGACCGATGCCGTCCGGTCGGGTGATCAGGGTGGATCGATCATGGCTGTCCGTTGCCGATGCTGCTGTCGGTGCCGACGTAGCGTATCCGGTAGATGGCGTGGGCGTGGTCGTCGGAAACCAGGACCGAGCCATCGGCGGCCTGGATGACATCGACCGGCCGGCCGAGGGTCTTCTGGCCATCGAGAAAGCCGGTCAGAAACGGTTCGATGGCGGTGACCCGGCCATCCTCGATCCTGGCTCGAACGACGTCGTAGCCGCTCTTGACCGAGCGATTCCACGAGCCATGCCGAGCGATCAGGGCGTGGCCACGATAGTCGGCTGGAAAGGCGCTGCCGGTGTAGAACCGGATGCCGAGCGGGGCGGTGTGGGCGCCGAGTCGTCCGGCCGGGGCGATGTAGTCGCTGCACGATTTTCCGTCGCCGAACTCGGGGTCGAGGATGCCGGCATGGCAGTAGGGGAACCCGAAGTGTCCGCCCGGAGCATCGAGGCGATTCAACTCGCAATCCGGGCTGTCATCGCCGAGCCAGTCGCGGCCGTTGTCGGTGAACCAGAGCGCGCCGCTGTCGGGATGCCAATCGAAGCCGACGCTGTTGCGCACGCCTTCGGCGATGACCTGGCGTTCGCTGCCATCCGGGTTCATGCGCAGCAGGGTGGCGAACCCGGCGTCGTCGCAGACGTTGCACGGGGCGCCGATCGGTACGTAGAGCTTGCCGTCCGGGCCGAAGGCGATGTAACGCCAGCCGTGATGGCGCTCGGATGGCAGGTCGGCGATGGCGACGATCGGCTGCGGCGGGTTGTCGAGGCGATTCTCGATGTCGTCGAAGCGGACGATCCGTTCGACCGCCGAGACGTACAGGGCACCCTCGCGGAAGGCAACGCCGACCGGCATGCGCAGGCCCTTGGCGATCACCCGGACGGTCTCGGCCCGGCCGTCGCCATCACCATCGCTCAGGGCGTACACCTGTCCCTTGTCGCGCGAGCCGACGAACAAGGTGCCCCGGCCGCCCCAGGCCATGGCGCGGGCGTTCTCGACGCCTTCGGCATAGGTCTCGACGACGAAGCCCGGCGGGACGTTCAATTTCGCTGTCGGGGCGGCGGCGGCGGCCAGCATCGGGACGCCGAGGCTGAAGACGAGCAGTGCGACCGACAGGCGACGCGACCGGCTGGGGGTGGCTTGAGGTTGCACGAGTTCGGATTGCACGGGCGGTTCCTCCTGGGCGGTGTACGTGATCGGGTCGGTCAGATGGCGGTCAGGCGGCGGTCGGATGGGCCGGGGCGAGTCGGTCGATCCGTTCGGCAAGCGCGTCCAGGGCGGCCAGCGGTTCGCCAAGGGCGGTTCGATAGCGTTGCCAGTGACCGGGCGGGAACGATCGCGGGATGCCACCCAGGCTGCGGGTACTCGGTTCGTTCCAATCAGAGCCGGCCGGCCGCTCGAACGCGAAGAAGGCGGCGATTCGATCGAGCGCGGCGCCGGGGTCGCGGTCGATGGCTTCGCCCCGCAGCAGCAGCACGTCAGGATCGCCGGCTTCGACTCGGCGCAGCAGGGGGTCGAGCGCCTGGCACAGCCAGTCGGCGGCGATCTCGAAGCTGGGGATCTGGTAATGCTGCGGGCCGCCGTCGAGTACCAGGTCGAGCAGCAGGTCGCGCGGGTCGCGCAACATGGCCAGCACCCGGCTGCCGGGCAGACGGGCCGCCAAGCGCTCGTCCCAGTTCGGGATCCATTCGATCAGCCTGACCGGGTCGAGGCCGCGATCGGCGAGCAGGCGTCGCCAGGTCGGCACGGTTTCGGCCGGCTGGCCGAACGGGTCGAGCGCCTTGACCGGGCCGAGGCCATCGGCACGCGGCAGGTCGCCGAAGCGGTCGGCGGTCAGGCCACAGGGCAGGGTGGAGAGCAGGGACAACAGCCGCTCCGGCCGAGAGCCGGGCAAGGTCCACAGCAGTTTCGGCATCGGTCCGCCATCGGGTTCGATCCGGGCTTCCGGCGTCCCGCTGGCGGGCAAGGGCAGGCCCGGTACGGAATGCCGGAACATCTGGCGCCAGCGGTCGGCGGCTTCATCGATGCGATCGAGCCGATCCAGGGCGATACCTTCCAGCCACAGGACCATGCGCCGACCGGCATTGCCCTGGGCGGCGTTGAAGGCACGCTCCAGACGGACCAGGGCTGCGGCGGGGTCGTCACGCAGGTCGGCGCGGATCAGCACGAATTCGGCGCCGGGGCGATTGCTTTCGCTGGCAACCGCGCGCTCGGCCAGCTCGCGGGCGCGGGCATCGTCACCCTGGAGTTCGGCCAACTGGGCGCGCGCCTCCAGGCCGGCCGGGCTGTCGGGCAGGGCAGCCGCCCAGCGTTGAATGGTTTCGATCTGGGCGAGCGGGTCGCCGGCATCGACCCGGAGTCGGGCCTGCCATAGCCGATCGTCGAGCGGTGAACGCGCCAGTTCCGATTCGGCCA
>DIHI01000080.1:97944-103326 GCA_002420085.1 Lysobacterales bacterium UBA5700 | reverse complement strand
GGCTGATCGGCCAGTTCCAGCACACGTCGATAATCGGCCAGTGCGATGTCGAGCCGTCCGAAGCGGATGCCGAGGTCGCCGCGCAGGGTCAGGGCGGCCGGGTCGTCGGGACGCTCGGCCAGCAGAACATCGAGATGCGGCAGGATTTCGGCGAACCGCTCCTGGGCGCGCAGGGACTGCACCAGTGCCCAGCGAATGCTGCGCTGGCCAGGATGGGCCGCGACCGCCTTGGCCAGCAGTTCACCGGCAAAGGCATGATGCCCCTGACGCAGATAGGCCAGGCCGAGCGTGGTCTGGACCAGGACATCGTTCGGGGCGCGTTGCAGGGCGCGGGTGAAGGTCGCGATCGCGCCATCGGTTTCACCGCGCGCGGCCTGTAGCTGGCCGGCCAGCAGCAGCACCTGGGGGTGTTCGGCATCGACCCGCTGGGCCAGGCGCAGCAGGCGACCAGCTTCGTCGCCATCACCCGACGCCAGTGCGTAGTTGGCCAGCAGCAGGTAGCTGGCGAGCTGGTTGGGATCGGCCTCGATCGCTCTGGCCAGTTCTACCTTGGCCGGGATGATGTCGCGGCGATCGATCATCAGGCTGGCGCGGGCCAGGTGGAACGCGCCGACATCGGGCGCCAGCTCGATCGCCCGATCGATGCTGGCCGCTGCGCCGTCGAGATCGCCGGTCGCGCGCAGGATCACTCCGAGCAGGTGATGGCCCTCGGGATCGTCGGGCTGCGTTTCCAGGTAGCGACGGGCATCGGCGAGGGCGGTTTCGACATCGCCGGCACGCAGCGACTTGAGGGCTTGAGCAAGCATGGACTAGGGGCTCGACACAGCAACGGAATCGGTCATTGTAGCGGCTGCCCCGTGGGCTTCCGGTGCCAGCAGGCGCCGGCACACCCAGCGCTCGCCGTAGCCGGTCAGTGCCGCGTTCTCGATGAAGGCGCAATGGCCGCCGTGCTCGGCGATTTCCAGGTAACCGTGCGCGGGCAGGCGCAGATGATGGAATGCGGCGACCGGAATGACCGGATCGTCGGCGGCGGTCAGGATGCTGATCGGCACCCGCACGTCGGCCAGCCCGTCACCGGCCAGGGCATAGCCGCGAAAATACGCCTCCAGACTGTCGAACTCGCCGTGCCGGCCGACCAGCCAGGCGGTCAGCTCGCGCATGCCGCGTTGCAGGGCACTGTCGTCGTAACCGTGTGCCTGCGGGAACAATTCCCGCTTGCGCCGCAGCGAGGCCCGCCACTTGCGCATGAAATACCACTCGTAGAAGCCCGGTGCGCGTTCCAGGGCGGCCATGCCAGCCGCCGGGTCGATGACCGGGCATACGGCAGCGGCATGGGCCAGATCGAGCCCGGCTTCGGGCGCCGATCGGGCCAGGCGCAACGCGAAATTGCCACCCAGTGAGAATCCGGCCGCGACCAGACGCCGGGGTCGGAAGCGCGCCTGCACCAGCAGAGCCGCCTCGATCACCTCGCGCAATCGACACGAATGGAAGATGCCTTCGTTGGCGTGGTGGGTGTCGCCATGGTCGCGAAAATTCAGCCGGAACACCGCACAGCCGGCTTCCAGAAGGCTCGCGGCGGCATTGAGCACATAGCTCGAATTGGCCGAGCCCTCCCAGCCATGCAACAGAATCGCCAGGCTGCCGTCATCACCGGCTGCCGGCCGGCTGTGGAAACCTTGCAGGCGAACGCCTTCGGGCGTGTGCAGCCAGTGCTCGTCGGTGACCGCGCCGGTGGCCGCGAAGCGGCGCGCTCCGCGCGTGCGACGCAAGGCACTGGAACTCAGCACCGATTGCAGGTGCGGGCTGTGCAGCCAGCGCGGCGGTCGGTAGTCGGATGCCGTGATCGTGCTCATGCCGACTCCGCCAGTACGGCCGCGATCTGCTCGCGACACAGAGTGGCCATCCGCCGTCGGCCGTCCTCACTGGCGGCCACAGGCGTCAGGAAATGCACTTCCAGCACGCGCGGCGGCTCGCCCAGCAAGCGCCAGAAATTGCCGACGAAATGCTCATCCGGGGCGAATGCCACCGTGGTCTGGGCGGCGCCGCGCTCGCCATAGCGCAGGGCGACCGGCTGTGCCGGGACGCCGGCCAGCACTGCCGGCTGAAAGATGCGGGCGTGGAATGGGCCGAGCTCGACGCCGTCATTGGCCCGGCCTTCGGGAAACACCGCCACCGGCAGGCCCTGTTGCAGGCGTTCCAGCATGGTGTGCATCACCCCGTGCAGGGAATCGCTGCGACCGCGCTGGTGGTAGATCGTGCCGCCGCGTCGGGCCAGCCATCCGATCAATGGCCAGCGGCTGATTTCTGCCTTGGCGACGAAGCCGGCGGCGATCTGGCTGTGGATCGCCTCGATGTCGATCCAGCCGACGTGGTTGGCGACCAGCAGTACCGGCCCTGGCAACGGTACACCGAAGCGCCGCACCCGCCAGCCGAACAGCCGCAGCAGGCCACGCGACCACAGCCGGATGGTCAGGTGATCGAGGCGCTGGCCGGCCAGGCGCAGCCGTGCGGTCAATGGATTGATCAGCACCACGGCCAACGGCGTGGCCAGGGCCACATGCATCAGCAGCAGTGGCAGCCGCCACAGGCGTCGCAGGCTGGGCGGTATGGCCGGCGCGCGAGGCCGGGGGCCGGGGGCGGTAGCGGTCATGGCGCCATTGTAGAGCAGCCTGGAAACATCACCGATCAGTCCGCCGCATGCTCAGAAGATCTCGGCCACACAGCAGCGCAGCGATCCACCGGCCCGCTCGATCTCGTCCAGGGCGATCGCCCCGATGGCGAAGCCAGCCTCGGCCAGGCCACCACGCAGGCGGGCATCCAGGGATGCCGCCGCCCGCGCGCTCAGCCAGACCCGATCGGGCGCCAGGGCGATGGCATTGCCGGCGAAGGCCAGACGCTGGGCGGTGGACAGCAGGAAGGCATGCGGATACAGGCTGGCGATCGCCGACACCACCTCGGCATCGGCAATGCCATCCGGCGCGATCAGCACCGCCCGGCCGGCCAGGACGGCCAGTACGACATTGCTGTGATACTCGCCGGCAGCCAGATCGAACAACAGGGTCGCACGCAGGCCGAAGGCGTCGTGCATGGCGTGTGCGCCGGCTTCGTCGCAGCGGTTGGACAGGCCGCAGAACCCGATTCCGCGCGCCCGGTCGATCACCAGTGAGCCGGTCAGTTCGGCCACTCCCGGCCGCTCACGCAGATCGTGCTCGACATAGCCGAGCAGATCGGTGAACAGGCCCCGGATATCGGCTCGATCGGCCTCGGCGGCCCGGCTCGGGTGGCGCATCCGGGCAATCAGCAGACGGCCCTGGCCGGCCACCCTGGCGGTCGCGAAGACATTGTTCGGGAACACCGCCTCCGGGGTGGCCGGATCGCCGGGGAAACACAGGGTCGGCAGTTCCCGCGACAACGCTCGATGCAGGTGTCGATGTTCGGCCAGGGCGCGCTCGACCGTGGCGGTAGCTGCCATGTAGCGGTTGTCGCTGGCGGAATCGACCGCCGGTGCGAAGCCATCGGGGCTGACCAGGAAGGCGGCCCGGGCGCAGGCCGGCCCGGCATCGGCCGGCAGGCTGCGCGCCAAGCGCAGGAAGGCGCCTCGATCGCGGGTGATCATGCCGGCCGACCGGAACCGACCGCCTCAGGCAGCATCGGCGACCGTGTCCGGTGCCGCCATGGTTTCCATCCGGGTCTCCGCCAAGGCACGTTCGAGCCAGTCCCAGTCGGCGCCGGCCAGAGTGGCCGCACCGAGCACCTGTCGAAACCGCCGTCCGCCGCGCTCGCCGTTGAACAGACCGAGCAGGTGGCGACTGATGTGCTTGAGCGCGACACCCTCGGCCAAGCGCGCCTGGACATACGGTGCGAAGGCACGCAGCAGATCGGCGCGGGCCAGCAGCGCATCGGGCGTGCCGGCCAAGGTTCGGTCCAAGCGGTGCAGCAGGTAGGGATCGCGATAGGCGGCTCGGCCGAGCATCACACCATCGACCCGCTCCAGGTGGGCCAACGCGGCAGCAACCGAATCGACTCCGCCGTTGAGCACCACCCGCAAGGCCGGGCGCTCGCGCTTGAGTCGGTAGACCCAATCATGGCGCAAGGGCGGAACATCGCGGTTTTCCTTGGGCGACAGGCCCTGCAACCAGGCATTGCGGGCATGCACGATGAATTGCCGACAGCCGGCCTCGGCCACGGTATCGATGAACGCCAGGAAGGTCGGGAAATCCTCGGCATCATCCACGCCCAACCGACATTTCACCGTGATCGGCAGCGCTACCGCCCGCACCATCGCCGCCACGCACTCGCCGACCAGGTCCGGTCTCAGCATCAGGCAGGCGCCGAAACGGCCGGCCTGAACCCGATCGGATGGACAGCCGCAGTTGAGATTGATCTCGTCGTAACCCCACTCGGCACCGATCGCCGCCGCCGCCGCCAATGTCGGCGGATCACTGCCGCCCAATTGCAGGGCCAGCGGGTGTTCGCTGGGGTCGAAGCCGAGCAGTCGCGCGCGGTCGCCGTGCAACACCGCCTGGGCATGGACCATCTCGGTGTACAACCGGGCACCCGGCGCCAGCACCCGGTGAAAGGCCCGGCAATGGCGGTCGGTCCAGTCCATCATCGGCGCTACGGACAGGCGCTCGAACGGCAGTGGGGTCGAGATCGAGGTCGGCATGGCGACAGTGTAGCGCCTGGGCTCGGACGCCCGAAGCTGCGCGCCATGGATCAGCAGCAGCGGGCCATGGTCGCGCCGGGTGCAGGCCAGTCATTGTCGCGAACGTGCGCCGGCCGGCGGTGCAGATCAGACCGGCGCCAGAGTCGCGGCGTTGGCTTCCCAGTGGCGGCCGTCGAAGGGCTCGATCTCGATCTGCGGGTCGTCGCCCAGGTCGAGGCAGCGGACATTGACGTCGACGCCTTCCGGGTGCGAGCGCGGGATGTAGAACGACTTGATTCCGCACTGCCGGCAGAACAGATGCCGGGCGGTGCCGGTATTGAACCGGTATTCGACCAGGTCGGCCTCACCCTGGATCAGCCGGAATCGCTCGGCAGCCACGATCAGGTGCAGGAAACCGGTCTTGGTGCAGATCGAGCAGTTGCAGTCGATCACCTGCAACACGTCCGGGGCATCGACCTCGAACGCGATCCGCCGGCAATGGCAGCCGCCGGTGTAGGTGCGCAGTGCAGTGCGGTCGGTGGGCTCGGTCATGGCAGCACGGGCTCGGTGTGGGCGGGCGGACGGCACGGTCATTCTATGCCGTCACCGATCGACCACACCGATCGAGTTGGTGGCGATTACAAAAAAGCCCGCGCCGAAGCGCGGGCGGAGGGAAACATCGGCGAGCAGGAAGGCCGGTATCAGCGATGGCCGCGGTCGTGGCCGCCATGACCACC
>DIHI01000080.1:95125-97806 GCA_002420085.1 Lysobacterales bacterium UBA5700 | reverse complement strand
CGCGGTAGCCGTGGCCATAGCCGCCCTTGTAGCCGTGGCCGTATTTGTAACCGTGCTTGTAGCCGCGCGTGTAACCATGCTTGTAGCCGTAGCCGTAGCTGGGCTTGTGGCCGTAGCCGCCCTTGTAACCATGGCCATAGCCATAGCCATTCTTGTAGCCGTAACCGCCATGGGAATAGCCGTGGCGGTAGTAACGCGGCGAGCCGTGGTAGTAGGCGACTGCCAGCGATTCACCGGTCGGGCGGTAATAGGGCTTGTCGTAGCTGAAATAGACATCGCCGAGATCGACGTAGACGTGGGCGGACGATCCGGCAATGGCGCTGTGCTGGAAGCCGAGCAGGCCAGCAGCGAAGACGACGACGATGAGGGCGAGGCGGGTACGCATGGCAACTCTCCTGCGGTGGGTGCGGGTCCAGACTGCGCGGCCCAGGGTGAATTCAAATTGAATCCGAGCGGATCTGCCCTTTTCCGTTAAGCCACCGTGGGGTGTCGTGACGGCAATCGAACGAACGGCCATGGCCACCGGCCAGGCGACCCGACCGCGTGGCCGGGTCGCGTCGTACTCACAGCGATCGGTAGATGAAGCCGACCAACTGTTCGGGCTTGATGAAGGCACCGCCGAGAGCGGCATCGAATTCGCCGGTGGGCTTGGCCGCGATCACCTCCTCCAGCGACTTGCCGGACGCCTTGAGGTCGGCGATCCGGTTGCGGAATCCGGTCAGCATCTCACCATACGCCGCGAGACCGGCGCGATCACTGAGCGGGCCGTGACCCGGTACGACGATGGTCTCGGCGTTGGCCAGTTGTACGCCCTGGGCGACCGCCGCGATCATGCCATCGATGCTGCCACCGGAATCGATGTCGATGAACGGATACAGGCCGTTGAAGTAGGTGTCGCCCATGTGCAGGACATTGGCCTGCTCGAAGAACACCAGGGCATCGCCATCGGTGTGGGCATGGCTGACGTGGACGACCCGCATGGTGTCGCCATTGAGATGCAAGGCCAGACCCTCGGTGAAGGTGACCACCGGCAGGGCAGCCGGCGGCGAAGCCGGGACGGTGCGGTCGAACGCGGCCATGAACTGCTCGCTGCTCATCCGGACACGGACGTTTTCGTGGGCCAGGATCACGGCGCCGGCCTTGCCCAGGTTCTCGTTGCCACCGACATGGTCGCCGTGCCAGTGGGTGTTGACCACGAACCGGACCGGCTGATCGGTGACGGTCGCCAGGGCGGCCCGAATCCGGTCGGTCAAGGGAGCGTACTGATCATCGATCAGGAACGTGCCGTCCGTGCCGGTGCTGGCGACGATGTTGCCACCGCGACCGGTCAGCAGATGCACGCCGTCCCGGATCGGGCTGATTTCGACCTTGACGGCATCGAAATCCTGCTGCGCCCAGGCTGGCGCGGCGCTGAAGACGGCGAGTGCGGAAAGGATCAGGCTGGCAGCGAACGGGAAGCGCTTCATGATGGACTCCATCGGGTTGGCGATCCGGCCATTGTGACCGTGCAAGCCCATGCCGTCGAGCCGCTCGGACGGCTGGACGGATGTCTCCGCCGATCGGTCGCTGGCCGCATCCTATAATCGCGCCAGGATCGCTCGCCCGGACCACGCCGACCATGACCTCCCCGTCAGCTACCCGCCTGGTCATCCGCTGCCCCGATGATCTGCACACCCATCTGCGCGATGACGCGCTGCTGGCACACGTGGCCGGATTCACTGCGCGCTGCTTCGCTCGGGCGATCGTGATGCCCAACCTGCGGCCTCCGGTGACCACGGTGGCAGCGGCGCGCGCCTACCGCGATCGCATCATGGCCGCCATCGGCAGCACGGTCGGCTTCCAGCCGCTGATGACCGCCTACCTGACCGACGACAGCGATCCCGATGAACTTGCACACGGCCATGATCAGGGCGTGTTCACCGCCGGCAAGCTCTATCCGGCCCATGCCACCACTCATTCGGAATTCGGCGTCACCGACATCCGTCGCATCCACCGCTGCCTTGAACGGATGCAGGCGATCGCCATGCCGCTGCTGGTCCATGGCGAGGTCACCGATCCGGAAATCGACATCTTCGACCGCGAGGCGGTGTTCATCGAGCGCGTGCTGATTCCGCTGCGCCGTGACTTTCCGGAATTGAAGATCGTGCTGGAGCACATCACCACCGCCGAGGCGGTCGCCTATGTCGGCTCGGTCGAACGCAACCTGGCCGCCACCCTCACACCGCACCACCTGCACCACAATCGCAACGCCCTGTTCGCGGGCGGACTGCGGCCGCACCAGTATTGCCTGCCGGTGCTCAAGCGCGAGCGCCATCGGCTGGCCCTGCGACAGGCGGCGGTGAGTGGCGATCACCGGTTCTTCCTGGGCACCGACACCGCGCCGCACACGATCACCGCGAAGGAGAGCGCCTGCGGCTGTGCCGGCATTTTCAATGCCCCGTTCGCACTGGAAAGCTATGCGGCGGTATTCGAGGCGGAAGGCGCGCTCGATCGACTGGAGCCATTCGCGTCGGAATTCGGCGCCCGCTTCTACGGGCTGCCGCTCAACAGCGGGCGGATCGCTCTGGAGCGCGTCGGCCAGACGGTTCCGGAACAGATCGCCGCCGGCAGCGACGCCCTGGTACCCCTGCATGCCGGTGAAACCCTGGCCTGGCGATTCGCGGGCCGGCTCGACTGATCAG
>DIHI01000080.1:73317-95054 GCA_002420085.1 Lysobacterales bacterium UBA5700 | reverse complement strand
GGCTCGACTGATCAGATCTTCGCTCGCTCAGTAGCGAACGTGTTCGATCCGGTGCAGCCGACCCTCGATGAAGATCGCCAGCCGCGAATGACCGGCGCGGTGTGACGGATACAGCCACTCCTCATAGCGAACCTGCCGTTGTCGCCGATAGCCTCCGGTACCGGTGCTGGCATCGCGATAGCGGGCCTGACGTGAATAGGGAGGTCCGCAATGCAGATAGACCTGGCCGATGGGTGTGCCGCGTGCCAGTGTTGCGTCGTCACAGCGCTTCGATTCGCCCGGATTGCGACCGTAGCCATGGGTGTCGATGCGCACCAGCCGGCCGTCGCGGAAGCGCAGTCGATACAGCAGCCGATTGCCGCCGAAGTTGTAGTACCAGTCCTCGTAGACCCGCTCGGATCGATGGTAGGTGGTTCCGCCATAACCGCCCTGGTCGTGATCGCTGCCGTAGCTGACCAATTCGCTGTAGCCGTCCACGAAGTAGGGCGCGCCGCACCGTCCTCGAACCTGAAAATCGCGATCGCCGGTCGCGACGATCCGACCATCGCAACGCAGTGCCAATGCCTCACTGGATACGACCAGCAGGATCAGGGCCACACACAGACGGAAGATTGCAGACGCCATCGCCGATCTCGATCACTTCGATGCCCGAACCCGTGCCGGGCGCAACCGACAGTCTAACCGCGCCATGGCGTGGCCGGCAGCAGCAATCTGAACCGATACTGTCATCGGCACGGCATCGAATTCATCCGTCATCGTGCCAGCGGACACCGGTGCGGCGGCAGCGATCAACCGACAGTTCGAGCACATCCGGTCGCGAGTAATGTCCGAACGGATCGAAGTTCTGGCGCTCGCGATGAACCGCCGCCAGCGGCAGTTCCGCCAGCCACAGCCCGGATCGGCCGACCTGCGGCTCGATCAGCCACTCGCCATCCGGACCGGCCAGGCAGGAGCCGCCATCGGCGCAGGTTTCCGGCAGGGCGGCGCGCAGCAGCGCGGCATGCGGCAGGCCCGGGCCGACATCCTCGCGCCCGCACATGCCGCTGACCGACAGCACGAACGCGCGCGCCTCGCGGGCAATGTGCCGGGTCAGGTCACGGGTGTTGCGCAGATTGCCCGGCCACAGTGCGACGTGCAGGTTCAGGCCCTGGGCGTACAGCGCCGAGCGCGCCAGCGGCATCCAGTTCTCCCAGCAGTTGAGGGCACCGAGCCGGAAACCCTCGAAATCGAACACCCGCAGGCCATGCCCATCGCCTGGCGACCACACCAGCCGCTCCTCGTAGGTCGGCACCAGCTTGCGGTGAACATTGCGGATCGCACCCTCGGCGTCGATCAGCACCAGACTGCAATACAGACTGTGGCCGCCGCGATCATCGCCGCGTTCGATGGTCCCGAGCACGACCCAGCAACCGCCGACGCGGGCGGCCTCGGCCACCGGCGCCAGATCACCCCGATCGATCGAAACCGCCTGATCGAGGTAGTGGGCGAACAGCGTCTTCTGCACGTCCGACTCGAAGCGGGCGCCATCGGTATGCTCGACCCAGAACGGATAGCCCGGAACCAGACCCTCGCCAAATACGACCAGACGGGCACCCTCGATGGCAGCCTGTCGAACATGCTCGACCACCCGAGCCAGGGTGGCGCGACGATCCAACCAGACCGGGGCGATCTGGGCCAGGGCAACGGTCACGGAATGATGATCGGTCATCGGCCCAGCCTGCCACGTGCCGCGCCCGTGTGCCAGCGGCAATCGGTGTCCACGGCGCCACCGCTGGCACACCGGCTGCGGGTATCCTTGGCGATCAGAGATCAAGCCAGACCATGCACGCCCACATTTACAAGAGCCAGCGCCGCCCGGACACCTATGTCTATCTGCGCGAACGCGACGGTTTTCAGCACCTGCCGGGTTCGCTGCGCGAACGGCTGGGCGAATTGGCCTGGGTGCTTGAACTGGACCTCACGCCGGATCGACGTCTGGCGCGCGAAAACCCACAGCAGGTGATCGCCAATCTCGATCGATACGGCTATCACCTGCAACTGCCCCCCGGCGATGCCGGCCCATCCGTTCACATCCCGACCTGGCACAGCCGGGGCGATATCCAGGAGTCCCGCGAGTGAATCGAGCCCCGCCCGGCATGGCGCCACTGCCTGCAGCACTCCTGGTCGCCGCTGGCCTGGCGGTCCTGCTGCTGCCGATCTGGCGACCGGAGACCTGGACGATCCTGCTGACCTGGCCGGCGACCGCTGCCCTGCTGGTCGGACTGGGCAGCCTGATCGGGCGCTCGCCACAAGCAGGCAGCGTGTTGCCAGTGGTGATCCTGACCGGCCTGGTCTGGTTCCTGTCCACCCCATTGCTGATGTGGGCGCTGGCGACCTTCCTGTCGCGTCCGGCACTGCCGCCACTGCTGCTGTTCTCGGCCGGTGCCGGCCTGCTGCTGACCCTGCTGTGGTACGGCTGGCCGGCCCTGGTGACCGCAGCGCGCGGCACCCGCTCGGTCGGTGACCTTCTGGCGGCCGTTGCCGACCAGGTCGGACCGCCACCGCTCGCTCGCCTGCCGATGGCGGTACTGGCGCTGATCGCCCTGCTGCCCCTGCCGATGCTGGTCCTGCTCGACCGCTATCTCGGCGATTTCCGGATCGAACTGCTGCTGGTGCAGGCGTTCGCCCTCCCCTTGACCACCTTGCTGGCGGCCATAGATGTCCGCCGCCACAGCGACACCCTGATCGGCAGCGATGCCAGCAGCGCCCGCCGCGCCGGCACCACCGAAGTCGCCGCGCCCGCAGCCGCTGCACCGGGGGCCGACACGCCGATTCCGGTCGAAGTCCAGGCAGCCAGGGCCGACACGCCGAGCCTTTCGATCAACGAGCGTCTGTATGTCGCGGTCGCCGCTGGCCTGTCCGATCGCGCCCTGGCCCTGCTGTCCGAGGGCGCCGACAGCAATGCCCTGCCGGCCGTCGATGACCACGACCAGCGCACCCTGCCGATGCTGGCGGCCCTGCTGCCCGATCTGCGGGTGCTGCGCGCCCTGATCGCAGCCGGTGCCGACGTCAATCGCAGCCATGCCGGCCTGACCCCATTGCTGGCAGCGACGCGCGACAGTTGGCACGGTCGGGTCGAGGCGGTCACGATGCTGCTCACCAATGGCGCCGATCCGCGCGCCACCGAAGCCTCGGGCGCGACCGCCCTGCACCACGCCGCCCGCAACAGCGATCCGGCCATCGCCATCGCCCTGCTCGATGCCGGTGCCGAGATCGATGCCCTCGACCGCGAACGGCTGAGTCCGCTGGCGACCGCCTGCGCGATCGGCAACTGGCCGCTGGTCAAGGTCTTGCTGGAGCGTGGCGCCACTCCCCAGCCGGACGGCGGCCTGCCGGCCCTGATCCCGGCTGCCAGCGGCGAGGACAACGTTACCGGCGTCCATCTGCTGCTGCGCCACAAGGCCAAGCCTGATGCCTGCGACGAGACCGGTCGCAGCGCCCTGATCCACGCCGCCGGGCTCGGCAATGCCGAGATCGTGGCCGCCCTGCTGGCTGCCGGTGCCGACGTCGATCGGGCCGCCGATGACGGCAGCACCGCCATGCTCGCCGCCGCCCGCGAAGGCCGCATGCTGTCTCTGTGCGCCCTTGCGCCGGCCCGACCCGATCCGCACGCCAGTCTGCCGGATGGTCGCAACGCCCTGGCCCTGTTGGCCGAATCCGACCGCGCCAGCGAAGCCTGCGTCGAGTTGCTGCTCGGTCTCGGGGTCGACCCTGCCCAGCGCGATCGCACCGACCACACGCCGCTCGACCACCTGATCGCCGCCGGTCGCTGGCGTCTGGTCCGGGTGCTCGATCCATCACGGGCGCTACCGGTCGGCATCGACGAAACGGTCGCCGACGCCAACGCCACCCGCCCGGAAGACCTGCTGCGTCGTCTGCTCGAACAGGGCCGCCTGGACGCCGCCGACGACATGGCGGCCGTATCGCCGCTCGACTCGCAGCGGGCCAGCGCCCTGCTCTACGACCTGGCTGCCGACATCGGCCGCGAGGCCGTCGAGTGGCTGCTGGAATTCGGTGCCGATCCGGGGGCTCGGCTGGAAGTCACCGGCGGCGACAGCATCGCCTTCGCCCTGCTCGACCGCGTACCGAGCACGGCCGCCACCCTTGCCACCCTCCTCGATCGCGGCACCACGTTTTCCGGCGCCGGCGGATTGGCGCGCTTCCTCAGTGCTGCCCGCAATGGCCCTCATGCCCCTGGCGCTTTGATCGAAGCCATGGCCCTGCGCCTGCTGGCCAGCGGCGCCGATCCGTTCGCCAGCGGTCCGAATGGCGACCCGCCCCTGCATCTGGCCATCCGGCTTGGCTTCACCGGCCTGACCCGCAGCCTGCTCGAACATGGAGTCGATGCCAACGCCCGTGACCGACTCGGTCAGACCGCCCTGCACCTGGCCGCCGCCAGTGGCGACGAAACCGCCGTGCGGATGCTGATCCGGCATGGCGGCACACCCGAACGTCCGACCTCGGACGGTCAGACCGCCCACGGCCTGGCACTGGCCGCCGGTCATCGCCACCTGGCCCGCTGGCTGCACTGGCCTCGTTGGAAGTCACCCGGCCGACCCCTGCATTCCGGCGACCTGCCGGCCGCCGCCATGATGGGTGATGCGGTCGCGGTGGACGGCCTGCTCGACCTCGGCCTGGCGATCGACACCCGCGACAGCCAGGGCTGCACCGCCCTGCTCCGCGCCGCCGGCGGCGGCTATCGCGATGTCGTGCAGCGCCTGCTCGATCGTGGCGCCGACACCCGTATCGCCGCCAATACCGGCGCCACCCCCCTGTCGGCCGCCATCAGCATGCGCCAGGCCGAGATCGTGGACAGCCTGCTGGCCGCCGGTGCCAACCCCTCGCAGCCACTGCCTGGCGCGATCACCCCATTGATGCTGGCCTGCGCGCTCGGCTTTCCGGAACTGGCACGCGCCCTGCTCACCGCCGGCGCCCAGGTCAGCGATCGCGATGAACAGGCATTCACCGCCCTGCACTGTGCCGCCATGTATGCCTTCCAGGCCCGTGATCCGAGCCGGGTCGCCGAGTTGATCGACACTGGCCTGAGTGCCGGTTCAGACATCGATGGCGCATCCGAATCAGGCCACACGCCCTTGCTGCTGGTTCTCGGCGCTCGTGCCGAACCGGGAACGCCCTGCCGGGAAGACGTGGTGCTGACGGCGGTCGAACGGCTGCTCGCGGCCGGCGCCTCGCTGGATGTCCGCGATCAGCGCGGCTTCGGTCCGCTCCATCTGGCGGCACTGCATGGCCTCGGCACGGTTGTCCGGCGCCTGCTGGCGGCTGGCGCCGACCCCGACTTGCGCGATCGCTACAACCGTCCCCCCCGCGAGATCGCCCTGTTGCGCGGTTATGTCGACATCGCCGCCGAGTTCGACGCACCCCGAACACCGAATCTGGCGCGCTTCCTGCGCACGCCCGATCCCTGACCGGCGATTGCAGCGGCCGCCCGACCGCATCGGCGGGTCACGATCGCCGAGACGACGGCCGGATCGAACCGAGGCGAACGTCAGGCACCTGGACGCGCACCGTCCGCTCGATCGGGCTGGCCTGGCGAGCGAACATCGGCCGCCTCCGCATCAACATTCGCACCCGGCATGCGATCGGCATCGAACAATCCCACCAGATCACGCAGCGCCTCGTGGGCCGAGGCCACCAGGGCGGCATCGTCGTCGTAGACCAGGTATTGCTCCTGCAGCAACGCCTCATCGTGGGCCAGGAAGCGCTGCATCCGCTCACGTGCCTGCTCAGGAGCGACACCGAGCGCCTCCAGCACCTGCCGACCCAATTCCAGTGAGGAATGGAAGGTTTCGCGGACCACGCCATCGACACCGAGGTCCATGAGCTTGAAGGTGTGCTGGCGGTTGCGTGCCCGTGCGTAGATCCTGATGTGTGGAAACAGCCGCTTGACCATCCGCGCGGTCCGCAGATTGGCCTCCGGATTGTCGGTGGTCAGCACGAAGATCTCGGCGTGCTCGACATGGGCTGCGCGCAGCAGATCCGGCCGGGCCGGGTCGCCGAAATAGATCTTGTTGCCGAATCGACGCGAAAAATCGACCTGCTCCGGACTGTTCTCCAGTGCCGTGAACGGAATCCGCTGGGCAGTCAGCATGCGGCCGACGATCTGCCCGACCCGGCCGAAGCCGGCGATGATGACCCTCGGATGGCCGGGACCGATCTGATCGAATTCGCGCGGCGCGACCCTGGCCGGATGTCGCGCCAACCAATGACTGACCACGATCAGCAGCATGGGCGTCACCGCCATGCTGACACCGACCACCACCACCAGCAGATCCCGCCAGGCGGCATCGATCAGCCCGTACTTGAACGATTCGGCAAACACCACGAAACCGAACTCGCCGCCCATCGCCAACAGCACACCGAGCCGCATGGCATCCCCGTTGTCCAGCCGCGCCAGACGACCGAGACCGTACAGCAGGATCGCCTTGATCCCTAGCAGCAGACCGACCCCGATCGCGATCCGTGCCGGCTCCGAGCCGATCACCCCGAGGTCGATGCTCATCCCGACCGCGATGAAGAACAGTCCGAGGAACAGGCCCTTGAACGGCTCGATGTGCGATTCCAACTCGTGTCGATACTCGCTGTCGGCGAGCAGCATGCCGGCCAGGAAAGCACCCAAGCCCATGCTCAGGCCGACCGTCTCCATCAGCCAGGCGGTGCCGACCACCACCGCCAGTGCCGCCGCCGAGAACACCTCGACCATCCGCGCCTTGGCCACGGCACGGAACAGGTAGCGCAACACGTAACGACCGCCGAGTATGACCAGACCGATCACCACCACGGCATTCATGACGGCCTCGATCGGTGGCACGCTGCGGGCAGCGGCCTTGGCCTCACCGAGCAGCGGGATCGCCGCCAGCAGCGGGATCGCGATGATGTCCTGGAACAGCAGGATGCCGAACGTGGCGCGGCCATGATCGCTGGTCAGTTCCCTGCGCTCGGCCAGCAGTTGCAGCCCGACCGCCGTGGACGACAACGCCAGGCCCATGCCGATGATCGCCACTGCCTTCCAGCCCAACCCGAGCCCGGACAGCAGCAGCGCAATCGCCAGCGCACTCAGCAGCACTTGCAGCGAACCGATCCCGAAGACCTGACGGCGCATCACCCACAGTCGTCCGGGCGACAACTCCAGCCCGATCACGAACAGCAGCATGACCACCCCGAACTCGGAAATCGCCAGAGTGTCCTCGACGTCGGCGACCAGCCCGAGCACATGTGGCCCGATCGCGACACCGGCAGCCAGATAGCCGATCACCGCGCTCAGGCCCAGCCGACGGCCAAGCGGCACCGCGATCACGGCGGCGATCAGAAAGACGACGATGGTTTGCAGCGAATTGCCGTGGTCCATCCCGGCATTATGGCGAAGCCGGATGACGCTTGCCGACCCGGCGCACTGGCACCACCCGTCTGCGATGGTCCGTGACCTGCGGTCAGTTGGCCGGAGGCTCCGACCCTTGCTCGGGAAGCAACTGCTCCAGACGTCGCCGCAAGGCCCGGCGATCCTTTGCACTCAACTGTCGGAATCCGCGCAGCAGGTATTCCTCATCCTCGTCACGGGCATAGTCCTCGTGAATCGGCACCAGTTCATCGTAGGCGACACTGGCATGCGGGGTCATCGATCCCTGACCATGCGCCAGCCACTCGATACGAACCCCGGTGATGTTGGCAACCGCAAACAGATTGGCGGATGAAGGCACGTTGCCACGCCCGCGCTCCCAATGACTGACCGCACTGCGATCAATGCCGATCCGAGCCGCAAGTGCGGCCTGACTGAGTCGTGCGCGGCGTCGGGCAGAGCGGATGCGGTCGGGGAGCGACATCCGGCAAGTCTAGCCAGCGATCCAGGCAGCAGCCTGTGACTCCAGTGAGCCACAATCGCCAATTTAGGTGAGCCCGACTCACGACATTACTTGCTTGCGTTGGCAACATCATACCCAAGCCGGAACGGACACCGGCCGGCCGGGTCGGGAAGACCCGCGCCGACCCAAGGCTAGCGAACTGGGAAGACAGGGACACGGGGTGGAGGTTCAAGGGGAAATGGGGAGTCCGCCACACCAACACGCTCAGCGGGCAGGGACAGGCCCAGGCAAGGACGAACCCGATGCCGGTGGCATCGCGTAGCAAACGGATGTGGAGCAAAGGGAGTTTTCAACGCACGGAAGGCAATGGTCATGGATGATTCAAGGACGACTCAAGGATGACAGGGGTCGGGTAGACACGGAGTCGGGTCCAGCGAAGGAAGAGCGCATGGGCGTGGAAGAGGAATCCATGCGCTCGCCGGAGTGTAGCCGCAGGCAAGGCCGCGCCGCACCATTCGGAGCTGGACCCGACCCCTATTTTTGTCCAGCAGGCGACCACCGCTCGCCGAACCACACCGTCCGGCCACCGTCCGTCGACCCTCGTACCCAGCCGATCACACGCAGTCAGCAGCAGCGGGCCGCAGCACCGACTGCGATCATGCGGCCGGCACCCGCACGACCCGATCCTGACGTGCCTCGACCAGACTGCGGTAGCGGGCTTCGATGATGTCGCGACGGATCTTCAGGGTCGGCGTCAGCAGATCGTTGTCCACGGTCCAGCGCTCGTCGATCACGATCGCCCCCCCGATCCGCTCGTGTGGCTCCAATTGCCGGTTGACCGCATCAAGCGTCTCGCCCAGTCGGATGCGCAGAGTGTCGTCATCGATGCCGATGTGCTCGGCGAGTTGGATCAGGGCAACCGGCTGATCGAGCCGCTCGCCAACCACGCACGCCTGCTCGATGAGTTCATTGCGGGCCAGCAGGCTCTCCAGGGGCACCGGCGCGACATACTTGCCCTTGCTGGTCTTGAACACGTCCTTGACCCGCCCGGTGATCGCGACCCAACCGTCCGGATCGATGAATGCGCGGTCACCGGTTCGGAAGAACCCATCGACGAAGCTGCGTTCGCTCAGCTCCGGCTCCCGGTAATAGCCCTGCATCAGGGACGGCGAGCGGATCAGCAATTCGTCGTTGTCGCCGGTCTTCAGTTCCACCTGGGGCAACGCCTTGCCGATGCAGCCGAAACGCGGCATCCCCTGACGCCCGAGTTGGGTGCCGTAGGCGAAGGTCTCGGTCATGCCCCAACCCTCGCGGATGGTCACACCGACCCGATGCCACCATTCCAGCAGCACCGGCGCGATCGGCGCCGAACCGCTGGCAAACCAGGTCGCACGATCGATGCCCAGACCGCGCTTGATCTTGCGACGAATCAACCCGGCCACCAGAGGGATGCGCAGCAAGCGGTCCAGGCGCTCGGGCGGGAGCCTGTCGAGCACGCCGAGTTGGAACTTCTTCCACAACCGCGGCACCGACCCGAACAGAGTCGGTCGGGCATGCAGCAGGTCGGCGGCGAAGGTGTCGAGACTCTCGACGAAATACAGGGTCGCCTCGGAATGGAAGCTGGTCGCCTCGACATAGGCCCGCTCGGTGCAATGCGAGAGCGGCAGGTAGGACAGCACGCGATCGCCGGTACGGATGTCGAGGGCCTTGGCCAGGGCCGATCCGACGAACGCGAAGTTGCGATAGCTGTGCATCGCACCCTTGGGCTCGCCCGTCGAACCCGAGGTGTAGAGCAGGGTCGCCAGATCGTCTTCACTGGCCGGATGGGGCTGGAAGCCGTCGGCAGATTCGCTGATCAGGGCATCCCACCGGTACGTGCCGGTCGCGCCGGGATAGGGCATCGCCACGGTGACGACCTCCTCCGGGATACCCTTGCGCTGACTCTCGGGGTGTTCCAGCTTGCCGATGAAACAGGCTTTGGCGCCGCTGTGCCGGAGAATCTGCTCGATGGTGCGGGCACTGGCGGTCGGGTAGACCGGCACACTGACCAGGCCGGACAGGATCATCGCCATGTCGGCGATCACCCAGTGCGCGCAGTTCTTCGACACCAGTCCGACCCGATCGCCCGGACGCAATCCGAGCCGATGCAGCGCAACGGCGACCCGCTCGGCTTCGGCCACGGCCTCGGCCCAGGTCCACTGATGCCAGCGACGGTCGATCGGCTGGCAAAGATAGACCCGATCCGGCGTTTGCCGAGCACGATCGATAAGTTGCTGTTGCAGTGCGGCCAGCATGATTCCCCCCTGATTCGGTCACGGCGCCACGAGCGGGCACCTGTGACTGGCAGCGTACACGGCGGCGCCACCAGGTCAAGCGCATCGTGCGTTCGGTCGCCACCGGCCATCGAGGCGCGCCGTCCTCGAGCACAGCCGGTGCCAAATCGACCATGTCAGGCAATCATCAGCGCGACCACGACACGCCGATGTGAAGCTCACGACCGGCACCTGGAAAATAGCGGAACTCGCCGAACGCAAGATCGGCCCGCTCGGCGAATCGGCGATCGCCCAGATTGGCCAGACGTGCGGTCAGCCGCACGCGCTCCGACAGTGGCCGCGCCCAGCGCAGATCGAGCAGATCGTGGCCGCCGTAGCGTTCGGTGTTGCCGGCATCCAGGAAATAACCGCCCTGGTGGCGCCACTCCAACTCGAACCGACCCAGGGTGAGACTGTCCAGGCCGATCCGCGTGCCGGCCAGCCAGCGCGGTGCCGTGTCGATCGGGTTGCCGGCGATGATCGTCTCGCCACCGGCCACCGCACGATCGAAGCGGTAGCGCTGATCCGAATACGCCGCATTGCCTTCCAGCCAGAGGCCGGCTGGTCCCTGCCAGCGGACGCTCGCCTCGATGCCGCGATGGCGGGTGCGGCCGTCACTGATGTTGAAGCCCTGGGCATCGCGCAGAATCACATTGCGCTTGCGGTAATCGTAGGCATGCAGTTCGAGGGCGAGCCGATCGTCGCGATAGGCGAGCCCGAGTTCCGGGCCGGTCAGGGTTTCCGGGCGGAGATCGGCAACTGCCTGGCCGCGCTGGAGCCGGTACAGTTCGCCCGCCTGCGGAAAACGGAAGCCACGGGCGAATCGGGCGCTGACCGTCCAGCGCTCGTCGAGCCCATGGTGCAGCCCGAACTGTGCCGAGGCGTGGTCGAAGCGATCCCGGCGATCGGCCGGGCGATTGAACAGACACCCACCGAACCCACAGGCGGTGCCGTCTTCACGCAGGTTGCCGTCGCCAGCGCGATTGTCGTAGGCCAGCCGCAGGCGCTCGTAGCGTGCGCCGGCCAGCAGCCGGGTGTTCACGCCCACCGTCCGCTCCAGCTCGGCGAAACCGGCCAGCATCCGGGTAGCGACCCGATAGTCGTAATGCCGACCCGCTGGGCGAACGGCATTCTGGAATGGGCTGGCATCGGTCAGCGGCTGCGCCTGGACTTCCAGCAGGTCTCCCCGAGCATGCTCGACATCGAAGCCGGCCTGCCCGCGCCAGCGACCCTCGAACCGCCACATCAGTTGACTGCCGGCACTGCGGCTGTCGTTTTCCTCCAGCGGCTTACCAGGCGTGAAATGCTGGAGGAAGCGCATCGCATCATGACGGGCATACGGCACCCACTCCAGCCAGCCACCGACCAGCGGCCACGACCAGCGCCCCTGCACCCGGAGCGCGAACGCATCGCGGAAGGCTTCCGGATTCTGGTTGTCGAACCGGCGTCGATCACGGAAGGCATCGCGGCCGGTGATGAAGCCGGCGGTCTCCTGATTGAGGTTGCTGGCACTCAGCAGGACGCTCGGGCTGCCCGACCAGGTGGGCACCGCCCATTGCAGGCTCAGCTTCTGCTGGTCGTAGCCTTCACCATCGCGGAAACTGCCGGTGCTGACGCCATAGCCATCCAGGCGCCAGGCATGATCGCGATCGACATCGGCCAGGGTTCCACTGATCCGTCGGAAACCGTGCGGACCGGCGGTCACGGTCACAGCCCGATGCGGTGCTTCGCCCGGCCGGCGCGGGGTCGTCGCGATCGCGCCGTGCAGGGCATTGGAACCGAGCACCACCGCGCCCGGTCCGCGCAGCACCTCGATCGATCCAGCCATTTCGGTTGCCGCCTCGAACAGGTTGTTGACGTTGCAGAATGCGGTCGGCCGGATCGGCACACCGTCCTCAAGGATCGCAAATGCTCCGCAGGCACCCGGCCCGGTCAGCACCGGTGAGCGGATCGCGGTCAGCAACTCCTGACCACTGCCGCGACTGATCCAGACACCGGGAACCCGGCCGAACAGTTCGTTCGGATGGATCGCCGCGACCACATCGATCTGCGCTGCATCGATCACCGCGACCGCTTCCGGGCGGGCCTCGACAGCATGGCGCGCCGTAACGGTCACCCGATCCAGTTCGGTCGCCGTCAACAGGCCGAGCACCAGCATAGCCATCGTCATCACTGCATCCGCCACCCACCACGATCAGGACGGCCACGATAGCCGATCCGCTGCCGGCAGCGAAGCCGCTCGCTGCACGTGCCGTGTCCGGTGAGGCTGTGCCGACCGGTCAGTGGTGTCAGGCACTGATGCCGGCAACGAACTCGGCGTGGCTCGGCAGGGCCTGTGCGGTGCGGGCGATCAGGGCATGGCTGGCGTGCAAGATCTCATGCAATCGCGTGCGATCGATCGCATCGGCGACCGGGTGATGCTGCTTGGGCACGATCCCCTGACCCAGCAGCACCTGAACCCAACTACCCTCGGTGAACAGCTCATCGGCATCACGCTGGATACGGCCATCGGCACGGAACAGATCGATCCGACGTTGCAGCGACTCCGGGATCGGCATGGCCGCGCACGCGCGCCAGAATTCGCTGTCGTCACGCTCGGTGGCCTTGTAGTGGAGAATCAGAAAATCCCGGATGCGCTCGTACTCGAAGCGGGTCTGACGGTTGTACTCGTCGCGCAGTGCCGGGTCGATATGCCGCTGCGGGAACAGTTGCAGCAGGCGGCCGATCGCCGATTGGATCAGATGGATGCTGGTCGATTCCAGCGGCTCCATGAAACCGCTGGCCAAGCCGATCGCGATGCAATTGCCGACCCAGCAGCGCCTGCGCATGCCGGTCACGAAGCGGAGCGGGCGCGGATCGGCCAACGGCTCACCATCGAGATTGGCAAGCAGGATGGCTGCCGCCTGGTCATCGCTCATGTGCCGGCTGGAGTAGACATGACCATTGCCGGTCCGATGCTGGAGCGGGATTCGCCATTGCCAACCCGCACTCCGAGCATTGGCCTGGGTGTACGGCCGGAACGTTTCGCTCCGGCTGCTCGGCACCGCGATCGCCCGATCGCAGGGCAGCCAGTGGCTCCACTCGTCGTAACCGCTGGCCAACGCACCTTCGATCAGCAGACCCCGGAAACCCGAACAGTCGAGGAACAATTCGCCCGCGATCCGCCGACCGCCGTCGAGCACCACGGCCGCGATGTCGCCATCGGGTTCGCGCCGCTCGACCGTAACGATCCGGCCCTCGGTTCGACGCACACCGCGCGCCTCGGAGTGGCTGCGCAGGTAACGGGCATACAGACCGGCATCGAAATGGAAGGCATAGCGGATGCCGCCGAGCGGCGACTGGCCGATCCGCTCCAGCCGATCGAAACGAAGGCCGGCCGCCGCCTGGGCGTTCAGCGACCAGGCCCAGTACGGCTCGGTCAGGCCCTCTGCACTCGCGCGCAGCCAGTAGTGGTGGAAGCCGAGCAGGCCGATCGGCAGACCGATCTCGCCGAAGGCATGCAGGTAGGAATCGCCCAACCGCGTCCAATCGTTGAACTGGATGCCCAGCTTGAAGCTGCCCTGGCTGGCCCGCAGGAATTCGTTTTCATCCAGACCCAGGAACTGGTTGATCAGGCGAATCTGCGGGATGGTTGCCTCACCGACCCCGACGATCCCGATCTCGTCGGATTCGACCAGTTCGATGGTCAGGCTCGAACCGAACGCCTTCGACAGCACGGCAGCCGCCATCCAGCCGGCGGTGCCGCCACCGACGATGACCACCGTCCGCATGGGTTGATCGGTCATGTGCCACTCTCCCTGCACGCCTGTGCCTCGGATCGACCGCATGGCGCCGAACCCGGAGCACGGTCGAGGATCGCCGACCGGAAGCATGGCATGCCTCCGCTCGAAAAAAAGCCCCCACCCGGATGGGTGAGGGCTCGCGGAGAGACCCGTGGATCAGGTCAGAAACGGTAGGATGCGCCGAACAGGAACGTCCGCCCGAACTCCTGGCGATCGATCACCAGGCGGCTGTTGCCCTGCTCGAAGGTGGTGAACGGTTCATCGGTCAGGTTGTTGGCTTGACCGAGCAGGGTCAGGCCCTTGAGCCGACCGCTCTGGAACTCATAGCTGACCTGGGCATCGAACACGGTCTCGCTCTTGGCCTCACGGGTCACGCGAGTGGCACTGAGGCCGAAGATTTCCGAGAGGAACTCGTCACGGTAGCGGTGACCGACTCGTGCCGAGAAGCCATCACGCTCGAAATACAGCGTGGTGTTGACCACCCAGGTCGAAAGGCCCGGCACCGAGATCGGCACCGTGCTGTCACCCAGCAGCACCTTGCTGTCGGTGTAGGACACGCTGCTGATCACACCGAAGCCGTCGAGCACATCCGAGACCAGGTTGAGCGGCACCGAGGCGGTGAATTCGACACCCTTGATATTGCCCTTGCCGCGGTTGCTCGGGCCGGAAGCGATGCCCAGGGTGGTGCCGAGATCGGCCTGCTGTTCCGGCGTCAGGAAGTCGTCGACGAAATCGGAGAAGTCGAACAGACGTGCATCGTTGGGGTTGATGAAATCCTGCAAGTCCTTGTAGAAGCCGGCCAGTGCCACGTAGCCGCCGCCATCGCCGAAGTAATGTTCGATCGAGAGATCGACATTGTTGGAGATGGTCGGCCGCAGTTGGGCATTGCCGCCGCTGGCGCTGAAGAAGGCGCGGTTGGGATCGGTCGATTCAAGCTGCGCGAAGCTGACGCCCAGGGTCAGGCCGGCATTGAGCTGATCCATGCGCGCCCGAGCCAAGGTGCGGGCTGCACCGAAGCGCAGCTTGGTGTCGGCATCGAGTTCGAAGATCAGGTTCAGGCTGGGCAGGAACTTGGTGTAGTCGTCACCGTCGATGACTTCGATGAAGCCGCTGTTGGGGTCGCCGGTGATGATCTCGGCGTCGCCACGCACCCGGAAGCCGGTCGAGGTCTGGTCGGTATTGACCACTTGCAGGCCGATGTTGCCGGTCACCGGCAGTCCGGCGAAGGTGGTGTCGAGATCGGCCTTGACGAAACCGACGAACACATCTTCGCGCACCTTCCAGTTCTGCGGCACGTTGAACGACGACAGCGAGATCGGCACTCGGGTCAGGAAGCCGTTTTCCAGCAGGAACAGCGGGTCGAGGGTGATGTGGCCGGGAATGCCCATGAAGCTCAGATCGACCTGGCGATTGAGCAGGGCCTCGATCGGAATCGGGGTGGCGGCATTGGTGGCGTTGGCGCCACCCTGCGGCACCAGGAAGTCCTGGAAGATCTCGCGATCCTTGTCGCGGCGGCTGCCGTCGATGCCGACCGTGACCTTGCTGATCGCGCCATCCATGAACTCGCGGTCGAGGCTCAGACGGATGTGGGTCAGTTCGTCCTCGGTCTCCGGGGCATTGATGAAGCCGGCCTGGGTGACACCGGCGCCACCACCCCAACCCTGCGGGTCGGTGATCAGGAAGCGGGTGATATCGCTGTAGTCGAGGGTCGGCGAGAACACCACATTGCCGTTCGGCTCGATCCGGAAGCCGAGGCTGTCGGTGGCACCGACGCCGGCCGGGCCGGTGCCGAGGTAGGACTCCAGCAGCTCGTCACTGCGATCGGAACGCGAATAGCTCAGATCGGTCTCGAAGCCCCAGTTGTTGCCGAACTCGAAGCGGGTGTTCCAGCCGAGGTTGAACAGTTCGGCCTCACGCTCGTTGAGGTCGTTGCGCATCACGCCCTTGACGTTGTCGAACACGCCTTCGGTGATCAGGCCGTCCTCGACGGTGAAGCCTGCGCGGGGGGCGCCGACGTTCCAGAACAGGGGGAATTCGATACCGCGCAACTGCTGGGTTTCCTCGAAGTCGGAGTAGCCGATGTCGAGGGTGGTATGGAAGGTGTCGCTCGGCTTGTATTCCAGGGTGCCGATGAAACCGATGCGGTCGAGGTCGTTGGAAGCCGCGAACGGCTTGGCGCCGCCAATCACGAACGGACCACCGTCGCCCGCCGTCGGGAAGCCCCAGGCATTGAAGCGCTCGGCATTGTTGGGCGTGGACTGGGCAGCGATGCCGAGGGTGATGCCGACCGTGTCGTCGTTGAACTGGTCGATGTAGGTGGCGCTGGCGCGGTAGCCGTCGCTGGTGCCGTCCGGGTTGAGCGCGCCGTCCTCGTTGAATTCATACCGGGCGTTGACCGAGAACGACTGCCGGCCGTGGGCCAGTGGGCGAATGGTACGCAGATCGACGGTACCGGCCAGACCCTGACCGATCAGGGTGGAATCGGGGGTCTTGTAGACGACCACGCTGCCGAGCAGTTCGGCCGGGTACTGGTCGAACTCGACGCCACGGTTGTCGCCGGTGGTGACCTGTTCGCGGCCGTTGAGCAGGGCGGTGCTGAAGTCCGGACCCAGGCCGCGCACACTGATCACCTGGGCGCGACCATCGACGCGCTGGGCGGTCAGGCCGGGCAGACGTGCGATCGCCTCACCAATGCTGACGTCAGGCAGCTTGCCGATGTCTTCGGCCGAGACCACTTCGACGATCGAGGTATTGTCGCGCTTCTCGGCGATCGAGGTTTCCACCGCCTGACGGAAGCCGCGCACTTCGATCTGGTCGAGTCGCTTGGCGTCGGCCTCCTCCTTGGCCTTGGCCTCGTCGGTGCTCGCCTGATCCTGGGCAAAGCCCGTCGAGGCCACACAGAACCCGGTCGCCGCCAGCGCCAGGAACAGCATATTGCGCTTCATCTTCACCATGACCCCTCCCAAGGAGCATTTCGTGTTCGTTCGAATGAGGCCGTCGTCGGACATGGCCCGATCGCGTTCCGTGACGGCGCGGCTCCGCTCGCCATGGCGGACCGTCCGCGAAGTTAAACATTCGTCAATCCGGACGACAATCGCTTGCAAACGTATTCATCGACCGGACCATGCGCCGACCCTGCTCAGTGCCACGATCACCGCGATCGTGGCGGCCAGGGTGATCGCCATCAGGTGGATGTAGTGCAGCGGCGACCAGACGAAGGTGAACAGTGCGTACAGGCCGGCGCCGAACAGCAGACCGATCTTGACCGCCGTCGCCCGTGCCCCCTGGTGGAACACGGCCACCAGGAATGCCGCCAGCACCGGCATCGAATACAGCCCGTTGACCCGTTGCAGGGTGTCGATGATGCTGCGCGAGTGCTGGTACAGGGGCACCATCGTCAGCGAACCGAGGGTACACAGGATGGCGACCCGCTGGCCGATCCGACGGACATCGGCCCCGGCATTGACGTACTTCAGGTGCAGATCGCAGGTGTACAGCGCGGATGCCGAATTCAGACAGGAATTGAAGCTCGACAGCACCGCCCCGGCGATCACCGCCGCGAACGCACCCGACAGCCAGGGCGGCAGGACATCGCCGACCAGGCGACCATACGCCTGATCGCCGATGTCGCCGTAGAGCTTGAAGGCGATCAGGCCGGGCAACACCACGATGAAGGGGATCACCAGCTTGAAGCCGATCGCCGCATAGATGCCCTTCTGGGCCTCGGCGATCGACTCGGCCGCCAGGGCGCGCTGGACGATCACCATATTGGTGCCCCAGTAGAAGATGTGGATGAACAGCATGCCGGTCAGCAGGGTGTGCCACGGGATATCCGAATTCGAGTCGCCCCACAGGGTCAGCCGCTCGACCGGCACCCCTTCCAGGCTCCAGCCGACCGTGTCGAGCGCGAACAGGGTGACGGCGGCACCGATGACCAGCAGGCCGATGCCATTGAAAGTGTCGGATATGGCGATCGCCCGCAGGCCACCGAATGCCGCATAGGCCAGTCCGATCGCCGCGAAACCGGCGGCGATCACCACGATCGGCAGATCGACCTTGAACATCGACTGCATGAAGATCGAGCCGGTGTACAGCACGACCGGCAGCAGGATGAACAGATAGCCGAGCAGGAACAGGACCGAGACGATGGTGCGGATGCCGGCATCGCCAAACCGCCGCTCCAGCAGCTCGGTCGTGGTGGTGCATCGATAGCGGTAGTACAGCGGGATCAGCACCCGAGCCAGGATCAGCAGGCCGGCGGCGGCACCGAACTCCCACCAGGCGACCAGCAGGCTCTGGGCGCCGTTCATGCCGACGATCTGCTCGGCGCTGATATTGGTCAACAGCAGCGAACCGGCGACGAACGGCCAGCTCAGTCGGCCGCCAGCCAGGAAATATTCGCGCGAGGCATCGGCGGCATGAACCGCGTGGCGACATTTGTACCAGGTCAGCGCCGCGACCAGCAGGGTCAGCGCCGCGAAGATCGAGCCTTGCAGAACAGTGTTGGACATGCCTTTCTCCCGCAGCCACCGGCGTGACCGCTCCCGGCCGTTACGCTACCGCGCGCACCGGCCCCGCTCGGCCAGGTGATCGATGAATACGTATGCAAGGGCATCGGGGTCAGGCGCCCTCTGCCGTTAAGCTGGCGAGCAAATTCCAAGGGCTGCGGGCGCCGGTGCGCGCCCCGGCACAGCATTTTCATGAGGGAAGCCAATGAGCGAAGCACCCTGGTGGCGCGGCGCCGTCATCTATCAAATCTACCCGCGCAGCTTTCGGGACAGCAACGGCGACGGCATCGGCGACCTGCCGGGCATCATCGATCGACTCGACTACGTGGCCTCGCTGGGTGTCGATGCGATCTGGGTCTCACCATTCTTCAAGTCGCCGATGGCCGACTTCGGCTACGACATTGCCGACCCACGGGCGGTCGATCCGCTGTTCGGGACACTGGCCGACTTCGACCGGCTGCTGGAGAAGGCACATGCGCTCGGCCTGAAGGTGATGATCGATCAGGTGCTCAGCCACAGCTCGATCGAACACGCCTGGTTCCTCGAAAGCCGGGAGAGCCGCGACAATCCCAGGGCCGACTGGTACGTGTGGGCCGACCCCCGGCCGGATGGCACGCCGCCCAACAATTGGCTGGCCATCTTCGGTGGTGTCGCCTGGCAGTGGGAACCACGCCGCCAGCAATACTTCCTGCACAATTTCCTGGCTTCGATGCCCGACCTGAACTTCCACAATCCCGAGGTCCGGGCTGCCGCCCTCGACAACGTCCGGTTCTGGCTCGATCGCGGGGTCGATGGCCTGCGCCTGGACGCGATCAACTTCTGCTTCCATGACCGCCTGTTGCGGGACAACCCGGCCAAGCCGCCCGAACAGCGGACCGGACGCGGCTTCAGCCCGGACAACCCCTACGCCTATCAATATCACTATCACAACAACACCCAGCCGGAGAACCTGCACTTCCTCGAAGCCTTGCGGGCGCTGCTGGATCATTACCCGGAAGCGGCCGCTCTGGGCGAAATCTCATCCGAGGATTCGCTGACCACCATGGCCGAGTACACCAGCGGCCGACGCCTGCACATGGCCTACAGCTTCGAGTTGCTGACCGAGGACTTCTCGGCGGCCCACATTCGCAGCACGGTCGAAACCCTGGAGGCCCGCATGCCGGACGGCTGGCCGTGCTGGGCGATCTCCAACCACGATGTAGCGCGGGTGCTCAGCCGGTGGGGTGGTCCCGATGCGCCGCCGCGCCTGGCCAATCTGCTGACCGCGCTGGTCTGTTCGCTGCGCGGTTCGGTCTGCGTCTACCAGGGCGAGGAACTGGGCCTGACCGAAGCCGAGGTGCCTTACGAATCGTTGCGCGATCCCTATGGTTTGGCCTTCTGGCCGACCTTCAAGGGTCGCGATGGCTGCCGCACACCGATGCCCTGGGACGACTCCGACCAGGCCGGTTTCACCACCGGCTCTCCGTGGCTGCCGATCCCCAGCGAACATCGACGGCGTGCCGTCAGCCGCCAGGAGGCAGACCCGCAATCGACCCTGCATGGCTTTCGCAGTTTCATGAACTGGCGCCGCAGTCAGCCCGCGCTGCGCTCGGGCGACATCCGCTTCATCGACCTGCCCGAGCCGGTACTCGGTCTGGAGCGTTCGCGCGCCGGAGAACGGATCTTGGCACTGTTCAATCTGGGGCCGGAGGCGATCGACCTGATCCTGCCCGACGCCGTGGCCCATGCCCGACCCTTCAACGGCCATGGCCTGAGCGAAGGAACACTGGACGGCGCCCGGGTCTGGCTGCCCGGACACGGACTGCTGTTCGCGCGGGTGGACTGAAACGCCCTGTCTCAGCGGCTCGCGCTGCGCTTGTCGCGCACGAACCAGACTTTGTCCTCACGGCGGATATCGAACAATCCAATCGCCCCGAACAACTCGCTCAGCTTCTTGTAGCCATAGTTGCGCGGATCGAACGATGCCTGGTTGGCGATCTGGTTGCCGACCGCGCCGAGATGCGACCAGCCGTCATCGGCGGCCGACGCCTCTACGGCATTGCGCAGGAGTTGCACCAGCCGGGTATCGCCACGAAGCGTTTTGGCGGTCGGTTGCGGCAACGACGCCGCTGCCGTCTCGTCGTCACCCTCGGTGGGCGGCTCGCTCAGACCCTCCAGATAGATGAAGCGCGAGCAGGCATTGACGAACGGCATCGGTGTCTTGCGCTCGCCGAAGCCGTAGACCTCGGCGCCACTGGTGCGCAGCCGCATCACCAGGGGTGTGAAATCGCTGTCGCTGGATACCAGACAATAGGCATCGATGTGCTGGGTGTAGAGCAGATCCATCGCATCGATGATCAGAGCGATGTCGCTGGCATTCTTGCCTTTGCTGTAGTCGAACTGCTGGATCGGCCGAATGGCATATTCGTGCAGAACCTTTTCCCAAGGAACCAGACTGGCGCTCTTCCAGTTGCCATAAGCACGACGGATATTGGCCGAACCATACCTGGCAATCTCGGCCAGAATCAGGTCGATCTTGCTCGCAGGCGAATTGTCGGCATCGATCAGCAGGGCAATTCGGGCGGGGCGTTCAGTCATGGCGTCGCTCGGCAGCCAGGCGGGTTGTCAGGCTGAACCCGATACCAGCGAGGGCCATCCAAGGCCCTCGTTTCTCGATCATCCGGCGGTTACGGTTCAGGCCACGAACAGCGCCCGCATTTTCTTGAGCGCGTTGGCTTCGATCTGGCGGATGCGTTCGGCGGAGACACCGTACTCGTCGGCCAGCTCCTGCAAGGTGATCTTGCTGCCATCGTCGAGCCAGCGACGGCGGATGATGTCGCGCGAGCGAGCATCCAGACCGGCCAGGCCGTCGCGCAGCAATTCGACCTGCTGCTCTTCCTCGTCACCGCGTTCGTACAGGGCCGAGGGGTCGTCGGCATGATCCACCAGGTAGGCGGCAGGCGACGGTGGTGCGTGCTCGTCGTCCTCGTCGACCGGGGCGTCGAAGCCGATGTCGCGGCCGGCGAGGCGCGATTCCATCTCCATCACTTCCGACTCCGGAACGTTGAGATCGCGAGCAACGGCGCTGACCTCTTCGGCATTCAGCCAGCCCAGTCGGGTCTTGGCGCGACGCAGGTTGAAGAACAGTTTGCGCTGCGCCTTGGTGGTGGCGATCTTGACGATCCGCCAGTTGCGCAGGATGAACTCGTGCATTTCGGCGCGAATCCAATGGACCGCGAAGCTGACCAGACGCACGCCCTGTTCCGGATCGAAGCGCTTGACCGCCTTCATCAGGCCGAT
>DIHI01000080.1:54710-73286 GCA_002420085.1 Lysobacterales bacterium UBA5700 | reverse complement strand
AGGCCGATGTTGCCCTCCTGGATCAGATCGCCCATGCCCAGGCCGTAGCCCTGATAGCCGCGCGCCACGTGGACGACGAAGCGCAGGTGCGACAGAACCAGTTGCTTGGCGGCGTCGAGATCGTCCTGATCGCGATAGCGTCGGGCCAGGGCCTGCTCCTGCTCGACAGTGAGGACGGGAATCTGGTTGACCGCGCCGATGTAGGCTTCGAGCGAACCGAGTGCGCTCGGAATCGGCAGATTGCTGGTCACCAGGGCATGATCGTGGAGGATGGTCGATGCGCTCATGCGCACGATCTTAGCACTCACTGACAAAGAGTGCTAAAGCCAACCTGAACATGGGGCTGAAGAGCGCCGATCACTTCATGGGCCAGTCGCGCCGATCGGCGGACCCAGGTCCGCGCGCGCCGGCAGCGACCAGTCGATCGGTTCGATGCCGCGACCGGCCAGATAGCGATTGCACTTGCCGAAGTGGCCACAGCCCAGGAAGCCGCGGTGGGCCGACAGCGGTGATGGGTGCGGTGCGCGCAGCACGCAGTGCCGGTGACGATCGACCAGGGCGCCCTTGCGCTGGGCATAGCTGCCCCAGAGGAAGAACACCAGGCCCTCGCGCTGGTCATTGAGGCACTGGACGATGGCGTCGGTGAAACCTTCCCAGCCCTTGCCCTGATGGCTGCCCGGACGACCGGCCTCGACCGTCAATACGGCATTGAGCAGGAGCACGCCGCGCTCCGCCCACGGCATCAAATAGCCGTGATCGGCCGGCTTCATGCCAAGATCGTCTTCGATTTCCTTGTAAATATTGACCAAGGAGGGCGGCACCGGCTGACCCGGACGGACCGAGAAGCACAGCCCATGCGCCTGACCCGGACCGTGGTAGGGATCCTGGCCGAGCACGACCGCCTTGACCCGCTCGAACGGGGTCGCGTCGAGCGCTGCGAAAAACTCGCCGCCAGGGGGATAGATGCGCTTGCCGGCGGCTTTCTCGGCCCGCAGGAAGGCAGCCAGTTGCTGCATGTCCGGACGGGCAAGGTGGTCACCGACCCGCTGCTTCCAGGAGGCTTCGAGACGCGGGCCGGTCATTGGCCACAGGCAGCGGCACGCTGACGTTGCAGGCGGCCCAGGCGTATCTGGAACAGCAGTTTGGTGACCAGCCGACGTTCGTCGATCGGCTTGAGCACCAGATCGTTGGCGCCCATGCGCAGCAGTTCGGACTGATTGTCCGGGTTGGCATCGCCGGTCATGACCACGATCGGCAACTGACCCTTGCCGTATCGATACCGAGTGCGGATCAGCCGGACCAGATCCTTGCCGCTCAGTTCGCCCTTGAGATAGACATCGGTCAGCAGCACGTCGGCGCCCGGCGCGCGGCCCTCGGCAATGGCGGCATCCAACCGCGCCTGGGCCTCCTCGACCCCGGCACAGTGACTGATGGTCAGGCCGTGCTTCTCCAGCATGCGCCGGGTGGCCATCGCCACCACCCGACTGTCCTCGACGTACAGCACTTCACCACCGCCGGTCTGCTCGGGTGCGACATAGCCGCGAATGAAGGCGGCCAGGGCATCCATGCCGAGCGCCTTGTCGAAATAATCGGTCACGTCATCGGTCAGCCGCCGTGATTCCAGAGCGTCCTGCGCCTCGCCGGAAATCACCACGATCGGAATATAGGCTTGCGGGGTGTGCTCGCGGATGTGCCGGGCCAGGGCCAGACCATCCATGTCCGGCAATTGCAGGGCGGTGGTGACCAGATCGACGGCGCCGGCCTCCAGCATCCGCGCGGCCTCCTCGCCGCTGGCACAGGCGACGACCTCGGCGCGCGGCAGTGCCTTCGCCAGAACCTGGGCGATCAGGGTGCGGGTCAGCTTGGAGCCGTCCACCACCAGGATGCGCGGATTGTCGCAGTTCAGATACATCACCCCTCTCCGCCTTCGCGTCAAACCTCGACCGGTCGAGTCCGGCGCAGATGATGCTGCGCCGCCAACCAGGCCCCCAGCCAGCCCAACGCGGCCGCCAGCACGATCGCCGCCAGCAGGGTCGGCCAGACCGGCCCGCTCGGTTCGAGCACACTGCCATAGCTGGCCAGCAGCCGCGACAGCGGCTCGCGAACGGCCGCTCCGGCCGCCGCGACCAGAACCAGTGCCAGAACCCCGGCGGCAAGACCATACCAGAGCCCGAGGTACAGAAACGGACGCCGGATGAACCCATCGTCGGCGCCGAGTTGCTGCAACACGGCGATTTCCTCCTGCCGCGATTGAACATCGAGCCGAACGGTGTTGCCGACCACCATCAGGGCACCCGCGCCGAGCAGGATCGCGATCACCAGGGCCAGGCGCTCGCCGAACGCCAGCCAGCGGTCCAGCCGTTGCCGCCAGAGGGCATCGTGCTGGACGATCTCGACCGCGTCCAGTTTCGCCATCTCGCGGGCGATGGCATCGCCATCGGCATCGGCGGCCGGTGTCAGCACCAGCACGGTCGGCAGTGGATTGTGGTCGAGCAGATCGAGCGCAGGCGCCAGCTCGCTCATGCTGCGAAATTCGGCCAGACCCTGCTCCGGCGTGCGGACCGATACGGCGGCGACATCAGGCCGGGCGCGCAGGGTCTCGGCCAGGCGCTCGCCTGCGGTCGGATCGAACTCCGGTTTCAGGAACAGACCGATGTCGCGGGAATCGCGGGCACCGGCGGAGAATCGCTCCAGGTTCTCCAGGCCGAGCCAGAGGCCGAGCGGCAGAGCCAGGGCCAGGGCCATTACGCCAACCGTGGACAGGGTCGCCCACGGCCGGGCAGCACTCCGCCCCAGACTGGAAACCAGACCGCGCAGATGCAGGGTCAGCCGGGCATTGAAGGCTTCGGCAAGGCGTCGGCGCGGGCGGGGCGTCGGCCCCCGGCGATCGGATTTTGCGGTCGTGCCGATCATGCCGCGAGATCCTCGGGCGCGATGTCATCGACCAGACGGCCGTGGTCGAGCACCAGGACTCGACGGCGCATGCGCTTGATCAGCATCAGATCATGGCTGGCGACCAGGACACTGGTGCCGGCCGCCGGCAGATCGGCGAACAGACGCATGACCTCGGTGGCGAGGTTGGGATCGAGGTTGCCGGTCGGTTCGTCGGCGACCAGCAGGGCCGGTTGCGCCGCAATGGCACGGGCGATGCCGACCCGCTGCTGTTCGCCGGCACTGAGCGCGCTCGGCAGGGCCGCGCTGCGATCGCTCAGACCGACCCGTTCCAGCAGCACCCGGACCCGGCGATCGATGTCGGCGCGCCCGGCACCGGCGATGATCAGCGGCAGGGCGACATTCTCCCGAACACTGCGATCGGTGAGCAGTCGGTGATCCTGAAACACCACCCCGACCGTCCGTCGATGCAGGGCGACCGCCGAGCCACGCACGGTGTTGAGGTTGCGACCGCGCACCAGCACCGTCCCCCGGCTCGGTCGCTCACTCAGATGGATCAGGCGCAGCAGGGTGCTCTTGCCAGCGCCGGAATGGCCGGTCACGAACAGCATCTCGCCTTCCTCGACCGAGAACCCGACATCGATCAGGGCGTCCTGGCCGCCCGGATAGCGTTTGCTGACACCCTCGAATCGAAGCAGTGTCACGGGGTGGATCCTGTCGGTGGCTGGGGGGCAGGCGGCATGGCGGTCAACGGATCAACTGGTTCATTTGGAAGATCGGCAGCAGGATCGCCAGCACGATGAACAGCACCAGACCGCCGACCACTAGTATGACCGCCGGACCGAGGGTACTGCCGACGACTTCGATCACGGTTCGCAATTCGCGTTCGAGTTGGTCGGCGGCTTCGTCGAGCATGGCATCCAGCCGACCGGCACGCTCACCGCTGGCGATCAGGCGCAAGGCCACGGCCGGAAAACGCTCGGTCCGGGCCAATGCCCGCGACAGCGGCATCCCCTCGCGCACCCGTGCGGTCGCCTGGTCGATCTGCTCGGCAAGCACCTGGTTGGCCACGGTCGAACGGGCCAGCCGGAGGGCATCCAGCAAGGGCACGGCGCTGCCGCCGAGCAAGGCCAGGGTGCGCGCGAATCGCGCCGCATCGGCCTTGACGATCAGCACACCCAACACCGGCATGGCCAACAACCCACGATGCCAACGGCGGCGGTGGCCGGGATTGCCACGCGCCACCACACCGAGCAAGGCGACCGGCACCAGCAGCAGGGGCAGCCACGGCCCGATCGTGGTGAGCATGTCGGTCAAGGCCAGCAGGGCGCGGGTCGGCAGGGGCAGGTGCTGACCGCTGCGGGTAAACACCTCGGCCACCTGCGGCACCACATAGGCGACCAGTCCCGCCACCACCAGCACCGCGACCACGGTCAGCAGGGTGGGATAGGTCAACGCGGCGATGAATTGCCGGCGCTGGGCATCGCGTGACTCCAGATGATCGGCCAGTCGCGCCAGCACCACATCCAGTCGGCCACTCTGTTCACCGGCCGCCACCGTGGCTCGGAACAGCGCATCGAACGCGCCCGGAAACTCGGCCAGTGCCGCTGCCAGAGTGGCGCCCTCCATCACCCGCGCGCGCAGCGACAGGGTGATCGCCTGGGTCCGCCCCTCGGCGCCCTCGGCCAGCGCCGCCAGCGCTTCTTCCAGGGGCAGACCGGCCTTGACCAGGGTTGCCAGTTGCCGGGTGAACACCACCCGTCCGGTGCTGGTCAGCCGACCGCGCTCGCCATCGGCTCCCACCAACTCGGCCACGGCGATCGGCGCCAGGCCGCGCTCGCGCAGCAGGCCGCGTGCGGCCCGGGCGGTATCGGCCTGGATCACGCCCTGCTGGGAGCGTCCGTCGGCGCTGAGCGCTTCGTATTTGAATGCCGGCATGGACGAAGTCTAGCAGTCTGCGGCACGCCTCCCAGGGGGCGTGGTGGGTGTCGCGCGCTCGAATCATGACGACCGTCGGTCGGCGCTTCGGCAACCATGCTGCGGTGCGCATGGCAGTGGCTTCGACGATGCGCTAGGCTGCGGAACATCCGCTCGGAACCACGATGGAGGGATCGGGAACCGACCATGCGTACCTGCATTCTGTTCATTCTGATCGGCACACTGATTGGCTGTGCCGGCAACGATGGCAAGATCGTGACCGCCTGCGAGAACGCGGTCGCGGAACGACTCGGCGACAAGCCATTCCGACTCGATCCGCACCTGTTGCGCTCGACCCTGCAAACCGATGCCGCAGGTGTCAGTTCGCTGCGTGGGCCGGTGGTTCTCGATCCCGGACTGTCGAGTGAGAAGACCCAGACCGTCGAATGCTCGGCCCGCTTCGAGCCGGGTCAGTCCGAACCGGTGGTGATCTCGCTCAATTTCATCTGGTAGCGAGCGCTCGAAGCGCCAGCGGCAACAGTCGTTCGGCCCACAGCGCATACATTCTCGCCGATGGATGCAGATCATCGGCTACCCGCATGCTCGGATCGTCGGCATGCCGGCGACCGAGATCGGTGATGTCCAGCCAGGCGTAGCCCTGGGCGGTGGCCTCGGCCTGCGCGTGAGCGTTGAAGCCATCGATCTCAAGCGCGATCCGGCCAGGGTCACGGCCCTGGGACTGGATCTGTGCAGACTGGGCGAACGGCGTTCTGCCCCAGTCCGGAATCGACAGCACCACCACCCGCTCGGCGTGCCCACCGACCAGAGCATCGATCCGTTGGTGCAGGGCGCGCAGCGTGCGGCCGTACTCGACGACACTGCGGCCGCGATACTGATCGTTGACCCCGATCAACAAGCACAGCCAGTCGAACGGTCCGACCAGGTCGGCCTGCGACATCGCAGCCAGCAGTTCGTCACTGGTCCAACCCGTGGTCGCCAGCACCTCCGGTGCGGCCGCCACGACCCCGGCATCGGCAAGCAACATCGACAACTGACTCGGCCAACGCTCCGACTCGGCCACACCCTCGCCGATCGTATAGCTGTCGCCGAGCGCCAGCCAGCGCTTCGGCGCAGCCGGCTCAGGCGACACTGCGCGCCTCCGCACACGATCCGGCCCAGCGCTGCAATGCCCGCTCGATCCGGTCGAACACGATCGCCATGGTGGCCGCATCCGGCAACAGGGTGATCCGGAAATGATTGCGCTCGCTCAGATTGAAACTCGAACCCGGCACGATCAGCAGATTCTCGCGTTCGAGCAGGTCGAGCGCGAAACGATGGTCATCGAACGCCGGCACGCGATCGCCCCGCACCGACGGGAAGGCATACAGGGCCGCGTCCGGCGCGACCAGGTCGAGAAACGCGCTGTCCCGGCAGCGTTCGATCACCACCCGACGGGTTTCATGCAGCCGTCCGCCGGGTCGGCACAACGGCGTGATCGTGTCCGGCCCGGCCAACGCCGCAGTCACCGCCGTCTGACCCGGCACATTGGCGCACAGGCGCAGGGCGCCGAGCAGGTCGAGCGCATGGTGGTATTCGCCGATTCGCACCGGTGCGCCGGTCAGCACCGCCCATCCCACCCGCCAGCCGCAGGCCCGGTGGACCTTGCTCAGGCCGCCGAAACTCAGGCAGGGCACCTCGCCGGCCAGGGGCGCCAGCGGCTGAAAATCGGCATCGTCGTAAAGGATGCCGTCGTAGATCTCATCGCTCAGCAGCAACAGCCGGTGTCGGGCGGCAATCGCCACCAGGCGCTCCAGCAGATCGCGCGGATAGCTTGCCCCGGTCGGATTGTTGGGATTGATGACCACCAGGGCGCGCGTGCGTGGCCCGATCGCTGCCTCGATCGCATCCGGGTCCGGCAGGAAGCCGGAATCGGCCGGACACCGGTAATAGACCGGCTGACCGTCATTGAGGATGGTCGCCGCGCTCCACAATGGATAATCGGGGCTCGGCAGCAGCACCTCGTCACCAGGATTGAGCAGGGCACGCAGGGCCAGGCCGATCAACTCGCTGACGCCGTTGCCCACGAACACCCGTTCCGGCCCGACCCCGGCAACCCCACGACTGCGATGCAGGGCAGCGATCGCCTCGCGCGCCTCCGGCAAGCCCTGCTGGTGGCAGTAGGCATCGGTTTCGTCGATCCGCTCGGCGATCGCCCGGCCAATGTGATCCGGTGCCCGGAACCCGAACGCGCCCGGATTGCCGATATTGAGCTTGATCAGCTCACGACCCTCGGCCTCCAGCTCACGCGCACGGCGGGCTAGCTCGCCGCGAATCTCGTAACGGACCTGATGCAGTCGCTGGCAGATGGCGACGGGGGAATGATTCATGGCGGTCATCGGAAGAAAAATGTTGCAGCGCACAGCGTACCCGATCATCGTCCGCTGCGGCGACTCCAGACAGCCGCCGCTGCCGCCCGTACACACCGTCATGGACTTGCCGTCATCGAGGATCGGCATGGCCCCGACGCCATCCCGGCACAGCCGGCGCTACACTGCTGCGGTGACCTGTCCCGTTCCACATCGCCAACACCGCGCCGGCCACGGCGATCGACCGCGACCATGATCGCATCCGAGATCGCCCCCGACGCCCTCGTCGACCTGCGCATGATCGGCTGGCCGGACGACGCCGAGGCACACCGGCTCCTGGCTGGGCGTGGCCCGATCGCCCGGGTGATCGGCCAGCACCGCGATGCCTACGACCTGGCACGCGGCCCGGACGCCCAGGTTCGCCTGCCGGCACCGGCAGCCTGGGCGCGACCCCGGTTCGATCCGGAAGCCCGTGCCTGTGTCGGCGACTGGGTCGAACTGAGCCCGAATGGCGACGAGGTCATCGCTGTGCTGCCCCGACGCAGCCTGCTCAAGCGTGCGGCGGCCGGCGAGCATTACCGCAGTCAACCGATCGCTGCCAACATCGATACCGTGCTGATCGTCTGTGGCCTCGACGGCGACTTCAATCCCCGCCGGATCGAGCGCTATCTGGCCGTGATCAGCGGCAGCGGCGCCGAACCGGTGATCGTGCTGACCAAGCGCGACCAGTGCCCCGACCTGGAGGCCGCACTGGCGGCCCTGTCCGACATCGCCGCTGCCGGCATCGCGATCCGGGCCGTCAATGGTCGCGATCGGGCCAGCCTGGACGCCCTGCTGCCCTGGCTTGGACCGGGCCGCACCGTGGTTCTGGTCGGCTCCTCGGGTGCCGGCAAATCGACCCTGAGCAACAGCCTGCTCGGCAGCGAACGCATGAAGACCGGCACGGTTCGAACCACCGACAGCCGGGGCCGGCACACCACTACCGCGCGTGTCCTGATTCCGCTGCCTCAAGGTGCCTGCCTGATCGACACGCCCGGCATGCGCGAACTCAAGCTCACCGGTGAGGAACGCATCGACGATGGCTTCGAGGACATCGCCGCCCTGACCGAACACTGCCGTTTCCGCGATTGCCGGCACCAGCGCGAACCGGGCTGTGCCCTGCGTGATGCCGAGCGCGAGGGCCGGCTCGACCGCGATCGCCTGGCCAACTACTTCAAGCTGCATGCCGAGGCGGCCGAGGCCGGTGATCGCCTCGCCCAGCGGCTGGCCAGCAAGGCCCACGCCCGCGTCCTCACCAAGGCACTCAACAAGCGCGTGAAGGAAAAGCATGGCGCCGACTGAGCCGCAGTCCGCTCCGCAGCTCGATCGTGAGACTCTGCGCCATTGCCAGCTCGACGCCCGTCTGGTGGCTGCCGTCGGTTCGATCCGGCTGTTGCCGGCAGTGGCCTGGCCGGCTTCGCTGCGCGATACCTTCCTGGCCGACTGGCAGGCCGGCCGTGCCCGTCTGCCCCGCTACGACTATCCCCGACCCGATCTCGGGCCGGCCCGAATCGCCTTGGCCGAGATTGCGGGTGAAGTCGATCGCCAGCATCCGGTCGGCCGGTATTTGCTGCGCCGCATCGAAAGCTGGTCGCTTGCGGCGGAACTGATCGAACATGCCGGCCACGCCGAGGCCGGCGCACGCTCGATCGCCCTGTTCGGACGTCCAGGCGACCCCTTGCCCGGCGGCGCGGTCGGCAATCTCGATGCCGCCCGTCATTTCCTCGGCATCGCCGACGAGCTCGATCGCGACCTGCTGCCGGCCGACGCCGACTACTGCATTCCACCGGAACTCCTGCGCGCCGATCTGCAAGCCGAGCTGGAACGCTTCTTCGTCCGCCATCCGGTCACTGTGGTCATCGACCCCGACCTGACCGCCAAGGCTGCCGCTGGCGCCGCTCGCATCCGTCTGCGCGGCGGCACCTGCTTCAGCGCCTACGACCGCAATCAGTTGCTCCAGCACGAAGCCTACGTCCACACCTTGACGGCCCTCAACGGCCGCGAACAGCCTTACCTGAAATCACTCGGACGGACCGCACCGCACACCCTGGCCACCCAGGAAGGACTGGCGGTGTTCGCCGAACTGATTTCCGGGGTGATGGATATCGAGCGCATGAAGCGGATCAGCCTGCGCACCCTCGCCATCGACATGGCGCTTTCGGGCGCCGACTTCATCGAGGTGTTTCGCTGGTTCCTGGACGCCGGCCAGACCGCCCACGACAGCTTTGCCTCCAGCCAGCGGGTGTTTCGTGGCGTACCGCTCGATGGCGGATCGGCATTCACCAAGGACGGCGTCTACCTGCACGGCCTGATCGAGATGCACACCTTCTTCCGACACTCGTTGGCGCAACGGCGTCTCGATCGCGCCCGCACCCTGTTCGTCGGCAAACTGGGACTGGACGAGGTCGATATCCTGACCACCCTGATTTCCGAGGGCGTGGTCGCCCCGCCCGAGTACCTGCCGCCGTGGATGCAGCGGGTCAACGGCCTGGCCGGAACCCTGGCATTCTCGCTGTTCGCCAACCGCATCCGAATCGATCGGCTATGAACGGCCCGATCAAGTCCGTGGCTTGGTCCGTGGCTCGGCCCGTGGCTGGCGAGGCCGGTGGCTGACGCCCCCAGCCAACGCAGCCGGACCGTTCACAGCATGCAGTCGGGTTGCTCGCGCAGGATCTTGCGCGCCCGGTAGTGGAAGCCGGCCCGAACCCGCTCGTCACGCAGCAGCCAATCGTGGGCCTCGCGCGCCAGTTCCGGCCGGATCGGCAGGATCGTCCCGCTCGCCTCGGCCAGCAATTGCAGACGGGCGGCATGTTCACACGCCAGGGCGATCACACAGGCTTCTTCCACCGAGCCGGCCGCCACCAGCAGACCGTGGTGAGCCAGCAGCACGGCGCGGCGATCGGCCAATGCCTGGGTGATGATCTCACCCTCGCTGTTGCCCACCGGCACCCCTGGCCAGTGGTCGAGGAACGCCACGTCCTCGTACAGCAAGCAAGTGTCCATGTGGCTGATCGCCAACGGCCGCCCGAGCATCGACAGAGCACAGACATGCGCCGGATGGGTGTGGACGATGCAGCGCACATCCGGGCGGGCGCGGTAGATCCACATGTGGAAACGGTTGGCCGGATTGGCCATGCCAGCACCCTGTTGGACTTCGAGATCGGCATCGACCGTCACCAGATTGCCGACCGAGATCTCATCGAAGCCCAGACCCCATTGCTGGGTGATGAAGTGGCCATCCTGCTCGGCACGCGCAGTGATCTGCCCGGCCAGACCGGAATCGTGGCCCTGGCTGTGCAGGATGCGACAGGTCAAGGCCAGCTTCTCGGCCGTGGACCAGGCCGGCAGCGCGTCCAGGTGCTCGCTCATCCTGCGCTTCGCCCGCTCCATCAGCTCGGCCTTGCTCATCGACAGGGTGCTTGGTTCCGCCATGTCTGCTTCCAACGTCGTTGCCTTCACACGGCCAGTGTGCCGGCCTTCGCACCGCAGGTCGATCGGACCGGCCCAGGCCGGCCCGACCGTGCTTTCTGGTCTGCCGCCTCAGGTCAACTGCTTGACCGGGATATCACGCGAGGCAAGGATGATGCAGCCATTCTTGGACTGCATGTAATGCGTCGTGCCCGGCGCCCGCACGATCAACGTACCCGGCTCGTAGCTGATGCCGTTCTCGATGTAGTCGCCGTCCAGAACCAGCACCATCTCGTGGCCGATGTGCAGGTGCTTCGGGGTGAAGGCATTCGGCAGGTAGCGGATCAGTGCGGCATCCGAACCGCGCGGATCGATCTTGGTGCAGTCGAACAACGGACAGATCTGGACACCGGTCCGCAGACCGGGCTGGTAGTCGACGAATTCGAGATCGTCGGGCAGGGTGACCTTGCCGATGTTCAGCTTGAGCACGACATCGGTGCCGCTCAGTGCCAAATCCTCGGGTGTGAGGAGGGCCAGTTCTTCGGGTGTAAAGTTTTCCATAGCAATTCCTCTCAGATAGCCTGTGCTTTGCGTTGGTCCTGGGTGAGTCCGTTGTAGCCCCAGTCGGTTCCGTCGATTTCCCTGACAGAAATGTAGTTGGCGTGCGTGCATGCGCCGAGCACGCCGGTCACCACCGACCATGCCTGAGCGATCCAGTCGGCCTTCTCCTGCTCGGTGTTGGTGCCAGTGGTGATCAGGATGCTCAGCTCGAAGATGGTCACGGTCGCTGGATCGATCACGCCATCGCTGTACCAGCGATCGCCAGGATCACCGCCATCGAAACGCACCACGATCACCTGCCGGCGCTTGCGCAGGACAGACTCCGTGATGTCGGCCAGCCGAGTCGCCAGTTCGTTCTTCTGGGACGGCGTCAGTGTCGTGTTGCTGTTGAGGACGAGCAGCGGCATCGTTGTCTTGACTCCTGGATCATTTGCAATTCAAGTTCCTGCCGCGACCCGCCCGGATAACCCGTTCGGACGCGCGGACACCCTCTTTCAAACCACTTCGACATCCCGGTTCCGGGCCGCCGTCACACCGATCCGATCGGAGGCATCGGCCACCAGCACGTCCTTGCGGACCTTGCCCGTGCTGGTCTTCGGCAGCGGCTCGAAGAACACCGTATCGGGGCGCTTGTAGACCGAAAGCTCGCGGGCGCAGTAAACGTGAAAGTCGGCCTCGGCGAAGGCCGGATCGATCGTCTCGACATAGGCCACCAGGCGCTGCCTGCCGTCGGCGTCGGCCTTGGGGACGGCTGCGATCACCGCAGCATCGCGGATGGCCGGATTGCGGCACAGTACGTTCTCGATCTCGATCGAGGAGATGTTCTCCCAACCATAATCGGTCTCGACGTGGATCAGATCCTTCATCCGATCGCGAATCTCCAGCGCGCCGTCCGGATGCACCACGGCGACATCGCCGCTGTGGAACCATCCGTCGCGGAATGCCTTGGCGGTCGCCTCGGGATTGTTGTAGTAGCCCGACGCCAGCGTGTTTCCGGCCATCACCACCTCGCCCAGCGAGCGGCCGTCGTGGGGCACCTCGCGGCCGTTGTCGTCGACCACTCGCACACCCGTGCCGGCATGAATCGCCGCCACCCCTTGCCTGGCCCGCAGCGAAGCACGCTGTTCCGGCGTCAGTGCCGCCCAGTCGTCCTGCTCCTCATTGACCACGAACGGCCCGCAGGTCTCATTGAGGCCGTATTGATGGATCAGGCGCACGCCCAGTTCTTCCAGCCGACGGATCAGGGCGGTCGGGGGCGCCGCACCACCGGTTTCAACCGTCAGACCGGACACCGCCGACTGCGCACCAGCGGCATCGACCGCATCGACCAGGCCGCGCAGCAGTCGCGGCGAACCGGCCAAGTGACTGATCCGGTGCCGCTCGATCGCGGCGACGAACTCGGCCTCGCGACCCTGGGTCGTGCTGCCGGACAGAACGACCTGGGTACATCCGGCTGCAACACCCGCCCAGATGTGTCCCCAGCCGCTGACATGGAACATCGGCAGCGTCCAGAGGTAGTTGGAAGCACGGCTCAGTTCGAGCATCAGCACCTGGCCGATGGCATGCAGATAGCCGGCACGGTGGCTGTAGCTGACACCCTTCGGCCGACCGGTCGTCCCGGACGTGAAGTTGATCGCCACCGTGTCCAGTTCGGAGCCGATCGCCTGATCGAGCATGACCGTGTCGGTCTCCGCCGACAGGATGGTCTCGTAATCCAGTGCATCGACACCAGCCATCGGCTGCCCGTGATCGCTCAGCACCACGCGCGGTGCCTGTTCTGCCAGTTCCGACCACATCCCGGCGATACGCGCGAACGAACTGCTATCGGCGATCAGCACTGCAGGGGCGCTGAACCGAACCAGATCGAGGAGATCGGCCGGCGACAGCCAGGGATTCAGCATCACCACTACGCCACCCACGGCCGGGATCGCGAAATGCGCCTCGACCGTATGGATGCCATTCTCCATCAGCAGCGCGACCCGATCACCCGGGCCGACGCCGGCCCGGGACAGTGCCCGGGCCAGACGCCGACAACGCGACAACAGGCTGCCGTAGCTGATCGAGCCACCGGCGTGAATGAGCGCGGTCCGATTCGGGAACGCCGCGCCGCTGCGCTCCAGAAACGTGGTCGGCGTCAACGCAACGAACGAATGCGAACCGGTCTTCACAGCCTGATGCTCGTCAGCCGAACACTCATGCCGCGCTCGAAGCCTGGGCGCGGATGCCCCGACGCTGCGCGATGCCTGCCAGGATGCCGTCATAGACACCAGCGCGGGCTTCCAGCATGCGCATCGCACCGTCGAACACCTTCTGGAAGTCCTCGCGGGTCTTCATGTACGGCAGACCTGCGGCGAACCAGCCGTCACCATGGTCTTCGTCCAGTTCGCAGTGAACCACGAAGAACTCGACCAGCTCCGGACCGAGGCCGCGACGACGCAGGTGGGCCAGCACACGCTTCTGCTGCGCCGGGATCGACAGCTCCAGGCCGCCCATGCCGCCCAGACCCGGCATCAGGCCATCGGCGAACCAGCACAGGTTGATCTTGGTGTTGAGCAGGTGGCAGGTTTCGGCGTTGACGTCGTCCTCGCGAGCACCGCCGAAATGATTCATCAGCGGCTCGAACAGATTCGGATGCGCCTTGGTGAAGTCGCCCTGACCGAATTCGTCGTGCAGGTTGTGGTACAGCTCCTCGCGCATCTCGAACGGCACGATCAGGCTGAACGCCGCGACGTGCAGGTGGAAGCGCTGCATGTTGACCCGGTAGTTGGCCAGGAAGTAGCGCAGCTCTTCGTCGGTCAGGTCATCACGATCGAAGTAGTCGAACAGCGGGCTGTGGTTGACCCGATGCTTGTAGATGCGATCCTTCAGCCAGACCAGGAACTCTTCCGGGGTGTTCAGGTGGGCCGGCACCTGCTCGCGCGGCAGATACTGCTGCTCGATCCGTTCGATCGTGTTGCGCAGCACCCACTCGCGCTCGGCGCGGGCCGTGCCCAGCCCGAAGCCGTCACGCATCATCCGCAGGTTGATGTCGAACAGCAGGAACTGGATGTCACGCCAGACCGCCCCACCCTTGTTCTGGAACGCCTTGTGCGCCAACCCCTCGGCGAAGCCGTCGTTGGCGATCATCACGCGCAGAAGCGACAGCTTCTGGGCGTCGGTCAGGGCCTCGTGATGGAGCCGATGCTCCAGAAAACTTACATTTGACATGAAACTCTCCATTTAAGCAGTGTGTTATGGCCTTTCAGTGGCCAGGATGACAGGTTGATCTCCGACAAATAGCGAGTGGTCAAATCCATCCGCCACTCGAATGCTGCTTGCTTGCCTTGTTCACGTTGGTCAGAACCAATAATGCGGATACCTCCGTGTCGAAGGCAGGTTGTTATAAACCAGTGCCACCAGAACCAGGGCCATTGCACCAAGTAATGTCGGAGTGAGCAGAAACTGCCACGATGCCCCGCCAAGAAATACGATGAGAGGATTGGAACCGGCCGGTGGATGGACCGTCCGGGTGAGCTGCATGAGGGCAATGGCGGTCGCCAAGGCCAAGGCCATGCTCCACCAGTGCGGGCCGAGCGCGTGCAGGAACACCAGCCCGGTCAGCGAGGCGATGAAGTGCCCGGCCACGACATTCCTCGGCTGCGAGAACGGGCTCTCCGGGAAGCCGAACACCAGCACGCAGCTCGCGCCGAACGAGCCCAGCACCAGCACCGTCTCAGTGGAGAGGCCCAGCAACGCCACCGTCGCGATCGCCAGGAAGCCGCCCAACCAGGTCAGACCGACATGGGCCAGCGGTGGCCGTGCCGGAACGGCCCCACCACCGCGTAACTTGGCGAGCACGGCAGCACGCCCGGACGATTTTTCCGATCGTTCGGTAATAATCTTCGGAGCGTCAACCGTGGTCGCAGCGACAGGCTCGTTCATTGGATGATTTGCCAGATGATTAGGTAACGATATGTGTCGGCCTGAGAATTGGCCACGAGAAATGACCAAGCGAAACGGGCGCGCCAGACTGACGCCGACATTTCTGCTGGATTCCCCATGGAGCCGTGGCGACCGCCCCAAATTCTGGCCGCCCAAACCGTTGCAGAACTTTACCTACCGGCCAGTACAGAAACTATGATGAAACGTGCCATAAATGTATCTTTTCGTACCGACACGGTCGCAGTGCGGCACATGATCGACCCTGTCTGCACTGCCATCGGCACGCGCATCCACGACCGGTCGCCGCCGATATCCAGAGCGCCAGATATCCAGAGCGCCACACCCGACATCCGGCAAGCCGATTCGATGACGCTCTCTCGTGGTCGACATCCGGACATTTCGGCTCAGGACGCTCACATCGACCGCCGCCCACGCGGCTACCCGCCCGCCGACTCCGATTCGGCTGATCCGAAACGGATCGTCACACCGTCCGGCCAGCAGGCACCTGCGTGACTCCCGCACCACACCTGCCCATCGCAGCCTGTCTGCGGCGGCGACCGGTTCGACCGGTACAATCCGTTATCGCCCCTCCCTCGCTCCACACCCAGGCACTCCGATGACCGACCAGGATCTCTCGCGCGCCGCGCTCGACTATCACCGCCAGCATCCGCCTGGCAAGATTCGGGTCACACCGACCAAGGCGCTGGTCACCCAGCGTGACCTGTCGCTGGCCTATTCACCCGGTGTGGCTGCCGCCTGTGAGGCGATCGTCGAGCAGCCCGGCGAGGTCAGCACCCTGACCGCTCGTGGCAATCTGGTCGCGGTCATCACCAATGGCACCGCCGTGCTCGGTTTGGGCGACATCGGGCCGCTGGCCGCAAAGCCGGTGATGGAAGGCAAGGGCGTGCTGTTTCAGAAGTTCGCCGGCATCGATGTGTTCGACATCGAGATCAGCGAGCGTGATCCCGACCGGTTGGTCGAAGTCATCGCCAGCCTTGAGCCGACCTTCGGCGGCATCAATCTGGAGGACATCAAAGCACCGGAATGCTTCATCGTCGAGCGCAAGCTGCGTGAACGGATGAAGATTCCGGTTTTCCACGACGACCAGCACGGCACCGCGATCATCGTCGGAGCGGCGGTCATCAACGCCCTGCACATCGCTGGCAAGCGCATCGAGGATGTCCGGCTGGCTACCAGCGGCGCCGGGGCAGCCGGCATCGCCTGTCTCGACATGCTGGTATCGCTCGGCCTGAAGCCCGAGCACATCCTGGCGGTCGATCGCGAAGGCGTGTTGCACACCGGACGCAGCGATCTCGATACCGACAAGCGTCGCTACGCACGTGCGACCGAGTGCCGCACCCTGGCCGAGATCGTCAACGGCGCCGACATCTTCCTCGGACTGTCCGCCGGTGGTGTACTGAAGCCGGAGATGGTCGCAACCATGGCCGAGCGCCCGATCATCCTGGCACTGGCCAATCCCAACCCGGAAATCCTGCCTGAGGACGCATGCCGTGTGCGTCCCGACTGCATCATCGCCACCGGTCGCTCGGACTACCCGAACCAGGTCAACAATGCCCTGTGCTTCCCCTACATCTTCCGTGGCGCACTGGATGTCGGGGCCACCACCATCGACGAAGCCATGAAGCGCGCCTGCGTCGAGGCGATCGCCGAACTGGCCCGCAAGGAAGCCACCGATCTCGGCTCGGCCTACAGCGGTGAAGTACCGAGCTTCGGCCCCGACTACATCATCCCGCGTCCGTTCGATCCCCGCCTGCTGATGATGCTGGCTCCGGCGGTCGCACGCGCCGCGATGGAGTCCGGCATCGCCACCCGACCGATCGCCGACCTCGACGCCTATCGCGAGAAACTCTCGCAGTTCGTCTATCGCACCGGCCTGCTGATGAAGCCGGTGTTCGACCGCGCCCGCGCCAATGTCCAGCGGGTCGCCTACGCCGAGGGCGAGGAAGAGACCGTCCTGCGCGCCGTCCAGACCGTGGTCGATGAAAACCTGGCTTTCCCGATCCTGATCGGCCGCGCCGCCGTCATCCAGATGCGCATCGATCGACTCGGGCTGCGGCTCCGGGCCGGGGTCGATTTCGAGCTGTGCAACATCGATGACGACCCGCGCTTCCCGGAATACTGGCAGCTCTATCACCGCATCATGGAACGCAAGGGTGTCACCCCCGACAACGCCAAGGCGATCGTGCGCTCGCGGGCGACCGTCATCGCCGCACTGATGGTCCGACGCGGCGAGGCCGATGCCATGCTGTGCGGCACGGTTGGCCGGTTCGAGGGCAAGCTGCGCCACGTGGTCGATGTGATCGGACTCGATCCGCGCGCCAGTTCGGTTTCGGCGATGTCGGCCGTGCTCAACGACAAGGGCGTGTTCTTCTTCGTCGATAGCCACGTGCAGTACGAACCGAGCCCGGAACAGATCGCCGAATCAACCCTGCAAGCGGCCTACCGGCTCAAGCTGTTCGGCATCGAACCGAAGATCGCCCTGGTCAGCCATTCCAACTTCGGAGCCCGACCGAATCCTTCGGCGCTGCGCATGCGCGAAGCCCTGCAACTGATCCGCAAGCACTCGCCCGCGCTCGAAGTCGAGGGCGAGATGCATGTCGATACCGCCCTGAACCCGGACATCCGTGAACGAATCTTCCCCAACTCCCGGCTGTCCGGGCGCGCCAACGTCCTCGTGTTCCCGAATCTGGACGCCGCCAACACCGCCTACAATCTGGTGCGCTCGATGACCGACGGCGTCGGCCTCGGGCCAATCATCATGGGCCTGGCCCACGCCGCCCATATCCTGACCCCGGCAGCGACCGTGCGACGGGTGGTCAACATGACCGCGATCGCCGCCGTCGAGGCACAGATTCGCAGTGAACTGATCGATGCCGGCTGACCCCGGCGGGGGCCAGCCGACGGCCCGACCCCGACCGGTCGGGTGATGAATACGTCTGCAATCGACGACCTCGGCACCGATCAGCTTCGGGTCCGTGAGCGACTGGGCTAAACTGGCGCGTCCAGCGTTTCACCCGGCATGACCGCGATTTCGATCGGCCGTGGCGAGAAACACGACCGCAGGAGCAACCCGATCGGGGTGACCCGACCGCCCAGGCGGCCGGCATCGATCGACCGAAATACAAGATGGACCGGCGCTGCCCGGTCAGCGGAGGGAATGAATGAACTGGCTCAACGATGTGCTCGAAAACGATGTCGATCCGCGCGAGACCCGCGAATGGATCGAAGCCCTGTCGGCCGTCATCGAAAGTGACGGTGCCGAGCGCGCCCACCAGCTCCTGGAGCGAATGGTCGATACCACTCGTCGTGCCGGGGCGTTCCTGCCGTTTTCATCGACCACCGACTACATCAACACCATCGCACCGCACCTGGAGGCCAAGCCCGACGGCGACCCGGCGATGGAATGGCGGATCCGCTGCATCCTGCGCTGGAACGCCATGGCCATGGTGGT
>DIHI01000080.1:54077-54625 GCA_002420085.1 Lysobacterales bacterium UBA5700 | reverse complement strand
CGCGCCAACCGCAAGCCCGGCGAACTGGGCGGGCACATCGCCAGCTTCGCCTCCTCGGCCACCCTCTACGATGTCGGCTTCAACCACTTCTGGCGGGCACCGAGCGAAAACCATCCGGGCGATCTGATCGGCATCCAGGGTCATTCCAGCCCTGGCGTCTATGCCCGCGCCTTCCTCGAAGGCCGGCTCAGCGAGGATCAACTCGACCATTTCCGCATGGAAGTGGACGGCCAGGGCATCAGTTCCTACCCACATCCGTGGCTGATGCCGGACTTCTGGCAACTACCGACCGTCTCGATGGGACTCGGCCCGATCTCGGCGATCTACACCGCCCGCTTCTGGAAATACCTGGAACATCGCGGCCTGATGCCCAAGACCGATCGCAAGGTCTGGTGCTTCCTCGGCGACGGCGAATGCGACGAACCGGAAAGCCTGGGCGCCCTGGCCCTGGCCGGCCGCGAGGGTCTCGACAACCTGGTGTTCGTGGTCAACTGCAACCTGCAACGGCTGGATGGCCCGGTGCGTGGCAACGGCAAGATCATCCAGGA
>DIHI01000080.1:13080-54005 GCA_002420085.1 Lysobacterales bacterium UBA5700 | reverse complement strand
CTGGTCTGGGGCAGCTACTGGGATCCGCTGCTGGCGCGCGACAGCACCGGCATGCTGCGCAAGCTGATGATGGAAACCGTGGACGGCGAGTACCAGAACTGCAAAGCCTTCGGTGGCGCCTACACCCGCGAACATTTCTTCGGCAAGTATCCCGAAACCCGCGCCCTGGTCTCCAACCTCTCCGACGACGACATCTGGCGGCTCAATCGCGGCGGCCACGACCCGCACAAGGTCTATGCCGCCTATCACGCCGCCGTCAATACACGCGGCATGCCGACCGTGATCCTGGCCAAGACCGTCAAGGGCTACGGCATGGGCAAGTCCGGTGAATCGCTCAACCCGACCCACCAGACCAAGAAGCTCGACGACGAAGCGGTGCGCGCCTTCCGCGACCGCTTCCAGATTCCAGTGCCGGACTCCGCCCTGCCGAATGTCCCGTTCTACCACCCCGGCCCCGATTCCGACGAGGTCAAGTACCTCAAGGCCCGGCGTGAACGGCTCGGCGGACCGCTGCCCCAGCGTCGGCGCACGGCCAGCGAATCACTGCCGGCCCCGGATCTGGCCACCTTCGATCGCCTGCTGAAAACCACCGGCGAGCGTGAAATCAGCACCACCATGGCCTTCGTCCAGGCGCTCAACATCGTCCTGCGTGACAAACAGGTCGGCCCGCGCGTGGTTCCGATCGTCGCCGACGAAGCCCGCACCTTCGGCATGGAGGGCCTGTTCCGCCAGATCGGCATCTACGCGCCGTTCGGCCAGAAGTACAAGCCGGTCGATGCCGATCAATTGATGTACTACCGCGAGGACGCGGCCGGCCAGGTGCTCCAGGAAGGCATCACCGAAGCCGGCGCGTTCTGCTCCTGGCTGGCGGCCGCCACCAGCTACAGCAGCAACGACCTGCCGATGCTGCCGTTTTTCATCTTCTACTCGATGTTCGGCTTCCAGCGGATCGGCGACCTCGCCTGGATGGCCGGCGACATGCGCGCGCGCGGCTTCCTGCTCGGCGCGACCGCCGGACGCACCACCCTCAATGGCGAGGGCCTGCAACACGAGGACGGCCACAGCCACCTGCTGGCCGGCTCGATCCCGAACTGTCGGACCTATGACCCCACCTTCGCCTACGAGGTCGCGGTCATCCTCCAGCATGGCATCCAACGGATGCTCACCGAGCAGATCGACGAGTACTACTACCTCACCCTGATGAACGAGAACTACCCGCACCCGGAAATGCCCGAGGGCGCGGCCGAAGGCATCATCAAGGGCATGTATCTGTTGCGGGAATCAGGAATCGGGAATCGGGAATCGGGGAAAAGCAAGAGCAAGAGCGCGCCGCCCTGTGTGCAGCTACTGGGCTCAGGCACGATCCTGCGCGAAGTGATCGCCGCAGCCGACCTGCTCGACAAGCACTTCGGCGTCGCAGCCGACATCTGGTCCTGTCCGAGCTTCACCGAGCTGCGCCGTGATGGCTTCGATGTCGAACGCTGGAACCGACTGCATCCCGAAGCCAAGCAGATGCGCAAATCGCACGTCGCCACCTGCCTCGAAGGCCGACCAGGGCCGGCGATCGCCGCCACGGACTACGTCCGGCAGTACGCCGATCAGATCCGCGCCTTCGTGCCGATGACCTACACCGTACTCGGCACCGATGGCTTCGGTCGCAGCGACACCCGTGCCAACCTCCGCCGCCATTTCGAGGTCGATCGCTATCACATCGCCCAGGCCGCCATCGCCGCCCTGGCCGCAGAAGGCACGATGAATGCCAAAGACGTCGCGCGTGCGCTCAAGGAATTCAAGCTCGACCCGGACAAACCGAACCCGCTTTCGGTGTGAGGCGGACGCCGGGTTCGCCCCGACTGGCCAAGCGCCCGATTGGCCCTCCTCGGCCGACCAGGGCGTCATCACCGTGATCGTGATCGCATATTTGCCCATTGGCCTCGATCGGTATTTCTGATAGGTTGGGCTTGCCCGCGCATCGCCCGACCCTCGGCCGCGCGTGCGAGCCAGTGCCACAGCGTGTCGCAACCAACGATGGGGAGGTGCGAGATGTCCGTTGCCGTGTCGATCGGGCGCAAAGCCCGAAGTGAAATCAATGTCGTTCCATTGATCGATGTCCTGCTCGTTCTGCTGATCATCTTCATGGTCACCGCGCCGATGCTCAGCCATCGGATCGGCCTCGATCTGCCACAGCCAGTCCCACCGGATCGAGTTCCACCCCCGCCGGAAGTCGATCCGATCAGCCTCCGGATCGACGCACGTGGTCACCTGTCGGTCAACGGCACCCCGATGTCGGCCCAGGCAGCCGCCTCACTCCTGCAGGTCGAGGGCAGCCTCAACCCGCAGCCGGAACTGCGCATCAACGCCAGCGGCGAAGCCGATTACCACGTGGTTGCCCAGGTTCTCGCCTCGGCCCGCGACGCCGGCATCGTCCGAATCGGATTTATCGATTCCGACTGAGCCATCGGCCATCGGACTCCATCGCCGCGCGGCCTGAACGAGCGCGCGGCTGCTGGTTTCCGGCTGACACACTGTCCATCAATTGACAATCAAACCGAGATCATCGCCATGTCGAAACACGTATTGACCGCCGAGGAAGCCTATCAGCAGGCGCGCCGCAATGTCGAAGAATCAATGCGTAAGAATCAAACCACGCAGAACTTTTTTGGCACGCTCAGGGTAAACCCTGAAAATATCTACATCTCGCAGGCCGATGGCCAACGTGCGATCGAGGAACTGAAGCGGCTGTCAAAATAACTTCGATCGAGTCATGGACTGACCCATGACACCCAGCGCAGCGCTATTTTCATTACTGCCGATCCTTATCGCAGGCTATGTGTTCGGCGCGTTCAACTACCGACTGAGATATTTCAGCCTCCGCGCCGAAGGACAGCGCCTGTTTTTCATGTCTGCGGGCTTGGGCCTTGCAGCAGTTGCAGCTTACACGTTGTTTATCTGCTTCATTGAATGGCTCGTCATCACTTTATGCCAAGCCAACCCTGGACTGTTCGATCACTTGCGAATCTCTCCCGATCACCCTGGCAGGCCAACGGCGTGGATGGCTCTTTTCGCATTTGCGTGGCTCTCTGCTCGGCTCGGAAACCTGATCGACCGGTTTCGGTACAGAAAGAGTGTCGGCAATGTCCGAGTAAAGGTGTTCAGTAAATTGATTGCTGAGAATGGCAGCTCGCTTGCAAGGCTTTTGCGTCGCGCAGTGGATTCACAGAAGCTCGTGCTTATTACATTGAAATCTCGCAAGGTTTACTGTGGACGAATCATTGAAACACCCGCAGACATCGACCATGATAGCCCTTTTGTAGAGCTTCTGCCGATATTCTCATCGCATCGCGACAAAGATTCATTAGAACTGTCTGGCCAACGCACACCCTATCCGATCATCGCGCTCTGGGAAGCACAAATTGCCCTGAAGGTTGCGGAGAAAGAGCTTGAGGAGTTCGATCGAATCATCGGAGACCTGAAGCGCCCTGACCTGATGAATTACCCAGGATTAGAACATACTCGTTCTGAGCTTCAAAGACGTAAGTCCGAAGCAACGAATGCCATCGAAGGCTTCCTCAAAATTAACGAGCATATCTCGCTCATGGACATCAAGCTAGACGAGTGGATCAAGGTCATTCCGATTGACGAAATTGAAAGCGCTTCGTTCTTCGAGACAAGCCTCCCCGAACACTGGTTCAAGAAAGATTCGGTAAACGCACCGGAGGAACAAGTCGCCCGATCTGCTGGCGGTGTTTCTAAATGAAGCTGTCCGCTCGGTCATTCTGCAAGGTGCTTGGGCTTGGTCGCTCCGGGTGATTCTCGATCGACGTTGAGCAACACGCTTCCGATGGGTGTCCAGCTTCGGGCTTCAGCTTGCGGGCTGTCACCCTGCGCGAAGTCGCAGGGTCCATCTGCCCTGGCCTGCGAGTCGTCTTGGATTCTGCGAAAGCCGCTTCGCCGTGCGCAGAATGACAGCGGGACCATCGACGCTGAAGTGCTTCCTTCATGGGTTTGTGGTCTGACTCGACACATCCCCCACCCCCCAGTGCCAGGCGAGTTGCTGTCTGAATCAGGCGGTATTTGTCAACGAAGTTGCCCGTTCGATCATCCAGCCAGACGCTCGGGTCTGGTAGCGGCGGGTGATTCTCGATCGGCGTTGTGCAACACGCTTCCGATGGGTGTCCAGCTTGGATCGTAGCGAGTGGCTCGGCACCGTTTTCGGGCGATGTCCGTCACAGGACTGAATCTCCGTTACCTGTAGTGCCGCCAGTCACGTTGTCTTTGGGTGGTGTCGTCAGATCATGAACGGCATCGAACAAAACAAGGATGAGCGGGTGTTGGTGATGGGCTGCTGTCCCGGAACCAACACCCCCGTGCGCCCGTATCAAGCGGTCACGGACAGCTTGCACGAGATCTGATGACTGTTTGCCAGGGATGCCTGTCGGTGTATGACACACGATGCGGCAGGTCACGAATTTCGTCACAAACCAAATGGAGTACACGACATGCTCAAGGTAGTGAAAATCATCGTTCCGGTGATGGGTTTGGTGGTGCTTGGAGGGTGTGCGACAGCGCCGACGATCGAGGTTCCGCAGACGGTGCGCGAGATTACCGCGCTTAAGACAGGCGGGCAACAAGGTCTGGTGCAGATGCCAGATTTTACCAACTGCAATGCTTTGAAAGATTTGGATTCTGACAGTGGTGATTATGAAAAACGCTTGTTGAATGCGAGGATTCGTACACGCTGTGTTCAACAGCAGCTTGCAATGAAGTTGACCAAGATGAAGAATCTTGAAATGGGCACGCGCGCGGGACTACAGATATTGGCCCTGGGTGCATCAGCCGCCGGCTTGTTCGGGGGGTCGGACGATCTGATTGCAGCGCTTGGCCTGTCTGCAGGTGCCGTGGCAGGCATACGTGCCTTTCAGCCATTGGAAACGCGCGATCGGCTGTATTTCTACGCGATCGGCGCTCTGGAATGCTCGATCATGACCGCTGATGCCCTGGCGCGCGATGGTGAGAACGGCTTCGCCGAGCGGGTATTCGAATCCTTGTTGGATCGCCCGCTTGCAGATGGCGATAATCCTCGCACGACCAGTCTGAAAGATAATAAATTGCATCCGAACAAATTAGCGGAAAAAACAGACCCTTCGACGTCGGTTCGCGAGATTCTATACAAGCGGATGCGGTTGATGGAATCTGGTAAATCGCACGAGGAAAATGTGACTGGGGACTACGACATGTATGCACCTTATCTACGCAGTGATAGCAGCTTTGAGAAGCTTTACACTGAAGGTGGACAGGGGCAAGGTCGACAGACGATTGTAACGGATTCCGATAATCGAGTGCCTGCCCTGACTGCATTGCCCCTCAGTACTCCCACAGGGAAGGATACAGTCGATCCGATCATCGCAAGCTTGCTGACCACGAATGTGGCAAAAGTTGCCATGACCAGCCAACAGACGATCGAATCGTTCACTACCTGGTTTCGCGCGACCAACGACGCAGTGCGTCATGCGCCAGAAACACTGGAGAATGCCACCACCCTGATCGCCCTAGCGGTCAACAAGGCGCTGGTTGATGAGCAACCCGATGTCCAGGTAGTGAAGGATGCCGCCGACAAGGCAACCCAGGACATCTTCGGGACGGTCAAGACCAATCGTGAGCGGTTCAAAGTCTTAGAAATAGCGCAGGAGCAACAAATGGAAACGGCGCTTGAGACCGGTCAGACGCTCCAGGGGACTATCGAGGGTCAACCAGCAGCGGGTGACAAGAAGGCCGCAGAACAAAATGCTGTCGGCACATTCAATAAGGCCATGGAAGACATCAAGATGACCAAGGCCATCCTCGATGGCATCGTCCGTTTGACCGAAGCGCGCAGCGATCAGCCGGCCGAGTGTCGGGCCTTGTTCAATGGCACGAGCGTAGTCAACGACGACACCTGATCCAAGCGGGGCAGGGGTTGGTCTCACTGGATCGTGCATGGCAGCATGGCTGAAACGGATGCTGCCTTGCGCGATGATGGCAGGATGCAGCGCAGATTGGTTCATGGGCTTCAACCCTGCCGACAGTCAGTCATTCTGTCCGCAGCCACCGTATCGCTGTCGCCCCGTTGGTCGGCCAACATCGGGCCGGCCAACACCCGGCCGGCCAACGTTCGGTCGGGTTGTGCTCGGGGGATGCTACGACGATGGCGTATCCTACGACGGTGCGTCCAGGATCGGCGTCAACGGAACCGGACGTCGTGCGACGTCGAGCGGGATATAGCGAACATGCTGACCGAACTGCAAATCCGGAACTTCAAGGCATGGCGTGACACCGGCTTGCTGCGTCTGGCGCCGCTGACGGTCATCTTTGGAACCAACAGTTCCGGCAAGTCGAGCCTCGGCCATCTGCTGATGGCGCTCAAGCAGACCGCGCAGCTAGCCGATCGCCGACGCGCACTGCACCTTGGTGACGAGAACTCCGCAATCGATCTGGGAACATTCCGCGACTGCCTGCACGGTCACGATCTGCGTCGAAAACTGGAGTTTTCCTTGAGCTGGCGGCTCGAGCCGCGCCTGACGGTCAATGATCCGCTGAACAGAGAGCAAAGTTATCAGGGTAACGAACTGCGCCTGAGCAGCGGGATCCGCGCCGACAGACAAGAGCAACCGGTCACCGATGCGTTCCGCTACGAGCTGATCGACCAAGGCGAGACCCGACTCGATATCAAGCACACCGCCGAGACGCTTGAGTGCAGGCCGCTCCGGCTGATTCATGCGCAAGGTCGAAAATGGCCGGTCGAGCCGCCAGAGAAGTTCTACCGCTTCGCCGACCGTACCTTGCTGCGCTACCAGAATGCGGATTTCCTGGCCGACTTTGCCTTGCGTACCGAACAGATGCTGGAGGGCATCTATTTTCTTGGACCACTGCGCGCGCCGCCCAAGCGGATCTACCCTTGGGCGGGTGACACGCCCTCGGACGTCGGTGCCGATGGCCGGTTCGCCGTGGCGGCGCTGCTGGCGGCAACGGAACAGAACCGCAGGCTCAACCGTGGCCACAAGCGGCGGATCACCCGCTTTGATGCGTTCATCGCCGGCTGGCTCAAGGATCTGGGCGTCATCGAGAGCTTCGTCGTGCGGCCCGTCGCCAAGGGCAGAAAGGAATATGAGGTGCTGGTCAAAACCCATCCAAAGGCCGAGGAGGTGCGGTTGACTGATGTCGGCTTCGGTGTTTCGCAAGTGCTGCCGGCCCTGGTGCAGGCGTTCTATGCACCTGCCGGCTCGACGGTCTGGATGGAGCAACCGGAGATCCACCTGCACCCGATGGCGCAATCGAACCTGGCCGATGTTTTCATCAGTGCCGTTCAGTCCTACGAGGAGGGTAAACCCCGAAAGGCGCAGTTGATCGTCGAAACCCATTCCGAACATTTCCTCACTCGGCTCCAGCGGCGGGTTGCGGAAGGAGTGATTACAGTCAGTGACGTGGCGATCTACTTCGTCAACCGCAACGGCGTTGCTGCCGAGTTGGAAGAGTTGCGACTTGACGAATTCGGCGAGATCGAAAACTGGCCGGAAAATTTCTTCGGCGACGAAATGGGTGATATTTCCGAGCGCGTGCTGGCGGGATCGCGTCGACGAGCGGGGTCGACATGACGAGACCGGCCATGGACGCGGTGGTCATCGACACCAATGTGCTGCTGATCGCCAATGGCAGCCATGCTGGTATTTCACAGAACTGTCGCGATACCTGCGTGAAGCGCCTGCTGGAGCGTCAGCGAGCGGGCGTGGTGGTGCTTGATGACGCGAGTCGGATTCTGGGGGAATACAGCCATAAAACCCGGCCCAACCAGCCGAAAGGGGTCGGTGATGCGTTCCTGAAGTGGCTGTTGCAGAATCAGACCAATGGCAAGCGGGTGCATCGCGTCAGCATCACGCCAACCGACGAAGATCGATTCGCCGAGTTTCCAGATGCCGCCTTGCAGGACCGGTTCGATCCACCGGACCGCAAGTTCGTCGCGGTCGCCAACGCTCACCCCGACAAGCCACCGGTCTGGCAGTCGGGGGACAGCAAGTGGTTGGGGTGGTGGCAAGACCTGGAGAGACTGGGAGTCCGGGTGAAATTTCTTTGTCCCGACGACCTTCTTGAAGTCTACGCCAGAAAGTTTCCGGACCGGCCGCTGCCACCATTACCCTCGGCATGAACGAGCCATTCTTTCGTTTTCCGCATACCCCACATCTGGCCTGGCTCGGCACTGGCGAGCCACGCGACGACAAGCTGCTGTCGCCACGCGAGGCCGATGAACTGCTTGCCGGCGAAGTGGTGGTCGAGGAAAAGCTCGATGGCGCGAATCTGGGTATCTCCCTGGCCGCAGATGGCGGACTGCGCGTGCAGAATCGCGGCCAATATCTACGGCCGCCCTATGCCGGGCAGTTCTCGCGCCTGACCGCTTGGTTACAGGCACACGCGGCCGTCTTGCGAGGTGCATTGACTCCGGGGTTCATCGTGTTCGGAGAATGGTGCGCGGCGCGGCACTCGCTCGGCTACACGGCCTTGCCGGATTGGTGGCTGGCATTCGACATGTACGAGCATGCGACCGGGCGGTTCTGGTGTTGCGAGCGCCGCAACGCCTGGGCGGCGGCGATCGGAGTGCCAACCGTCCCGGAACTCGGGCGCGGGCACCACACCCGTGCGCAACTCGAACACCTGATCGACACGGGTCGGAGTCGTTACCGGGATGGGCCTATGGAGGGTGTGGTGATACGCAAGCAGGATTCCCAGCACCTGATCGCACGGGCCAAGCTGGTTCGCCCGGATTTCACCCAGGCGATCGATCAACACTGGCGCCGGCGCGGCATGCAGTGGAATCGTTGCATGGCGTCGCCCGGCGATCGGTGCTGACCTCACCCCCCGCAATCACAGCCGTCCGGGGACTTCCGAGGACGGCCAGCGCGGCCCGCCAGTCGGGGTTGATCAGGATGTCGCAGGGACCGATTCGCTGTTGGTCCGCGCTCCCGCAGTTCGTCGTCACGCCCTTGGCGTTGTACACCCGATCGACCGCAACAGCAGAGTGCGACAGCAGGTTCTTGAACGCCCACAGCTCATTGCACTCGATCACCAGCGTGCCGGTCGGATCTGCCGACAAGATCAGTCCGCACGATTACCCGGCCATGCCCGAGTCCGGCTGCACCAGCGACGGTCGGCAGGGTGCGAATCGGTGGTCTGGACGGAGTGGGTTCGGGTGATGCCGGCTTCGCAGGTCCACCCTCTCCCCGGCTCCATCACGCCAGCGTGGAACTGTGGGCTTCCGGCGGGGTGGGTGGCGGAGAACGGCGGTCCGCTTCGCGCAGCTTCAACGGGCGTGCAGGCATCGCCTTCACCACCACCCTCCGATCCACCTCACAGTGACCCATCGTGAGACTCCCCCTCGTCACGCCCCCTCCAGCCGAAAGGAGACATCACAACTTTGGACTGAAACCATGCAGTGCGGCGCTGCCAATCGATGCTTCGGGCGGTACACTCCGGGTTGGTCTGAATTTCGGGGGGTGAATCATGCGCCTGCTGCCTGGGGTTGTTCTTGCGGTTGCCGTTGCCGTGGCGGGTTGCGGTCGCGATGCCGAGACCGTGCTGCCGGATCCGCGCGCGGTCCGGATCGAGGCCGATGTCCGGTTTCTGGCTGATGATCTGCTGGAAGGCCGCGAGGCCGGGACGCGCGGCTACGACATCGCGGCACGTTACGTTGCCGAACGGTTTCGGGCACTCGGATTGGAGCCGGCCGGCGATGCCGGCGACTACCTCCAGCGGGTGCCGTTGCTGCGCGGCTGGATCGAGCGCGAGGGCGCGCGATTGGAGTTGGTCCGTGACGGTCGGATCCGTGCCTTCCGGTTTCAGGACGAGTACCTGCCGGGGATCAGTTACGGTCGCAGTGAGGTCGCGGTGGCGGCGCCGATGGTGTTCGTCGGTCAGGCGGTGCATGCGCCGGATTTCGGGGTCGATCAGTTCCAGGGTGTGGATGTGCAGGGCAAGATCGCGGTGCTGCTGGGTGGTGCGCCGGCCAGCCTGCCGGCCGATCCGCGCGCCTTTCATTCCTCCGCGCGGGAAAAGCTGCGCGAGCTGGCCGAACGCGGTGCAGTCGGGGTGTTGACCCTGCCCGATCCGGCGCGGGCCGAACGTTATCCGTGGCAGCGGATGGCACGCAACTGGGATCGCCCCGGAATGCGGCTGCGCGATGCCGAGGGTGAGCCGATCGATGAGTTTCCGAGTCTGCGCGCCAGTGCGCGGATGAGCCTGGAGGCGGCGGCGACCCTGTTCGAGGGGGCGCGGCATGAACTGCCGGCGGTGCTTGAGCAGGCCGCAGCCGGGACGCTGGAGGCATTCGATCTGCCCGGCAGTCTGGTGCTGGCTTCACGCAGTCGGGTGGAGCCGATCGAGAGTTTCAATGTCGCCGGTCGCCTGGCTGGGGCCGAGCCGCGTCTGGCTAGTGAACACGTGGTCTACAGTGCGCATCTCGATCATGTCGGAATCGGTGTCGAGATCGAGGGCGACGGCATCCACAACGGTGCGCTCGATAATGCGATCGGGGTGGCGATCCTGCTCGAAGCGGCACGCGAGGCGGTCGAGGCGGAACCGCACGGACGGCGTTCGCAGGTGTTCCTGGCGGTCACCGCCGAGGAGAAGGGCCTGCTCGGTGCCGAGCATTTCGCGGCCCAGCCGGGGCTGCCCGGCACGATCGTTGCCAACATCAATATCGATATGCCGATCCTGCTCTGGCCGCAGCAGGATGTGGTGCCGATCGGGATCGAGCACAGTTCGCTCAAGGCCGATGTCGAGGCGGCCGCGAAGTCACTGGGCATCACCCTGTCACCCGACCCGCGTCCGGAAGAAGTGGTGTTCATCCGTTCCGATCAGTTCGCCTTCATCCGCCAGGGCATCCCGGCGGTCTATCTCAAGGGCGGCCTGGAGCCGGCCGAGGGCGAGCATGCCGGCCGCGCGGAAACCTTCCTGACCCAGCACTACCACCTGCCGTCGGACCAGATCGATCTGCCGATCGATTATCCGACGGCGGCACAGATGGCCCGACTGAATGCGGCAATCGGTCGCCGGGTTGCCGATGGCGATCGGGCGCCACGCTGGAACAAGGGCGATTTCTTCGGCGAGCGCTTCGGGTCGCGCTGACACCCGATCATTTTCCCGACGTCGGCCGATGCAGCCGACGTCGGGCTCCGCTCAGGTGCCGGCCAGATGGGCGAGCGGCAGTGCCCGGCGCGGCTTGATTTCACGCAGCACGAAGCTGCTGTTGACGTCGGCGACCCCGGCATCGTTGAGCAGGCGATCGAGCAGGAAGCGCGAGAAGTGCTCCAGGTCTTCGACCATCACGTGCAGAAGGTAGTCCATCTCGCCGGTCAGGGCATGGCAGGCGATCACGTCCTCCCAGTGCTGGACCCGCGCGACGAAGGCATCGACCACGGCGCTGCTGTGGTCGCGCAGTTGCACGCGGACGAAGGCTTCCAGGCCGAGGCCGATGCGCTTGCCATCGACCAGGGCGGCATAGCCGGCGATCACGCCTTCCGACTCCAGCCGCTGCACGCGGCGCAGACAGGCCGAGGCGGACAGGCCGATCCGTTCGGCAAGTTCGGCATTGCTGATTCGACCCTCGGTTTGCAGGACGGTCAGCAGGGTGATGTCGGTGGGATCGAGGCGAGCGAGCATGGTTGCAATTTTATGCCTGGATACGCATCTGTCACGCAATGATAATGCGTAATCGGCGATAAGTCATGCAGCAATCGAAGCCCATTGCGTGCTGGCACGCTTAGACTGGTGGAACCTCATCGCTCCGGAGCCGCGCCATGACCCCAGCCGATGCCAGCGTTGCGCCCGCGCGTCGGGTCGAGCACCAGATCACCGACAAGGGTGTGGTTCCGGTCTACACGACCAAGGTGGTCGAACAGCCCTGGCAGTCGTACAGCCGGGAGGATCATCGGGTCTGGGCGCAGTTGTTCGAGCGTCAGCGGACCATCCTGCCGGGCCGGGCCTGCCGCGAGTTCCTCGATGCCCAGGACGCGATGGGCATGGGTGCCGATGCCATTCCTCGGTTCGATCAGCTCAACGAAGTGCTGGCCGCGACCACCGGCTGGCGGCTGATCGGGGTCGAGGGGCTGTTGCCGGAGCTGTGCTTCTTCGAGCACCTCGCCAATCGGCGTTTTCCGGTCACCTGGTGGATCCGCGATGCCGAGCACATCGACTACATCTCCGAGCCAGACCTGTTCCACGATCTGTTCGGCCATGTGCCCCTGCTGATGAATCCGATATTCGCGGAGTACATGGCCGCTTACGGGCGCGGCGGCGTCAAGGCCCATGGCCTGGGGGCCGACGCCCTGGTCGCACTGACCCGGCTGTACTGGTACACGGTCGAGTTCGGTCTGATCGCCACGCCCGAGGGCCTGCGCATCTACGGTGCCGGCATCGTCAGTTCCAAGGGTGAGTCGATCCATTGCCTGGAAAGCCCGGCTCCGAATCGGCTCGGCTTCGATCTGGAGCGGATCATGCGTACCCGTTATCGGATCGATACCTACCAGAAGACCTATTTCGTCATCGATGGCTTCGAGCAGTTGTTCGCAGCCACCCGTCCGGACTTCACCCCGATCTACCACCGGGTGACCCGGCAGCCGGCAATCGCGGCAGGCGATGTCGGCGACGATGATCGGGTCATCCAACGCGGCACCGGCGAGGGCTGGCTGGCCGACGGCGACGTTTGAACGGACTGCGCAGGCGGCGAACACGCGCAGCCGGTCGATGGCGGTCGCTCAGTCGCTGCCGATCAGCAGCAGCACGAGTGCGGCGGCAGCGGTCGCGGTCAGCATGCCCAGGCTGATCGCGGCACCGTAGCGACGGCCGCCACCGAGCCAGGCCAGGGCCGATTTGCTCAAACTGCTCGCCGCCAGCAACAGCACCAGACCCCAGCGTGCGGATTCGGTGGTCAGGGTCGCGCTGGCGTGCATCTGCGCAAGACCGGCAGCGGCGGCATGCCATTCCGCGAGTGCCGCGATCGCCGCCACCGCCAGGGCACCGTGCTGACCGAAACCGGATCGCGCGGCACTGGCCAGCACGGTCACGGCGGCGATCGCCAGCGTCAACAGTACGGCATGATCGAGCCGGAAGGCTCGCCCATCGGTTGCGGCCGATGCCGGGTGCGCACCCGCACGCGCCAGCCCGAGCAGGCCGCCGAGCAGCAGACAGGCGGCGGCAGCGGCCAGTGGCGGCAGCACTGCACGTCCCAGTGCCGGTGCCACGCTGGTCACCACGGCCAGCATCAGCAGCAGTGAGGCGAGGTTGGAAAACAGCGCCGCAGCCACGGCGTAACGGGCATGCTCGGGTTGGCTGCGGGCATGGGTGGCGAACCCGGCCACGGCCGCCGTGGATGACACGAAGCCGGAGAAGAACCCGGCCAGGGCCAGGCCCCAACGGGCACCGACCGTGCGCAAGGCGACATGACCGAGCATGCCGGCTGCCATGACCAGCAGAACCACCCGCCACAGAGCATCCGGACGCAGACTGCCCCAGGGGTCGAGCGGCCGATCGGGCAGCAGTGGCCAGATCACCAGGGCCGAGGCGAGCAGGATCAGGCCATCGTGCAGTTCGCGCTCACTGAGCAGGTCGCGGGTGAGACGATGCAGCGCCTGGCGGGCTTCAAGCAGGATCGCCGCCACCACCCCGATGCCGGCCGCCAGGGCCGGTTGTCGGGCGGCCAGGGCGCCGAGCAGGACGGTCAGCACCAGGGCGACTTCACCGGTCAGACCGGGGTCGCTGGCGGCGGTATAGCGATAACCCAGGGCCGCGAACAGGCCGATCACGATCACGGTCACGGCCAGGGTGGCCGTCCCGAACCCGGCGGCCACCGCACCCAGCACCGCGACCAGGGCGTGAGTGCGCAGGCCGGCCACGACCACCACCTGGCCCGAACGCTTGCGGCGTTCGCGCACGGCGCCGATCAACAGGCCGAGGCCGAGTGCAGCCAGCAGGCCAGGCAGGCTCTCGGCAGCCGGGATGACGGATGGGGTGGCGGATGCGGCAGCCAGCATCCGATCAGCATGGCGCCGGAGACGGCGGACTTGCAAATCGGCCCAGGCGCCGGACAATGCCGTGACACCCACCGACGCGATGCAGCCATGACCCAGGACGCCACAGCCCAGGACGATTTCATCGAGGTCTACCCGGATGCGCTCAGTCCGGCCGAATGTAAACGGATGATCGAGTTGTTCGAGTTGAGCCGGGAGGCCCGACCGGGTCAGGTCGGGGGCGGGGTCATGCCGGACCTCAAGGACAGCGACGACATCGTGCTCAGTGACCGGCCGGAGTGGCGTGACACAAAGAATCGCCTGAACCAGGCCGTGTTCACCGCCTTCATCCAGTATCTGCGGCGCTATCGCCATGCCCTGATCGCCCCGCTCATGCTGCGCATCGCCGATCCCGAGACCGGTGTGGCCAAGCGGCTGGAGGCCGATGACTTCGACCGTCTGCCCGACGAGCGCCTCGGCGCCATCGCTCAACACGTATTCCGGCCGGGCGAGATCAATCTCCAGCGCTATCGCGGCGGCAAGGGTGGCTATCCGTACTGGCATTGCGAGCTGTATCCCAAGGGACCGGACGCCGAGCCGCTGCATCGCCACCTGCTGTGGACGATCTACCTCAATGACGGCTTCGGCGAGGGCGAGACCGAATTTCTCTACCAGCGGCGCAAGATCGTGCCGAAGACCGGCAGCCTGCTGATCGCACCCTCGGCCTTCACCCACACCCATCGTGGCAATACCCCGGCCAGCGGCGACAAGTACATCGCCACCAGTTGGATCCTGTTCCAGCGCGCCGAGAAGCTGTACGGCGGCAACGGCTGAGCGCGACCGTCACGATCGACCCTCCTGGCGTGCGCTTCCGTCGTTCGCCGGGGCGGTGTATCGTTCGGCTGAATCCGACCCGGAGGGCTGTCGATGCGATCGGTTCTGGTGGCCAGTTCCAAGGGTGGCGCCGGCAAGACCACGATTGCGACCCATCTCGCGGCCGCCTACGCGGTCGATGGCAAGCGCACCGCGCTGCTCGATGCCGATGCCCAGGGCTCGGCCTTCCACTGGTGCGAGAAGCGGGTCGGTTTCGCGCATCCGGTGCTGGCGATCGACGGCACCCGAAACGGCTGGGAAAAACGGATTCCGAGCGACACCGAGCGCTTGATCATCGATGGCCCGGCCGGCGCCATGGCCGCCCACCTGAGCAACCTGCTCGACATCGTCGATGCCGTGGTGGTACCGGTGCAGCCATCGGCGCTCGACATCGAGGCGACCGTGCCGTTTCTCAACTCATTGGCTCGGCATCCGCGCGTGGCCAAGGGCAAGCTGCCGATCGGCCTGGTCGGCAATCGGCTCAAGCCCTGGACCCTGGCCAGCCAGAACGCGATCGCCGCGATCGAGTCCTGGCCTTTCCCGCTGCGCGCTCGTCTGCGCGACAGCCAGTGCTATGTGCTGTTGACCGGTCTGGGCAAGAGTCTGTTCGACTACGGTTCCGAGCAGGTTCGCGAGCATCAGGCCGATTGGCGGCCGCTGCTGCGCTGGCTGAAGAAGGTCGGCTGACCGGCACAGGCTCGATCGTCCGCATGGATCGCTGGCGGAGCCGCTGACGCATTCGATCGGCGCCATTTCCGAAACGCCACCATCTGCCCCGTCCGACCCGCGACTGGGCTATGCTGCCTGCATGCGCCAACTCCTCATTGTTCGACATGCCCATGCTGATGCCGCCGGTCCCGATCAGGCCGACCGCGACCGGCCCCTGTCCGCACTCGGTCGCCGTGAAGCCCAAGCCGCCGGCCAGTGGTTGGCCGAACATTGCGGCCCGATCGACGCCGTGCTGTGTTCGCCGGCCCAGCGAACCCTGGCAACCCTGGAGGCGGTGCGCGCCGCCGTCACCGTGCCGGCCAGCGAGCCGAAGCCGGAAATCTACGATGCCAGTCCGGGCGATCTGATCCGCTTGCTCGATGCCGTCGCCGATGCCGAGCGGGTTCTGCTGGTCGGTCACAACCCCGGTCTCGAAGAATTGGTCGCCCTGCTGACGGCCGGCCGTTCCGGTGATCGCCGTGGTCTGCCGCCGGCCGGCATCGTGGTCATCGAAATACCGGTCGATGCCGCGCTCGAACCGGGCTGTGGTCGGGTGGCGGCGTTCTGGTCGCCGTAACCACCGATGCACCAGGGTCCGGCACGCACGACGGTCGGCTGGCATGGCGACTGCGCGGGTCCGATGCCGTCGGTCACGCCTGCCCACGTTGAACGATGAGTCGATGGCGATCCACACCGCTGCGATCGCTCGTGGCGTTGGCCGCGTGTCTGCTGGCTGGCTGCGCGCAGTTGCCGGTGGCCAGCCTGGACCGAGCCGAAGCGCTCGCCCACGCTCAGCGACCGAGTGCATCGGCCTGCCCGCTCGATCCGTGTCCGAGCCGCTCGGACCTGCTCGACGATGCCCATCGCCTGGCCGCGAGCCCGGCCGACGCACCGCAGCACCGGCTGACCCTGCTCGAACGCGGCGATGATGCCCTGATCGCCCGCCTGCACCTGATCCGTGCTGCGCGCAGCAGCATCGAACTGCAAACCTACATCTTCGTCGAGGACGACGTCGGCTGGCTGGTGCTGAACGAGCTCGCCCAGGCCGCCCGGCGCGGTGTCCGGGTCCGCATCCTGGTCGATCAGTTGTTCAGCCTGGACGATGTCAGCCTGCTGGCCGTGATGGCCAGCGGCCACCGGAACTTCGAGACGCGGCTGTTCAACCCGACCTTCGGCAAGGCCGAAACCGGGCCACTGGAATTCGCCGCCGGCATCGTCTGCTGCTTCCGGCGCTTCAACCGGCGGATGCACGACAAGCTGCTGCGCATCGACGGTGTCGCCGCGATCACCGGTGGTCGCAACATCCAGGCGCGCTACTACGACTGGGAGCCCGACTTCAACTACCGCGATCGCGACCTGCTGGTGCTCGGCCCAAGCGTCGCAACGATGGGGGAGACCTTCGAGCGCTTCTGGCAGCATCCGCTGGCCGTGCCGATCGAACGTCTGCACGATGTCGCCCAGGTCGTGCTCGACAGCGTCGGTGGCCCGACCCGACTGCCGCGACCCCGCCTCGATCGGGTCGAACGGGTGGTTGCGGCATCGGCCATGGCCGACGACCGCGACTGGCTGGATGCACGGCTGCGCCAACCCGCCTTCACGGTCGGCGCGGTCGGCTTCATCGCCGACGGGCCGGACAAGACTAGCGCCGGCTCGGTCGCACTCGGCACCCAGTTGCGCGATCTGGTGCGTTCGGCACAGCATTCGGTGGTGTTGCAGACCCCGTACCTGGTGATGACCAAGCCGGCGCGGCGCGCCTTTCGCGCCCTGCGCCGCAAGCAGCCCCGGCCCGAGGTGCTGGTCTCGACCAACAGCCTGGCCGCCACCGATGCCTGGCCGGTGTACGCCATCTCGCACAAGTACAAGCGCACCTATCTGCGTCGGTTGGGCATGGACATCCGGGAATACAAGCCCTACCCGGAGCGATTGCCACTGAGCCTCTGGCTGCCACCGGAGGGCGATTCGCGATCGCCGGACGCCACCGTCGCAGTGCCATCGCCATCACCATCGGCACCGGCTTCAGCCCCGCCGGAGTGGCGGGGGGCGNNCGAAGTCCCGCATTTATTTGCCGACAGGCGCGCCGGCGCCGTACCGGTCGATGTCGAACTGGTGCTCGCCGTCGACATTTCATACTCGATGGACATGGACGAACTGGCCCTGCAACGCGAGGGCTATGTCGAGGCGCTGCGGTCGCGCGAGTTTCTGCGGGCGCTGCGCGAAGGCGCGCACGGCAAGGTCGCCGTTACTTATGTCGAATGGGCCGGCGAGCATATTCAGCACATCGTCGTGCCCTGGCGCGTGATCGAAGGGCCGGAAAGCGCCGATGCGGTCGCCGCGGAGCTTGCGGCGGCGCCGCTGCGGCGCGGCGCGCGGACATCGATTTCGGGCGCGCTGCGGTTTGCCGCGCCGCTGTTCGAGGCGAGCGGCTCCGGTTCCGGTCGCATGGGATCGAGCTATGCCCCGCATCGGCCGGTGCCCCTGGTCCGCAGCGGACGGCGCACCGGCCTGCATGCCAAATCGCTGGTGATCGATGGCCAGATCGCGGTGGTCGGCAGCCACAACTTCGATCCACGCTCGGACGATTTCAACACCGAGAGCATGGTCGTGGTCGTGGATCGGGCATTTGCCGAAGCGCTCGAACGGATCATTCGCATCGATGCCGCCCCGGATAATGCCTGGGTGATCGCCCGTCGGCCGGAACTGCCCCTGCTGGCCGGCGTCAATTATCGGATCGGCCAGGTCTTCGAGTGGCTGCCGGTGTTCGACCTGTGGCCGTTCCGCTATCACACCAGCTACCAGCGCCGACCCGAATGCCCGGATGCCGAACCGGGGCCAGACCTCGATCGCTCACCCTGCTGGCAGGCGGTCGGCGCCTTTCCCGATGTCGATGTCCCGTTCAAATCGCTCTACACCCGGCTGATGACCGCCTTCGGCTCCGGGCTGGAACCAATCCTGTGAGTGGCTCATGACGGTCGGTCGGGCTTTGCTGATCGAGACCAACATCGGGTTGCACGCGGATCGCGCTTCGACAGACCGTCGTTGAATCGGCCCTGAGGCGATCGAGACCACTGGCTGGATCAACGCCAGGCGGCCAAAGCCGCCTGACGTTGATCGAACCGGATGAAGGCGATCAGACGAATCAGAAGCGCAGGCTGGCGCGACCGTACCAGAACCGACCATTGAAGCCGAACGGGCTGTTGCCGCCGGAGAACGGCAGGATGCCGTTGAAGCTGTTGGCGGGCAGGACTTCGTCCGGCAGTTCGTCGGTGAGATTGTCGGCGCCGACGGTGAGGCTCAGCCAATCGGTGAATCGCCAACTCAGCGAAGCGTCCAGCACGATCTCGCTGCCGAAGGTCTGGTCGAGTGTCGGGTTGTTGTTGAACACCGAGTACTTGCCGTAGTTGGTGCCGCGCAGATTGGCCGAGAACCGGTCGAAACGGTAGTCCAGGCCGACGATGGTGCGGGTCTTCGGCGTGCCCTTGGTGATCCGGCCGATCTCGACCCGATCGATCCGTTGCAGGGTCAGATCGACGGCTTCCAGGCGCTCCGGGTTGGGGGCGATGCGATCGAGCTCGGTCTCGTTGTAGTTGAACGCAACGGTCAGGCCCAGTTCGCCATAGGCACCCAGGTCGAAGTCGGTGCTGCTGACCACGTCGATGCCCTTGGTGGTGGTATCGACGGCATTGGTGAAATAGCGGCCGCCGTTGGCGTTGGCGAAGCCCTGACTGGCCAGGAAGGCGCGCACGGCATCGCCGGTGAGGTTGCCGGACAACACGATGCGGTCATCGATCGCGATCCGGTAGCCATCGACGGTGATGCTCCAGGTCTCGGTCGGCTGGTAGACGAAGCCGACGCTGGCGTTGAACGATTCCTCGGCATCCAGCGGTTCGGCACCGAGGGCGATGGCGACCGGGTCGGACACCGGGAAGGTGCGCACCTCGAACGGCACGCCGCCGATGAAATTGGTGGCGGTGGTCGAGAAGAACTGCTGCGACAGCGACGGTGCCCGGAAGCCGGTGCTGACGGTGGCGCGCAGGGCCAGGGTGTCGGTGGCCGCGAAACGGCCGGACAGCTTCCACGAGGCGGTGGTGCCGAAGTCGGTGTAATCCTCGTAGCGGACGGCGGCACTGGCACTCAGGCGGTCGGTGAGGTCGGCTTCCAGATCGACATAGGCCGACCAGTTGTGGCGCGAGGCATCGACGGCATTGTTGGGTGCGAAGCCGGGAAACACCTGGGAACCGGTACCGAAGAAGCTCTCCGGCTGGCCGGGCTTGATCTCGTAGCCTTCGTTGCGGTACTCGGCGCCGACCGCCAGATTGACCGGATAGGCCAGACCGAGGTCGAGACCACGCCGAAAGTCGAGATTGGCCGTGGTCTGGCTGTTCTCCAGGGTGCCGGCGAAGAACTTGGTCGGGCTGGCGGCCCCCAGGTCGGTATTGACGCTGTTGCCGACATTGAAGTCGAACGTATTGCCACCGTAGCCGACGCTGAAGTCCCAGTCCCACTCGCCCACCGTGCCACGCACGCCGCCGAAGGCCGAGAAGTCCTCGGAGTCGGACAGGATCAGCGGCAGGAAGCCTTCCGGATGAATGGCCGGCACATTGCGGGCATCGAGCGCACGACGGAAGAAGCCGGCCGAGTTGCCTTCACGCTCGCTGTAGTTGACGAAGGCGTAGGCTTCGACGGCATCGTTGAACGGCAGCCCGGCATTGAGGAAGAACAGTTTGTCCTCGACGGCGGCATCGCCGAAGCGATGATTGAGCCGATCGAAGGTCGCCTCGCGCGGATCGGGTTGGCCATTGATCAGCGGGAACTGCTGGCGCGGGTCAGGGCGGGAGCGGTTGGTGGCATTGCGATCGCGGTATTCGGCGGCCAGCGCGACGAAACCGTCATCGCCGAAGCCGAGGCCGGTGAAACCGGAAACCACGTTGAGCTCGCCATCGCCCTTGTCGAACTCGCCGTAGCGGTAATCGACACCGTGGCCGGAGTCGGCATCCTTGAGCACGACGTTGATGACACCGGCGATGGCATCGGAGCCGTACTGAGCGGCCGCACCGTCGCGCAGCACTTCGATGCGGGCGATGGCGCTGGACGGAATGGCATTCAGGTCGGCCGGCGAGGAGCCGCGACCGAGACTGCCGTTGACATTGACGATGGCGGTGGTGTGGCGACGCTTGCCATTGACCAGCACCAGGGTCTGATCGGGCGCCAGGCCGCGCAACTGCGCCGGTCGGACGTGATCGGAACCATCGGTGATCGAGGTGTGCGGCAGGGTGAACGAGGGAACGGTACGCGACAGCGACTGGATCAGTTCGCTGGTGCCCAGCTCCTCCAGGCGATCGACCGACAACACATCGATCGGTGACAGCGATTCGGCCACCGTGCGATCGGTGACGCGCGTTCCGGTGACGATGACTTCGTCGAGCGCGCGGGCGCGGGCCTTGTCCTGGTCATCGGCCGGTGCCTGAGTCTGGGCCTGGGCGCTGCCAGCCAGCAGGGCAATGGCAATGGCGGCGACCAATCGATCGCGGGACAGCAGTCGGGAACGGCTTCGTGCGGGTGATTTCATCTTCCTGGTCCTTGTTCGAGTCATCGGGTTCACATCCGCTGGCCAGGCGAATCGGAGGATTCATGGGCAACCGACCAGCCGGATCGGCATCGGCCGACCGATGGTCCGGGCGATGCCATTCGCGAGCGTACTGGTTCGCTGGCCGGGATGCGAGTGTCGGTCGCTCACCGAAGCGCCATGAGCAGATGACCGTCACCCCAGTACGCACATCGGATCGACCGTCGCCCTCGCCATGCCGACATTCCGGGCTATAGTTCCCAGCGGGTGCGAGGAGCTCACCATGAATACCCATGACCCCGCGATCGAGCCACCGGTCGAGCCACTCGAACGGCGTCCGGAAGCGCGTAGCTACAAGGTCGATGATCTGTTGGCCGAGGTCAGGGCCGGCAAGGTTCGGATACCGGATTTTCAGCGCCCCCTGAAATGGCAGCGTTCCGACGCGAGCAAGCTGCTGGACAGCATCTATCGCGGTTACCCGATCGGTACGCTGTTGTTCTGGGAAACCCGCGCGGGTCCGGGGACGATGCACTTCGGCCCGATCGCGATCGATGCCCCGGAGCGTTCGGATGCGCTCTGGGTTGTCGATGGTCAGCAGCGTATCGTCTCGCTGGCCCGTGTGCTGCTGGCAGAGCAGCCCGATGCCGACGAATTCGCGCTGTATTTCGATCTGGACCAATCGGAGTTCGTCGCACCACCACGCCTTTCGAGTCGCCAGGCCGAGCCCGCGCGTTGGCTGCCGATGACCGTCGTACTGGATGCCGAAAAACTGATGCAATGGGCCTTCCAGGCAGCCGCCCAAGATGAGTTACGGCGAAAAAAAGCCTTTCTGCTCGGCAAACGCATACGTGAATACGAAATTCCTGCCTATCTGGTGCGCTCGTCCAGCGAGACGACGCTGCGGGAAATCTTCGGGCGCACCAACTCTGCCGGTAAGGGGCTCGAAGCCAACGAAGTCTTCGACGCGCTGCACGGCGGTCGCTCAGGCAGTCAGCCGGCAACCATCCGGGAGATCGCCACCGAACTGGAACAGTTTGGTTTCGGACGGGTCGATGAGGAGTTGCTCTACAAATTGCTGCGCGTGCTGCAAGGCAAGGATTTCGCTGAACCCGGCGGTGGCGGCCCGCTGCGACTCGACGAGACCTCGATCGAAGGTGCCTACACGGTGACGGCTGAAGCAGCAGCCCGAGTCGTGCAATTCGTCAAGCAGGATGGCGAGATCCCACACTACGCTCTGCTGCCCCATAAACAGCCTCTGGTCACGCTCGGCAAGTTCTTTCATCTGCATCCGACACCGAGCCCACGCACGCGGGAACTTCTGGTCCGCTGGCTCTGGCGTGGCATCCTCGGTGGCGCCCACAAGGGTGAAACGGTATCAACCCGCAAGATGCTCGCTCGCATCGGCGAGAGTGAAGCCGAATCCATCGCCGGTATGCTCGACCCGATCCCTGACGCCGGTGACACCTGGCCGCGAGCGGACAGCGTGTTCAATTTCCGATTCGCCACCAGCAAACTGCAAACCCTGGCCTTGCTCGATCTCAAACCACGCGACCTGGAAACCGGTGCAGCTCTCGATCTGGCGAAGGCGTTCGACGACAGCAACGGCGCCTTGCCGGTTCCGGCCATCCTCAAGCCACCCCAAAAGCCCTCATCCGAACTCTTCACGTCATCGGCCAATCGGCTGGCACACCCTTCCCGACGCGGGCTGCGCCGGTTGCTGCTGGCGGTGGAGGATCCGGCGATCCTGCAATCGCATGGTATTTCCGAACCGGCAATGGCGGCGCTGCGCAGGGACGATCATCCGCGTTTCCTTGAGCTGCGCGCGAAAACCCTGAATGCTCACTTCCGGGCGTTCTTTGATCGCCGCGCTCGTTGGCGGGAAACCGATCGGCCTGCCATCGCCGACCTGATCGTGCCCGAGGAGGTGTCTGAATGACCGACATCGCGACCCTGCGTGTCCTGCTGGGCGATGTCGAGGTCGGGATACTGTCGCGCAATCGCAACGATGGCACGCAGTTCCGATTTCTGACCTCGTACCGAGAACGCTATCCGCGACCGGTGCTGGGTCAGGCGTTTCTCGACGACCTCGACCGCAACTACCAGACACGGGCACGGGTGCCGGCCTGGTTTTCCAATCTGCTGCCAGAGGGGCCATTGCGCGAGCTGGTCGCCAACCAGGTCGGGGTACATTCCAGTCGTGAGTTCTTTCTGTTGGCGCGGCTGGGCGACGATCTGCCTGGCGCCGTGCGGATCATGGCCAAGACCACGCCGGACGCGCTCGACGATGACGACGGTCATGAGGTACTGGCGGACGCCAAGGGCGAGCCCCTCGACGAAACCGACGACTGGCATTTTTCCCTGGCCGGCGTGCAGTTGAAGTTCTCTGCTCGGCGCCACGATCGCGGCCTGACCGTGCCGGTGTCCGGCCGGGGTGGCGACTGGATCGTCAAGCTGCCCGATGCCCGCTTTCCCGGCGTGCCGGAAAACGAATACGCGACTCTGTCCTGGGCGCGGGCCTGCGGCATCGCGGTACCGGACATCGAACGGGTCGCCGTGACCGACATCGATGGTCTGCCGGACAGCCTGCGCCACTCTCCCGAGCCTTGGGCGCTGGCGATTCGTCGATTCGACCGTGGCGCCGATGGCACACGCATCCACATGGAAGATTTCGCGCAGGTGCTCGGGCTGTATCCGGAAGACAAGTATCGCCGTCACAACTACGAAACCCTGGCCAACCTGATTCGCGCCCTGACCGGACCGGCGGATCTGGCGGAATTCATCCGTCGGCTGGTATTCGTGGTGCTGTCGGGCAATGGCGATGCCCACCACAAGAATTGGTCATTGGTCTATCCGGACGGGGTGCGGGCGGCGCTGTCGCCAGCCTACGATCTGGTAGCGACCGTGCATTACCGCTTCGACGATAGCCTGGCACTGAATCTGGCGGGTTCCAAGCGTTGGCAGGATGTCGGTCTGGCCTCGTTTCGACGCTTGGCGCAGCGGATCGGCCTCGATCCGGACCCGCTGTTGGAGCAGGTGCGTGCTGCGGTCGAGACGATCCGGGGTGCATGGGTCGCGGGTTCGGGCGAATTCGGTTATGACCAGGCGACCCGCGCCAGCATCGAGCGTCACTTCGCGCGGCTGCCATTGGCCAGTCTGCGCTGAGGCCGGGTGATTCAGTCGTGTTCCAGGCGCTGGGCCAGGTTGGCAACCGGCCGAAAGACGTAGGCATTGCCGCGTTGCTGCCGTTGCAGCAATCCGGCCGATTCCAGGCCGAGCAGGTCGGTGCGGGCGGTCTGGTAGGTAACCCGCTGTTCCGATTGGTGGATGGCGATCCGGTAGTGCTTGTCGGGATGACGCAGGGCGTCGAGCAGGAGCTCGCGCTGCCGGTGATTGAATCGGGCGCCGAATGCCGAGCTTGGCTTGAGCAGGGTTTCAGCCTGCTGGCGCTCGCGGGTCTTGCGGGCGACATAGTCGCGCAGGCCATTGACCGCTGCCTCCAGGGTCTGCAACTGGTGATCGGCGAAATAACTGAGGTCGGCGCCGTCGGTCTCGGTGTACAGGAAGGCGCGGGCGTACTGGCTGGGCGCCTTCTTGAGCACGCTGGAAATCGACAGGTATTCGGTCAGCCAGTAGCCGCTGCGCAGCATCGACCAATAGAACAGGGCGCGGGCGGTGCGGCCATTGCCGTCGACGAAGGGGTGGTCGTAGCCAAGCTGGAAGTGCAGGGCGATGCCACGCAACACCGGATGCAGGAAGTCCTCACCATCGGCGGCATTGGCGAAGTCGCAGAGCGCGCGCAGCCGCCTGGGCAACTGGTCGGCCGGCGGCGGCTCGTGCAGGATGGTGCCATCACGGTGGTCGTAGACCCTGATCGCTTCGTCCGCGCGCCGGAACCGACCGGCGGCACCCGGGTCGTCGAGGGTGTCCTGGGTCAGCAGGCGGTGAATCTCGAACACCGCCTCCGGTGTCAAGGTGTGCTGGCGCCAATCCTGGAGCTGGCGCATGGCGAGGTAATTGTTGTAGATCATCTGTTCACTGGTGTCACGCGGTTGCCGGCCGCTGTGCAGCATGTCCTTGGCGACTTCGCGGGTGGTCGAGGCGCCTTCGAGCTGGGCTGAGGTCATGGCCTCCTCGATCAGCGAGCGGATCAGGTAGCGATCGCGCTCGTTGCGGCCATCGTCCGGGCTGAGGCCGAGGATCGAGCCGGCGGCCTCGCGATCGAGGAAGTGCAGGCGCCGGTGCAGCGAATCGGTCACCGATACGGCGAAGGCGCGGCCCTGCGTGTCATGCAGCGGCAAGCGCTTGGCGATCGCCTGCCGGGCCTGGCGGATGGCCAGCCACCAGAGGTCGTGATCGAGTCCTTCGGGCGGGTTGAGGTGACGCAGCCGATCCCAGTGCAGGTACACCCCGGCCACTTCCGGCCCGATGCCGCGCGCGAGCACGCTGACATAGTCGCCGAGCCGATCCTGGATGATCGACTCCAGGCGGGGTGGGCTTAGAGGCAGTTTCATGTACACGGCCGCAGGCAGGTTTCTACTAATTTACATCAAAATTAGTAGAGAATTGACAGGCCATGGCCAAGTTTGTGGCGCGGTCGCGCAGGCGCTGGGGCCGCGACATGGGTCGTACTGCGCAGGTTTCTACTAATTTATATGTAAATTAGTAGAAAATTGACCATCGATCGTCCGGACTGGCCCCTGATGGCCTGACCGGTCGATCAAGGGCGATGCCGCTGTGCCGATGGCCATCATCGCGCCCGCCCGGCACGATGCGGGGCGGCGCTCAGGCGGCGTGGTCGAGTTGGACCGGGCCGGCGTGCCAGCGCATCAGGAGGTTTTCGCGCTCGGCCTTGGCTTTGGCCAGGTGGGCTTCCTTGACGTGGCCGAAGCCGCGAATATGCTCGGGCACGCTGGCGATCTCCACCGCGAGGGCGTGGTTGTCGCCATTCAGGCCGGTCAGCAGTTGCTCGATGGTGGCGAAGTAGTCCTCGATCAGCCGACGCTCTTCGCGGCGCTCGGCGGTGTAGCCGAACGGGTCGAACACACTGCCGCGCAGGCCCTTGAGCCGGGCCAGCACTTTGAAGGCCCTGAACACCCAGGGGCCGTATTCGCGCTTGATCAGATGGCCCTGGGCATCTCGCTTGGCCAGCAGCGGGGGTGCCAGGTTGAAGTGCAGCCGATAGTCGCCCTCGAACTGGTCTTCGATGCGCTTGATGAACTCGCCACGGGTGTACAGCCGGGCGACTTCGTACTCGTCCTTGTAGGCCATCAGCTTGAAGGCGTAACGGGCGACTGCCTCGGTCAGCGCGCTGGCACCGGGGACGCAAGCGCTCTCATGTTGCCGGACACGATCGACCAGGGCGCGGTAGCGCTCGGCATAGGCGGCATTCTGGTAATCGCTGAGAAACGCCTGGCGGCGAGCGATGCGCTGGTCGAGGTCGGCCGACAGGGTTTCGTCGTCCAAGGGCGCGGCCATGGCCGCCTGAGTCGGCGCGCGCTGGCGACCGGCGGCGGCGATCACGGCCGGCAGGTCGATCGCGGCCAGCCGACCCCAGGCGAACGCGGTCTTGTTCATCTCGACGGCGGCGCCGTTGAGTTCGATCGCCCGCATCAGGGCAGCATGCGAGACCGGCACCAGGCCCTGCTGCCAGGCATAGCCGAGCATGAACAGGTTGCTGGCGATGGCGTCACCCATCAGGGCGGTGGCGAGGCCGGTGGCATCGATCCGCATCGGTTCCTCACCCGCCAGGGCGAGTCGGACGGCATTGACGATCTCGGCCGCCGGGAAACGCATGTCCGGATGCATGGTGAATCGACCGGGCATGGCCTGATAGGTGTTGAGCACGACCTGGCTGCGCTGGGCACGGACCTTGGACAGCGCCCAGTAGTCGTTGACCACGACCATGTCGCAACCGAGCACCAGGTCGGCTTCGCCGGCCGCGATCCGCACGGCATGGATGTCGGCAGGCGTGGCGGCGATGCGGACGTGGGTGGTGACCGCACCGCCCTTCTGGGCCAGTCCGGTCTGGTCGAGCACGGTGGCGCCCTTGCCTTCCAGGTGCCCGGCCATGCCGAGCAGGGCGCCGATGGTGACCACGCCGGTGCCACCGACGCCGGTGATCAGGATGTTCCACGGTCGATCGAGCGCACTGCGGAACACCGGATCGGGCAGGGTTTGCAGTCGGGCGGTCAGCTCCGGACCGGCACCGCTGCGCCGCTTCAGGCGGCCGCCCTCGACGGTGACGAAGCTCGGGCAGAATCCCTTGACGCAGGAAAAGTCCTTGTTGCAGTTGGACTGGTCGATTTCGCGCTTGCGGCCGTACTCGGTGTCCTTGGGCAGCACGGCGACGCAGAAGCTCTTGACCCCGCAATCGCCACAGCCTTCGCAGACCAGGGAATTGATCACCACCCGCCGGTTCGGGTCGGGCAGCTTGCCACGCTTGCGGCGACGCCGCTTCTCGGTGGCACAGACCTGGTCGTAGATCAGGATCGACACGCCGGGGACTTCCCGCAGTCGGCGCTGGACTTCGTCGAGCCGATCGCGATCATGGAACTCGACGCCCTCGGGAAAGCGCGAGCGATCGGACCACTTCTCGATGTCGTCGGACACCACCACGATCGTGGCCACCCCTTCGGCGCGCATCTGATGAGCGATGTCGGGAACGGTCAGCACACCATCGACCGGCTGGCCACCGGTCATCGCGACCGCGTCGTTGTAGAGAATCTTGTAGGTGATGTTGACCTTGGCGGCGATCGCCTGGCGGATCGCCAGTGAGCCGGAATGGAAGTAGGTGCCGTCGCCGAGATTCTGGAAGACATGCCCGGTTTCGGTGAACGGCGCCTGGCCGCACCAGGTGACGCCCTCGCCACCCATGTGGGTGAAGGTGTCGGTACGCCGGTCCATCCAGGTGACCATGTAATGGCAGCCGATGCCACCCAGCGCACGCGAGTCCTCCGGCACCCGGGTCGAGGTGTTGTGCGGACAGCCGGCGCAGTAGTGCGGCACGCGCGGGAAGTTGGCACGCGGCAGGGCCAGTTCCTTCTCCTTGGCGTCCATGAAGGCGAGCTGGCGGCGGATGGTTTCCGACTCGTGGAAACGAGCCAGCCGACGGGCAATCACCTGGGCGATCATGGCCGGGGTCAGTTCATTGGTGGACGGCAGGATCCACTCGCCGGATTCGTCGTACTTGCCGACCACGCTCGGACGGGTGGCACGATCCCAGTTGTACATCTGCTCCTTGATCTGCGACTCGATGAAGCTGCGCTTCTCCTCGACCACGATGATGTCTTCCAGCCCGCGCGCGAATTCGCGGATGCCGGTCGGCTCCAGCGGCCAGGTCATGCCGACCTTGTAGACGCGGATGCCGATGTCCTCGCAGGCGCGGCGATCGAGGCCGAGGTATTCCAACGCCTGGAGGGTGTCGAGGTGGCTCTTGCCGGTGGTAACGATGCCCAGCCGAGCACGCGGCGCATCGATCACGGTGCGATCGATGCGGTTGGCTCTGGCGAAAGCGATGGCGGCAGCGACGGCATAGCGGTGCAGGCGCATTTCCTGATCGAGCGGCGGATCCGGCCAGCGGATGTTGAGACCACCCGGCGGCAACACGAAATCATCCGGAACCACGATATCGAGCTGATGCGGATCGACGCTGACCGACGCCGAGGACTCGACCGTCTCGGCGATGGTCTTGAAGCCGACCCAGCGACCGGTGAACCGGCTCATCGCCCAGCCGAGCAGACCCATGTCGAGGATGTCCTGGACACCGGCCGGGTTCAGCACCGGCATCATCGCCGAGACGAATTCCAGTTCCGAACCGTGCGGCAGGGTCGAACTGCGGCAGGCGTGATCGTCGGCGGCCAGACACAGCACTCCCCCGCGCGGTGCCGCACCGGCGGCATTGCCGTGCTTGAACACATCCCCGCAGCGATCGACCCCCGGACCCTTGCCGTACCACATCGCGAACACGCCATCGACCGTGGCACCCGGCCACAAGCCAACCTGCTGGGTGCCCCAGACCATGGTGGCGCCGAGGTCTTCGTTGAGTCCGGGCTTGAATTCCACCCGAGCATCACTGAGGTGCTTGCGTGCCCGCCACAGTTCCAGATCGAAGCCACCCAGCGGCGAGCCGCGATAACCGCTGATGAAGCCAGCGGTATTCAGACCGGCACGACTGTCCCTGAGCCGCTGCATGATCGGCAGGCGGACCAGTGCCTGGACCCCGGACAGATAGATCCGGCCAGTGTCACGCCGGTACTTGTCTTCGAGGCTGTAGTCGAGGTCGATCGGGGGAACGGGGAGGGCGGACATCGGGGGGTGCTCCAGGCAACGAATGGATGGCCTTCACTGGCCGTCGGGGAGGCGCAAAGTTTACCAGCGCAGGGCGATTGGCCCGGTTGTTGCGCTGTCCGGCCGGCTTCGGGGCTGCCGGAGCTGCCTGCCACAGCGGTGGCGAGACCGGCTCAACCCGTGGTCAGTTCGCGCGCCAGGGCGACCGCCGAGTCGAAACGATCGACGAAATGCAGGGCATCCGGCGCGGGATGCAGGCGCATCTGGGCCAGCACCCGACGCGGCTGCGGCTGCAAGCCGGAAATGATCAGCACGATGCCCTTGCGTCGGCAACGTTCCAGCAGCGAGGACAGGGCATGGACACCGCTGGCATCGATGATCGGCACCAGACGCATGCGCAGGATGAACACCCGGGGCGGCTGGTAGAACTGATCGAGCACGTTGTCGAGTCGGTTGGCGGCACCGAAGAACAGCGGTCCGCTGATCTGGAATACCTCGACATCGGCCGGCAAATCCTCGCGCTGGTGGCTGCCCGGCGACGGTGCCAGTTCGTCCTCGGCAGCATCGATCATCCGCACCCCGGCACCGACTTCGACCACGCCGGCCATCCGATGCATGAAGGCGAACGCGGCAACCACCATGCCGACCTCGATCGCCAGGGTCAGATCGACCAGCACGGTCAGACCGAAGGTCAGCAGCAGCACCAGCCGATCGCCCTTCGGTGCGCTCAGGGTGTGGCGGAAGTGGGCGTGGTCGCTCATGTTCCAGGCAACCACCAGCAGCACACCGGCCAGCGCCGGCAGCGGCACATAGACAGCCAGATCGGCAGCCAGCAGCACGAACAGCAGGATGAACAGGGCATGCAGCACGCCGGCCATCGGTGTCCGTGCGCCAGCCCGGATGTTGGTGGCGGTGCGGGCGATCGCGCCGGTCGCCGGCAGGCCGCCGATCAGGGCGCTGGCACCATTGGCCACGCCCTGGGCCAGCAGTTCGGCGTTGGACCGATGGCGACCACCGCTCATGCCATCGGCGACCACCGCCGACAACAGCGATTCGACCCCGGCCAGAAAGGCGATGGTGAATGCCGCTGGCAGCAGCTCGACCAGGCGCGCCAGATCGAAAGCCGGCAAGGCGACATCCGGCCACGCGCTCGGCAGGCCACCGAAGCGGGAACCGATCGTCGCAATCGGCAGATCGAATGCGGCGGTCAGCGCCGAGGCCACCAGCACCGCGATCAGGAAACCGGGTGTACTTGGCGCCGTTCGACGCAGGCCGACGATCGCCAGCGCACAACCGACCGCGATCGCCAAGGCCCAGGGATTGAAGCCTGCGCGGTGCTGCCAGATGGCCGCCAGCTTGGGCAGGACATCGGCCGGCAGATCGGGGATGGCGACACCGATCAGTTCCGGAAGCTGGCTGGCGGCGATGATCACCGCGATGCCGGCCGTGAAGCCGGTGATCAGCGGCTGCGGCATGTACTTCATCAAGGTGCCGACCCGCAGCAGGGCCGCCACGATCAGGATCGCCGATGCCATCAGGGTCGCCAGCACCAGGCCATCGAAACCGTGGGCGACGATGATGGCGTAGACCACCGGGATGAATGCACCGGTCGGACCACCGATCTGGAAGCGCGAGCCACCCAGCACCGAAATCAGCAGACCGGCGATGATCGCCGTATGCAACCCCTTCTCCGGCGCCACACCGGAGGCGATCGCGATCGCCATCGCCAACGGCAGAGCGACGATGGCAACAGTGATCCCGGCAATGGCATCGGCACGCAGGTCGCGGCTGCCATAGCCCTGAGCCAGCGCGCTCCAGAGCTTGGGTACGAACAGCCGTCGATAATCGCTCACGGGCAGATCAGGTCCGGAGACCGACCCCCTTGCGCAACAGGTGCAGGCCGACCCAGGTCAGTACCGCGACGAACCCGAACATCACGGCAAAGGCGGTGGCCAGCGGCACATCGCTGACGCCCAGCAAGCCATAGCGGAAGGCATTGACCACGTACAGAATCGGATTGCCGTGGCTGATGGTCTCGGCCCAGTCCGGGAGCAGTTCGACCGAGTAGAACACGCCCCCGAGATAGGTCAGCGGAGTGAGTACGAAGGTCGGCACGATCGCGATATCGTCGAAACGCTTGGCATAGACGGCATTGACGAAGCCGGCCAGTGAGAAGATCGTGGCACCAAGCAGCAGGGTGGCCAGCGCGACCAGGGGATGCGGCACACTGATCCGGGTGAACAGAGCGGCGATCGCCAGCACGATCAGACCGACCACCAGACCGCGCAGCACCGCACCCAGCACATACCCGGACAGGATCACCCACGGCGCCAGCGGTGCCACCAGCAGTTCCTCGATGTGGCGACCGAACTTGGCGCCGAAGAAGCTGGAACTGATGTTGCCATAGCTGTTCTGGATCACACTCATCATCACCAGACCGGGAACGATGAAATCCATGTAGTCGAACCCCCCCATGTCGCCGATCCGGCGCCCGATCAGGGTGCCGAAGATCAGGAAGTACAGGGTCATGGTGATCGCCGGCGGCACCAGGGTCTGGCCCCAGATGCGGATGATCCGCACCAGTTCGCGGCGAACGATGGTGTACAGCGCGATCAGGGTGTGGCCCGCCATGCCGGTCATGCCGCCTCCCTGGCATCGCCGGTCAGCCGGAGGAACAGTTCCTCCAGGCGGTTGGCCTTGTTGCGCATCGAGCGCACCCGGATGCCCGATCGGTCGAGGGCCTCGAAGACCCGGTTCAGTGTCATCGTGCGTGGCATTTCCACTTCCAGCGTGCTGCCATCGACCGCAACGATCCGGACATCGTCCAGGCTTGGCAGGGTCTCGCCGATCGGCGCTTCCAGATCGAGCACGAACGACTCGATATCGAGCTTGGCGAGCAGGCTCTTCATCGGCCCGTTCTCGATGATCCGGCCGTGGTCGATGATCGCCAGGTTGCGACAGAGGGTCTCGGCCTCTTCGAGATAATGGGTGGTGAGGATGATGGTGGTGCCGGACTCGTTGATCCGGCGCAGGGTCTTCCACATGCCTCGGCGGATTTCGATATCGACCCCGGCGGTCGGCTCGTCGAGGATCAGCAGCCCAGGCCGGGTCATCATCGCCCGAGCAATCATCAGTCGCCGCTTCATGCCGCCGGACAACATCCGACTCATGCCCTGGGCCTTGTCCCACAGTTGCGCCGAGCGCAGCTCCTGCTCGGCACGCGCGATCGCCTCGCGACGCGGCACGCCGTAGAAACCGGCATAGTTGACCAGGATGTCGATCGGCTTCTCGAACAGATTGAAGTTGATCTCCTGCGGCACCAGACCGATCATCTGCATGGCCCGCTGGCGTTGCCGGGCGAGATCGATGCCGAAGGTCGAAATGCGGCCGCTGCTGGCATTGACCAGGGAGCTGACGATGCCGATCAGGGTCGATTTTCCGGCCCCGTTGGGACCGAGCAGGGCGAAGAAGTCACCGGGCTCGACGCACAGCGAAACGCCCTTGAGCGCTTCCGTGCCATTGTCGTAGGTCTTGCGAAGGTCTTCGACCTCCAGGGCGGGAGCGGTGGTCATGATCATTCCGGTACGGATGGCCGGGCGGGAGCGGACGGCCGGGCGCGAGCGCTTTAGTATATCTGTCGGCCATCGGTCCACGGCGCAGCGGCAAGGCACCGGATGCCGGTGACCCCGGCCGTGCCTGCTGCGGTCGGATGGCCTTCTCCAATTGCAGCCACGCTACCTCCCGGAGTCATCGTGCCCGAACATTTCCCGCTCAAGCTGGTCGCTTCGCACATGCTGGCCGCCAGTGTCCGTCACCTGGCCTTCGTGCGCGCCGACGGCTCGGCCCTGGACTTCATCCCCGGACAGTTTCTCCAGGTGCATTTCAGCTATGCCGATGGCAAGCCGACCAAGCGCAGCTACTCGATCGCTACCGTCCGCGACGGCACTGCCGACCTGGCCGACCCCATCGAGATCGCGGTCAGCTATGTCTCCGGAGGCGCCGCCACCGAACTGTTCGCCGGACTCGCCGAGGGCGACACGATCGAGGCCAGTGGTCCGTTCGGTCGCTTCTGCCTGATGCCGAGCGACCACAATCGGCGCTATCTGCTGATCGCTACCGGCACCGGCGTCACGCCCTATCGTGCGATGCTGCCTTCACTGCGTCGGGCAATCGTCGATCGCGGCTGCGAGGTCATCCTGCTGTTCGGCGCCCGATCCCCGGACGAACTGCTGTACGGCGCCGAGTTCGTCCGGTTCGCCGAAACCACCCCCGGATTCCGCTTCATCGCCTGTTTCAGCCGGGTGATGCCGGATGTCGCACGGCCCGACGATCGCAAGGGCTATGTCCAGGATCACCTGTCGGCACTGGCACCCGACCCCGAGGGCGACATCGCCTACCTGTGCGGCAATCCGAACATGGTCGATGCCTGCTTCGAGACGCTGAAGAACGCCGGTCTGCCCGTACCGCGCATCCGACGCGAGAAATACGTCAGCTCCAGATGAATATGACCGTGACCGGTCGGATGTAAAGCACACTTGACATTCACCAGCACTCCCGCCACCATGTCAAGCATTGTTGACATGTGGAGTGCGTCGTGCCCTGCCCCACCCCTGCCGATCGCCGATCCTTCCTGCTTTCCGGGCTGTGCTATCTGGGCTCGGTCTACCTGGCGGCCTGGCTGCTCGAACAACCGCTGGCCGAAGCCCACATGGCGCTGCGGGTGGCGGTCGCCCTGCTGCCGGTGCCGGCGATCGTGTGGCTGATCCGGATCGTGGTGCGCGGCGTGCTGGCACGCGATGAAATGCAGCGCCGGATCGATCTCGAAGCGATCGCGATCAGTTCACTGGCGATCGGTCTGGCCGCGTTGACCCTGTCCCTGCTGGCCATGGCCGACCTGATCGCTCCCAGCGGTCAGGCGGTGCTGGCTTGGACCTTCCCGGCCCTGTGGCTGGCCTACGGCCTCACCCGCCAGTGGGTCGGACGGCGCTACCGATGAAGAGCCGGGTGCGCGAGTTGCGCGAGGCACGCGGCTGGTCACAAGCGGCCTTGGCCGAACGTCTGGGGGTTTCCAGACAGACCATCAATGCCATCGAAACCGACAAGTACGACCCGAGCCTGCCGCTCGCCTTCAAACTGGCGCGCGAGTTCGGGTCGAGCATCGAAGCCGTTTTCTTCACCGAGGACACCGCATGAACAGATTCCGCCCGTCTTCACTCTGCCGACCGTCGCGCCTGCCGGTCTGGCTGCTCCTGCTGACCGTCCTGATCGCCAGCGATGGCCAGGCACGCACGCTCGGCAACCTCGACTTCCAACCCTGCACGCTCGCCCCGGCGTTCGCCGCCACCGCCATCGAGGCACAGTGTGCCAGCCTGTCGGTCGCCGAGAATCGTGCCGCGCCGGATGGTCGCCAGATCGATCTCGCCATCGCCTGGTTGCCGGCACGCGGCGAAGCCGAACCCGATCCGGTGTTCATGCTGGCCGGCGGACCGGGTCAGGCGGCACGCGATGCCTTCGTCGCATCGGCACGCGCGCTCGATGAGATTCGCAAGCGCCGCCACGTCATCCTGGTCGATCAGCGCGGCACCGGCGGCTCCCATCCGCTGGTCTGCCGCGATGCCGAGGGCCGACCGGCCGCGTTCGACGAGGCCGATCCACCGTCCGAAGCTGCCATGCGCAGTTTTGCCGAACAGTGCCGGGATGCCCTGTCCGAACAGGCCGATCTGCGCTTCTACGGCACCGGGGAAGCGATCGACGATCTCGACACCGTGCGGGCCGCACTCGCCGCCGAACGGATCAATCTGATCGGCGTCAGCTACGGCACCCGGGTCGCCCAGCACTATGCCCGGCGTTATCCGCAACACACCCGAACCGTGGTGCTCGATGGCGTGGTGCCGAACGACCTGGTGCTGGGTGCCGAGCATGCCCGCAATCTGGAAGCCGCGCTGGACATGCACTTCGAGCGCTGTCGGTCGGTACCCGAATGCCTCGACCGCCTCGGCGACCCGCGCGAACACCTCGACACGCTGCTGGCGATCGAAGAAGGACCGGACGTCGAATACCGCGACCCGACCAGCGGTGAACTACGCCGCGAACGTTTCGCACGCGGTCACCTGGTTGGCGTGGCGCGGATGTTCTCCTACGCCCCGAACACCGCCTCGACCCTGCCGCTGACCCTGAGCGAAGCTGCCGCCGGACGCTACGAGCCACTGATGGCCCAGGCCCGGCTGATCATGGGCTCGCTCGGCGAGCAGATCCATCACGGCATGCAGTTGTCGGTGATGTGCAACGAGGATGCCGACGAACTGGTCGCCGACCCGGCCGACGAAAACACCGTGCTCGGCAACGAGCTGATCGGTTTTTCCCGGTCGCAATGCGAAGTCTGGCCGCGCGGCGTGCGCGACCCGGCGTTCCGACAACCGCTGACCGGCGACACACCGGTGTTGCTGCTGTCCGGCGAACTCGATCCGGTCACCCCGCCACGCTACGGCGATGCCGTGGCCAAGCACCTGAATCAGGCCCGTCACCTGGTGCTCAAGGGCCAGGGTCACGCGATCTTCGCCACTGGCTGCCTGCCGCGCCTGCTCGCCCAGTTCCTCGACCGACCCGATCCGAATGCGCTCGACGCCGGTTGCCTGGATGCACTGCGCGCACCCCCTCCGTTCGTCGCGTTCTACGGTTGGGAACCCTGACCGCCGGCAATGGGCTCGGGAGTAGAACACATGTCCACTCCCGGCCCGTCCCTGGCTGCGCTCGCACCCGACCACGCCCGATTCCCAATCCCCAATTCTCGGCCAAGACCATGATAGAAGCCCACGATCTTCGCAAGACCTTCAAGAGCAAGACCGGGCCGATCAAGGCCGTCGATGGCGTGAGCTTTCGCGCCGAAGACGGCCAGATCACCGGCCTGCTCGGACCCAATGGCGCCGGCAAGACCACCACCCTGCGCATGCTCTACACCCTGATGACCCCCGAACAGGGCCAGGTGCGCATCGACGGACTCGATGTCCAGCGCGACGCGGAAGCGGTGCGCCGCCGACTGGGCGTATTGCCCGACGCGCGCGGCATCTACAAGCGACTGAGCGCGCGCGAGAACATCGCCTACTTCGGCCGACTGCATGGCCTGCCCGAAGCCCGGATCGGCGAACGCATCCAGCGTCTGTCACAGGCACTCGACATGGCCGAGATCCTCGATCGTCGCACCGAAGGCTTCTCGCAAGGTCAGCGCACCAAGACCGCGATCGCCCGCGCCCTGGTCCATGACCCGAACAACGTCATCCTCGACGAACCGACCAATGGCCTCGATGTGATGACCACCCGTGCCATGCGCGGCTTCCTGCAGGAGCTCAAGCGCGAGGGTCGGTGCGTGATCTTCTCCAGCCACATCATGCAGGAGGTCGCCGCCCTGTGCGATCGCATCGTGGTGATCGCCCACGGTCGCGTGGTCGCCGCCGGCAGCGCCGACGAACTGGTCGCCCAGACCGGCGCCAACAATCTCGAAGACGCCTTCGTCAAGGCAATCGGTTCGGAAGAGGGTTTGCAGGCATGAATACGATGACCACCGTTTGGACGGTGATGCTCAAGGAACTGATCGATCTGTTCCGCGACCGCCGCACCGTGATGCTCTCCCTGCTGATGGGCCCGCTGCTGATGCCGGCCCTGCTGCTCGGCGTCGGCACCCTGGCCGAGAAGCGCTTGACCACCCAGATGGAAAAACCGCTGGAACTGCCCGTGGTCGGCGCCGAACACGCGCCCAACCTGATCGCCTGGCTCGCCACCCGCAACGTCGATGTCCTGCCGGCACCGGATGACCCCGAAGCCCGGATCATCGCCCAGGAGAACGATCTGATCCTGCTGATCGGCGCCGACTACCCGGAAGCCTGGCGGGCCGGTCGCAGCGCACGGGTCGAGGTGCTGCTCGACAGCTCGCGGCAGGACACCGGCGTGGTGCGCAGTCGGCTGTACAGCCTGCTGGAAGCCTATTCGCGGGAAGTCGGCGCCCTGCGTCTGGTGGCACGTGGCATCGATCCCGGCACCGCCACCGCCGTGCGCATCGCCGATCGCGATCTCGCCACCCCGGAAGCACGCACCGGCCAGATCGTCGGCGGCATGCTGAGCTACCTGCTGATCCTGTTCGCCTTCCTCGGTGGTGCCTACCTGGTCATCGACGTGACCGCCGGTGAGCGCGAGCGGCAGTCGCTCGAACCCCTGCTGGCCACCCCGGCCGCGCGTGGCGCGATCATGAGCGGCAAGATCGCCGCCGCCTGCGCGTTCGGCCTGATCGGCCTGGCCCTGATCCTGATCGCCTTCAAGCTGAGTTTCGACTACGGCCCGAATGTCCGGATCAAGACCGATGTCTCGCCGAGCGCCATCCTGTCCCTGCTGGTCACCCTGCTGCCGATGGTGCTGATCGGAACCACCCTGCTGACCCTGATCTCGGCCAGTGTCAAATCGGTCAAGGAAGCACAGAGCTACATGAGCGTACTGATGCTGCTGCCGATCATCCCGACCGTCGCCCTGCTGGTCAGCCCGGTCAAGAACCAACTGTGGATGTTCGCCGTACCCTTCCTCGCCCAGAACCAGATGATCATGCGCATCGCTCGCGGCGAAGGCGTCACCGCCCAGGAGTGGAGCCTGTACCTGGCCTGTGGCCTGGGGCTCGGCGCCCTGCTCTGGCTGATCGCCGCCCGCCTGTACCACCGGGAAAAACTGGCGATCTCAAGCTGACCGCCATCCCCCCTCGGACGTATCGCACGTCCGAGGGGGTGGTTTCACGACCGGGGAAAACCTCTTTCACTTGTTCATGGCTCCATTCTCTCAAGAGTTGGAGCCTCCACGATTTCCGGGGCGGTTCAAGCCGCGATAGGCGCGGAGTTTTTTGTGGTCAAGTTAATGCGCTGGTTAACCATGTTGCTTGATGATTTCTACACATGCTTCAAGAATTCGTGACCGATATTGATATTCGATTTTTGCCAAAACTGGATCAAATTCCAAAATTCGATCAAGATTCCACTTTAAGCGCTCGGTCCCGACGGGCAATTCTAATGGTAAGGCTGACCGATACTCTTTAAATACATTATATTTTTCTTCCCAGTCGCGACCAAGCCAAAATAACTTATTAGAAATTGTAAAAGCCCCGACAGTGAACCCGACCTGTCCTGATACAACAGCCCTAGCAGCCGAAACTAGCCTTTTTATCCTCGCAATCTTTTGCTCGTGAGTCACGCCCATACATGGTTAACGTCTTAATTCACCGGCGCTGCGCGGCTTNNTCCACGATTTCCGGGGCGGTTCAGTTGTTAGCCGTTCTGCCCCCCGAGCGAACCCCAGTGAACTTGCAGGGCATTGAGTTGTTCCGGCGTGATCCGCGCCCTGAACAAACGCTCGACCTGCTGGTTGAGTTCGGAGTCAGGCGTCGCGAGATACCTTCGCGCCACACTATGGAGAAGGCGCACACGCCATGAGTAGAAGGCCCGCGTAGCCGTATGAACCGCGACCTTCAGAAGTTCACTCAATCGTAACGAGTTGAGGCCAATCCCCTCGATGGCGCTGTTGAGGTCTGGAATATCAAGTGCGTTGCTTGCAAGCTCCACGTGGGTTGACCGCTCGCCATACTCCCGGAGGGTTGCCCATGATCGCTGCCAGGAATTGATAGCCGACAATTTCTCCTTGGGCGAGAGAGTATCGTCGGCCAAGTTGGTTCGCAATGATCGAAGAGACGAGCGCAGGTCCGCGTAATCCTCGCGAACGTCCAGGGCTCGCGTGACGATATCATCGTATGACGAGCAAAGCTTTAAGACCATCAAGGGCAACGGTGGGATCGGCACCACGAGAAATGGGGCCATCGAGAGTCGCGTTCGGGTTCGCAAGTCGTCGAGTACAGCGGCCAGATCCTGATAGCGGCCCATCAGGTCGCAGACAGTGTGTCTCGTTCTTGCTTGGCCACCGCGCTCATAGAATGGGCGTTGGCGGATGAGGGCGAGCGGTGGACAACCAAGTTCTCGTTCTGCACCGAGAAGCCGCCCAGCCTCGTACCACGAATCCAGCTCCGTCGAGTGCGTAAGCATCTCAGCAGAGCTACGACGGACATGGGCACGGACGTTGAACCCGCGCTCGCCAGCGGCATCAGGAGGTTTCGGCCCTGGATCGGCCGGGCGAGTGCGCGGAGCGGCTACAAGCACGCCAGCGTCGACGAGTGGCTTCAGAATGCTGCGCCACCTCTCCAAGCCGGGCGAGTGCGCGGCCGGCGATGGCCTGGCACCAGCGGGAGAGGCGAGCTGACGCTGCCTCTGAAGAGTCTGTACGGCGCCGGTGGCCAGGAGGGAGTCACCCCCAACCACAATGAGCCGATCGTGGAGAACGATGCCTTCGAGGACCGCACACAAGTCAAGGAACTCGAGGAGTGAGAACGAGTGACCAAGGTCGCCAATGGTCTTGCTCAGCCCACTGTAGTCCACCAAGGCGTCCGAGTATTGGGTGGTCTGGTCCATCTTCCTCGTCCTGATACGCCCAACATCAATTATCCCCCTGNNTCCGGTGGAATGATGGGTTCGGCATCATCGCATGCTTTACAGAGGAATGCCTTTCCTAGAAGAGTTGATGAGCCATGCTTTCATGCTGTAAATGAACTCCCAGACATCCTCTGTGGATGGTTTCAAATATCCGTCGGAATCAGGGTCATCACCCATCTTTTCGAATACATTTATCAGCCAAGATGGGCCATGCCCCGTGGCGCCTAAACTAGGCAGCCACGACTCCAGCTCTCCACCAGGAACAACGAAGACCCCGTACTCTTCGAGCTGCTCCAGTAGGTTGAACGCGGCCTCTCGCTCTTGCTTCAGAAGGATGTTCACGCCTCCATCACGTTTCATATCCTTGCCAGTAATATCCATAGCCTGCTTCACTGCACTCCGAATAGTGGCAAGTGACCCGTGAGAGATTACGGGGACATTCGCGCTTGTAAGGAGATTAGCCCAATTGGCGCCGCCTTCTTTTAACACGTCAATATCGACCACTCCAACCGCCGGAATACCTAGTTGCCGCAACGGTTTGATGATCGTTTGAACGGTTTGCTTGTTTTGAGCATTAATGAATAGGCAGTTTGGAATACCCCATTCCGGTTTGAATCTCAGGAGTCGCTCATTAACCTCCTGATAGAAGGCGCGATCAGCATCCGACTCCGTAACAACGACAAATTCGTAGAACAGCCCGCTAAGAACGCCAGTTGAACGAAGGAGGGGGTTGCGCATCAACTCCAGAATTTCTCCGCTCGGAAGAACTCTAGCTGTCGCAACACCGGCCCTATATGTCAATCGGATGATATTGACAGGGGCGCCCGATTGAATGCACCCCATCACGAACGTGGGACTATGAGTTGAGACAAAAACGCGTTTATCGGAAGAAAGGGCTGCGCGCGATACCTCGTAACCAAGCTTTGAGGCCAGAGACGGATGCAGAAAAGCCTCTGG
>DIHI01000080.1:12756-13027 GCA_002420085.1 Lysobacterales bacterium UBA5700 | reverse complement strand
ACTGGCTCGTCGATAAGCAAAGCTCTGGGATCGCCAGCCATTACCTCAGTGATGATGCCGGTGAATGCCTTTACACCATCGCTCGCATGATCGATCTGTTGGGCATCTGAATGGAACTTCACTGCCTCGTAATGAATGCCTCGTTCCTCCTTATCATCCTTGGGGGGGCGTAGCGACAACCGAATGCGCAGATGTCCGAGGCTGGTGGGGTCAATTACAAAGTGTGATCCGAACGCTTCAAACACTATTCGTCTGACTTCATGACGTTTCC
>DIHI01000080.1:12133-12702 GCA_002420085.1 Lysobacterales bacterium UBA5700 | reverse complement strand
TGACGTTTCGCATCGTCGCGAAATAGCACCTGAAAGCTTGAATTTGGAGCCTGTTGAAGATCGCCAGCGCCTTGTTGATCCACAAGATTGATCCTGCTACGACCATCAAGGATTAGCGTGCTATGGTGAAAGAACCACTGACAAAATAATCGAAGATCAGCGCTTGGATTTTGGACAAGTTGAGTCAATCTACTGAAGGGTACCTGTTGTCGCCCGTATTTGCTCCCCACAATAATGTGGTCTACGTGAACGGATTCACCGGGATTGGGTCGCTGCTTTAAATGGTTAATCGCCTGCAGGGCTTTGTCTTCCGGAAGCCCTGCAAACGTTAAGTCATCGAGGATTACGGCTGACGCATCTTTCTGCCCATTTCGACAGTACCGCTCAATTTCAGCGAGTACTTTGCTTTTCCCTGAGTTATTGGGGCCAACAAATACTGTTACAGGCGTTGTATCGATTGGGCTCGCTGGTATCCCTGGTGCTCGGCCAAATTTGAGTTGGAAGGATGAGATCAACTTACGCCTCCAAGGCGATGAGGTTCATGATGCCCAACATCAATTATCCCCCTG
>DIHI01000080.1:9324-11950 GCA_002420085.1 Lysobacterales bacterium UBA5700 | reverse complement strand
TATGAGCGCGGATCAGGGGGTGTCTCCGGGACGTTGGTGGTCCATGCCCTATGCGTCTGATGGACGAGGTTTGTCGCTGTATGCGGCGCAGGCTTCGTTTGTCCACCCTCTCCCCGGCCCTCTCCGCGAGCGGGAGAACAGCCGGTGAATTCGCCGACGGATCGGCGCGGTCGAGCAAGAAGCTTAGGGTCCAAGAAGCTTGGAGTCAGGTCTTGTTTTTTGCGCGCCGGCTGCCAACCTCCCGTGCGATCCGGCTGTCCAACGAGTAGTGCAGCCCGAAGTAGTCTCCAATCTGCCGCAGGGAGTAGCCGTCCGTCGCGTAGGCCGCTCGGATTGCTTCGTCGCGGTCCGGTGCTCCCGCGTCTTCCATGCGCTATGCAAATAACAAGACCTGACCCTGGCTCCATTTGCGCTCCTCCGGCAGCATCAGACCCTTCAGATACCATCGTGCCGGCTGGGCACGATCTGCATGAGCCAGCGCGCCGACGATGCCGGCACAGTATTTCTCGAACCGCGCTTCCAGACCCGTCGCCATGGCACATCTCACATTTCACTTGAAGTGAGTGCCATAATGCCTTATCTATTAACACAGAGTACTAGCGCCAAGTGATGGCCACAAGAGCCGCAAACCCCGCAGCAAGCACGGCTAGCGAAAGCAGCGCGGCAACCTTGGATGCCCTCGCCAATGAAGCACGGAAGGCCCACATGATTAGAGAGGTCACTGCAAACAGCAGCGACAGTGCGGCTAGTGGGAAGACAAGGATGATGTCTTTCTCACCACCGCCGAAGCTGAGCGGACCGGCAGTAACGCCCCAGGCAAGTGCGAAACACAACCCCAACGGCGCGAAAGCAACGCCAAGCCTAAGAAACGGGGAGGTGGTGCTTTGCTGCGGCATGACGAGGACGATCTGCTGCGCGCTAACGGACGTCCAAGCTCAACCGCGCGAGGAACGAGCGTCGGCTGGAGCGCCTTGTTCGACCTGCCTCACAGAGTCCAGATATAATGTATCTGGGCAGATATCCTGCTCATGGGGCCAAACGACGGTCCCATCCACTGCTTGTACTTGCTTGAAGTAACCTATATCTTTCAGTTCTCTAAAAACGCCGAAATCTAGAAGTGGCAGGCAATCGTAGATACCCCGCTCACCACTTGTGAATTCCAGATGGAGTTTGTAATCTGATGAAGCGGACACTTGCTTTACTCTTGGATTCATGACCGCTACCTCAATGGCTCAATTTTGTAGGGATTTTCTCCCGTTACGGCGAGCTCCCAATCGGCGACAAGTTCATCTTTGTGTAGTTCGATCCACGCCTGAAGCAATTTCATTTTTGAGGCTGGAATACCGCCTTCGAGAATTCCTCCATCCGGAATCGAAACAATCACTTCATCATTTTGGTACCTCACATGGATATGCGGCAGTTTATGCTGCTTATTGTCCATGAAATACATATAAACAATTAGTCCAAACAATTAGTCCGTAGAACATGGAAATTGCGGGCATGTGTGTTTTCTCTCCCATTTCAGGTCGAACATCAATTATCCCCCCTGATCCGGGGTGTAGCACCGTATGGTCACACTCGGTCTCGCTTACGTCAAGCAAGTTTCCTACCCCTTTTCAAGCAGTTGCCTGATCTGCCGAGCAAGGGCACTGCCAGACTCGCATGCTGCACCCTGAATGAGAGGGCATACGGGATATGAGCGCGGATCAGGGGGTGTATCCGGGACGTTGGTGGTCCATGCCCTATGCGCCTGATGGACGAGGTTTGTCGCTGTATGCGGCGCAGGCTTCGTTGGTCCACCCTCTCCCCGGCCCTCTCCCGCAAGCGGGAGAACAGCCGGTGAATTCGCCGACGGATCGGCGCGGTCAAGCGTTGCGATGGCGTGACGCTGGCGGTGGGAATCATTGCTCCGACGCTCGGTTCTGGCGATGGCGGTGATACTGGCGATATGGTGCTGCGCCGGGTCACTTGCCGATGCAGAATCGTCCGAAGATCTCGCCCAGCAGGGCATCGGGACTGGTTCGGCCGGTGATCTCGCCCAGGGCGTCGTGGGCGCTGTGCAGATCCTCGGCGGCCAGTTCGCCGGCCCCTTCTGCGAGTCGCTGTTCGGCGAGGCTCAGGTGTGCTTCGACCCGGCGCAGGGCGTCGAGGTGTCGGTTGCGGGCGGTGAATGCGCCTTCCGGGTTGCCATCGAGCCCGGCGGCCCGGCGCAATGCGTCGCGCAGTCGATCCAGACCTTGGCCGGTGCGGGTGGACAGCGGCAGTGGGCCGCTTGCGGATTCCGGCTCGGGTTCGGTCGAACCCGAGTCGGGCGGCAGCAGGTCGGACTTGTTGGCGATCCACAGCACTTCGACATGGCTCGGCAGGTCGATGGCCAGGCGTTGACGTCCGGCTTGGCCCTCGCGGGCGTCGGTCACGGCCAGCAGCAGGTCGGCACGGGCCATTTCGGCACGAGCGCGGCGGATGCCTTCGGACTCGATGACGTCGTCGGTGGTGCGCAGGCCGGCGGTATCGACCAGGGTCAGTTCGATGCCGTCGATGCGCACGGTCTCGCGCACGGTGTCGCGGGTGGTGCCGGGGATGTCGGTGACGATCGCGCGATCACCGCCGGCCAATCGATTGAGCA
>DIHI01000080.1:5308-9197 GCA_002420085.1 Lysobacterales bacterium UBA5700 | reverse complement strand
CGGACGCCGCGCTCGGCTTCTGCCAACAACCGGTGCAGACGGTTACGAACATCGGCCAGGCGGCTGCCAAGCTCCGGGCCAGCGAGAACGTCGATCTCTTCTTCCGGAAAATCGATTGCCGCCTCGACGTAGACACGCAGGTCGGTGAGCCGGTCGGCGAGGTCGGCGATCCGTTCCGAAAACAGGCCGTCGAGCGATCGGCGTGCGGCGCGGGCAGCGGCATCGGAACCGGCGGCGATCAGATCGGCGACCGCTTCGGCCTGGGCCAGATCGAGCTTGCCGTTGAGGAAGGCACGTTCGGTGAATTCGCCGGGCCGCGCTGGCCGCGCCCCCAGTTCCAGACACCGTCGCAGCACCGCATTCAGCAGGTGCGGATTGCCGTGAGTTTGCAGTTCGAGGGTGTCTTCACCGGTGTAGGAGGCCGGGCCGGGAAACAGCAGCAGCAGTCCGTCATCCAGAACATGGCCCATGCCATCGTGGATGCGCAGGTAATGCGCGTGGCGCGGACGCGGTGGACGTCCGAGCAGGCTCCGGGCGATGGTCGGAACGTCGGGACCGGAAAGCCGGACGATGCCGATGCCGGCCGTTCCCGCCGCCGTGGCGATCGCCGCGATCGTGTCGCCGACCCAGATCGGGTCGGCCCTGCCATCCTCGGCCGGTTCAGCCGGCCTTGGGCTTGGACGATCCGGGCTTGTCGCCATGACGACGGATGATCACCCACTGCTGCAACAGACCGAGCGCGCCATTGGTGGTCCAGTACAGCACCAGGCCGGCCGGGAAAAAGGCGAACATCACACCGAAGGCCAGGGGCATGATTTGCAGCATCTTCTTCTGGATCGGATCCATGCCCGGCGTCGGACTGAGCTTCTGCGTGTACCACATCGTCAGCGCGTTCAGCACCGGCAGCACGAAGTACGGATCGCGCTCGGTCAGGTTCTGGATCCAGCCGATCCATGGAGCATGACGAAGCTCGACCGATTCCAGCAAGACCCAATACAGCGCGATGAACACCGGAATCTGGATCAGGATCGGCAGGCAACCCCCCATCGGGTTGATCTTCTCCTTCTTGTACAGTTCCATCATCGCCTGCTGGAACTTCTGCTTGTCGTCGCCGTAGCGCTCCTTGAGCGCTTCGATGCGCGGCTGGAAGGCACGCAGCTTGGCGAAGCTCTTGTACTGCGCTTCCGACAGCTTGAAGAACACCGCCTTGATGATGACCACCAGGGCAACGATCGCCCAGCCCCAGTTGCCGAACACCGAGTGCAGCAGGCTCAGCAGCCAGTACAGCGGATCGGACAACACGGTGAACACGCCGTAGTTGACGGTGAGCGCCAGGCCAGGAGCCACGTCGGGCAACACATCCTGCAATTTGGGTCCGATCCACAGGCGCGTCGTGGACTCGCTGCCGGCCCCCGGAGCCAGATTGATCACCGGACCGATCACCCGGGTCAGGTAGGTGGGTTCGCGTTCATCGAGCCGCAGCAGCGAGTAGCGCGCGGCTTCTCCGGCATCCGGAATCAGCGCCGCCATGTAGTAGTGCTGGATCATCGCCAGCCAGCCGCCGGTGATGCTGCGACCAAGGCTGTCGCGGGTCTCGAAATCGTCGAACGCGAGCTTCTCGAACTTCTCTTCCGGGCTGTACCAGCCGGCGCCGATGAAGCTGTAGGCTTCCGGATTGGTGAAACCACCCCCCTTGATCTCGGGCGGCACCCGGCGAAGCTGGCGGTAGGCGTTGCCGGCCCATGGCGCGCTGCCGGCATTGTCGATGCGCTCACGGACGGTCAGCACGTAGCTGCCGATTTCGAGCAGATAACTGCGGCGAACCGAGAGTCCGGACGCGGGATCGTTCCACACGAAGTCGGCTTGGATCGCCTCTCGATCATCATCGAGCACCACCGCGCGCGGCGGTGCTTCCAGTACGAAGCGATCCAGATGGCTGGGGCTGGCGGCCGCTCCGTTGGCACTGACCAGTCCCCAGTCGGCAACGAACAGGCGACGCGGATCGGAATCGAACAACACCACCGGTGTACTGTCGGGATCGGTGGTCTGCCGGTAGGCCAGCAATTCGGCACGGGCAATCCCACCACCGCGACCGTCCAGTTCCAGGCGCAACACATCATTGGCCAGCACCACGCGGGTGGCTGGATCGGCCGGCGCTGCGTCCTCGCTCGGTGCGGTGGCCGGGTTGGCGGCGACCGGTTCGGGGATGCTTTCGGGGACACTGGCATCGACACCGGGGCTTGCCTGTGGGATCAGCGCGTCGGTCGCCGAGGCGGAGGCCGTCGTCGGAGTCGGGGTCGAATCGACACCGGTACCGTGGCGAACCCATGCCTCCCAGACGAGGAAGGCGAGCAGCAGCCAGGCGATCAGCAGGAAGGAGCGAGTCTGGTTCATCGGTTGCGGTCGGCGAAGCGGATCGGTGTGATGGCCCACGCGCTCACGTCGGCGCGGTGCCGGCCGTGGTTGGCTCGGCGGGCGTGGGTTCGGATGGCGGCATTGTGACCGCGCTGGATGTCATCGGCAATGCACGGCGACCGGCAGTGGTCAGCAGACGGGTCAGCTCCAGGCTCAATTCGATCGCCGATGCGCTGGCGGCGGTCGCCTTCGCGACCACCACGTAGTCGGCAGTCGGCAGCGGATCGGTCAGGTTCCGGAACAGTTCGCGAACCAGCCGCTTGATCCGATTGCGCCCGACCGCGCGTCGATCGACCCGCTTGGACACGGTGATCCCGAGTCGGGCATGGCCGACGTCATGATCGGATTCGGCGACCACGACACGGAAGAAACGACCTTCGCTCCGCGTTCGGGCCGACAGCACCCGCTGGTACTGTGCCGGTCGGGTCAGACGTCGGCGCTTCCAGGCGAGTGCGGCGGATGGAGTCGGGGCGTGGACTGTCATCGATTCGGTTCGTGTCCACCCGGACACGACAACGCCGGGCGAGGCCCGGCGTCGTCAGGCACAGGATGTAGGAACCGCCTGGACCGGGGCAAGCACCGGTCGCCGTTCTGGTTCAGGCGGAAAGCCGCTTGCGACCGCGCGCACGGCGACGGGCGATGACCTTGCGGCCGCCGACGGTCTTCATGCGGGCGCGGAAGCCGTGGTCGCGCTTGCGCTTGAGGTTGCTGGGCTGGTAGGTACGCTTGGTAGCCATGGCTGTCGTCTGTTTGAATGATTCAGAGGAGTCCGAGGCGCGCGGCAGCAGGGACGCAGGTGCCGAATCCCGGCCGAAAGACCCTGACTCGCAGTGCGAGCCGATGATCTCGACCGTGGACCTTGGCCTGGGTCTCGGTCTGGCCTTGACTCCGGCCTGACCACTGCCAACCTCGGGAAAGCGGTCGGCCATGATAGCGCCTGGTCAGCCTGATCGTCAATCACACTGTGGCGGTGCTGGGTCGGCATGGATAGACTGTGTGCTTCCCTGCATCGTCGCGCTGCGTCCTGGCGCCAGACCGGAACCCCCACCTTGTCCGAGTCCGTTCCCCCCCGTGACACCTCGCCCTGGCCGCAGTGCCTGTCTCGGCTTGAAGCCGAGCTGGCGCCGGAAGAAGTCCACACCTGGCTTCGACCCTTGCTGGTCGAGGACGGCAGTGACGGCCTCATTCTGTTCGCGCCAAATTCGTTCGTGCTCGAAACCGTGCGTGAACGTTATCTGGCGCGGATTCGCGAACTGGTCGAGCACTACCAGGGCGAAGGCTGGTCGGTCGCCTTGCAGATCGGCAGCCCGAAGAGTCGCGCCACGAACCGGCCCGTCAACGGTGCCGTTCCGGGTCAGCGGGAACCGGAGTTTTCCGGCAACCTCGATCGACACTACACGTTCGACAATTTCGTCGAGGGCCGCAGCAACCAGCTTGGCCGCGCGGCTGCCATGCAGGCGGCACTCAAGCCGGG
>DIHI01000080.1:745-5130 GCA_002420085.1 Lysobacterales bacterium UBA5700 | reverse complement strand
AATCTGATGCGCGAACGCAACCAGGGCATGCGCGTGCTGTACCTGCGCTCGGATCAGTTCTTCAACGCGATGATGAAGGCACTGGCCGAACGGGCGATGGACCAGTTCAAGCGCCAGTTCCAATCGATCGATGCCCTGCTGATCGACGACATCCAGTTCTTCGCCGGCAAGGACCGGACCCAGGAAGAGTTCTTCCACACCTTCAACGCCCTGTTCGATGGCAAGCAACAACTGATCCTGACCTGCGATCGTTACCCGCGCGAGGTCGAGAATCTCGAACCGCGACTGCGCTCGCGACTGGCGTGGGGCCTGAGCGTGGCGATCGATCCGCCCGATTTCGAGACGCGCGCGGCGATCGTGCTGGCCAAGGCGCATGCCCGAGGCGTTCGGCTGCCCGAGGAAGTCGCCCTGCTGGTGGCACGGCGCATGCGTTCCAACGTCCGCGACCTCGAAGGCGCGCTCAACACGCTGACCGCTCGCGCCAACTTCACCGGCAGTCCGATCACCGTGGAATTCGCCCAGGAAACCCTGCGCGACCTGCTGCGTGCCCAGCAACAGGCCATCTCCCTGGTCAATATTCAGAAGTCGGTCGCCGATTACTACCAGCTTCGGGTTGCCGACCTGCTGTCGAAGCGGCGAACCCGATCGCTGGCCCGCCCGCGACAGATGGCGATGGCGCTCGCCAAGGAACTGACCGAGCACAGCCTGCCCGAAATCGGCGATGCCTTCGGCGGTCGCGATCACACCACCGTCCTGCATGCCTGCCGGGTGATCCGAGGTCTGCTGGAGGTCGATGGCAAACAGAAAGAGGACTGGGACAAGCTGATCCGGAAGCTGACCGAGTGAAAAGCGCTGTACGCCTGTGCGAGGATGGTGGCATCGGTTGTGGATAAGTTGTGGCCGACCAACGGGGCGAAAAACTATCCACAGGCCATCCACCACCGACACACGCCTGTCCAGATCGTTTCATCCACGATTTAAATTCAATAAAATCAAACAGTTATTTGTGTTACCAACGGATTCTTGCACCACCACCGCCACCACATTTCAAGTCTTTACAAAACAAATCTAGAGGCAAGCCATGCGAGTCATCGTCCAACGTGAGGTTCTGCTCAAACCGCTCCAGCAGGTGGTCAACGTCGTCGAACGGCGGCAGACCATGCCGGTGCTGGCCAACCTGCTGGTGGTTGCCCGTGACGGTCGCCTGTCGTTGACCGGCAGCGACGCCGAGGTCGAGATGATTGGCCGCTGTCAGGTGGACGTCCTCGAACCCGGTGAGACGACCATTCCGGCGCGCAAGTTGTTCGACCTGATCCGTGCGCTCCCCGACGGCAGCAGCATCCAGATCACGCTGAAGGACGACAAGGTCACCATCCAGGCGGGTCGTAGTCGTTTCGTACTGAGCACCCTGCCCTCACGTGACTATCCCGCAGTCGAGACCGGCGAACTGCTGGAACGGGTGGAGATTCCCGAAGCCGTTCTGCGCGAACTGATCGACCGGACCAAGTTCGCCATGGCCCAGCAGGATGTCCGCTATTACCTCAATGGCCTGCTGATCGATCTCGATGGCAACACGCTGCGTTGTGTTGCGACCGATGGTCATCGCCTTGCCATGTGCGAAGCCGATCTGCCGGCACCCGTGGTCAGCCGCCGCCACCTGATCGTGCCGAGCAAGGGCATTCAGGAGTTGCAGCGACTTCTTGAAAGCGGCGAACGGCATGTAGTGCTGGAAGTGGGTCGCAACCACGTCCGCATCCAGCGCGAAGATGTCACCTTCACGTCGAAGCTGATTGATGGCCGCTTCCCGGACTATGAGGCGGTCATGCCGATCGGTGCCGACAAGATCGTCATCATCAACCGTGAGGCCCTGCGCTCGGCGCTGCAACGCGCCTCCATTCTGGCCAATGAAAAATACCGTGGTGTGAAGCTCGAACTGAATGCTTCCCTGTTGCGGGTGGCTGCCCACAATCCGGAACAGGAAGAGGCCGAGGAAGAACTGGAAGCCGAAAGCACGACCGAACACCTGTCGGTCGGTTTCAATGTGGTGTTCCTGCTGGATGCTCTGGCCGTGCTGCGCGAAGAGAAGGTCAAACTGATGCTGCGCGATGCCAACTCGGGTGCGCTGCTGACCGATGTTGGCAGCGACCGTTGCAGTAACGTGGTCATGCCGCTGCGACTGTAGACAGCACGGGGCCCGTTGCTGGTGTTTCGTAGCATCCCGACGCCCGGCCCTTGGTCGGGCGTCGGCGTTTCAGGCAGCCTGGCTGCCGGCAGGACAGCGGTTGCCATGGGTCGGGTGGAGACAGCATGCGGATCGAGCGAGTGCAGATCGAGAACTTCCGAATCTTTGCCGATGCGGAATGGCGCCCGAAGGCGGGCATCAATCTACTGGTCGGTGAAAACGGCGCCGGCAAGACTTCGGTGCTGGAAGCCCTGCACATAATGGCATTCGGCCGATCGTTCCGTGGCCGGATCGGTGATGGCCTGGTCCGTCGAGGCAGCGACGCCCTGCAAGTGGTCATCGAGTGGCAGGATGCTGCCGGCGGCCATGTTGCCGGGCTTCGGCATACCGGAAGCGACTGGCAGGCACGACTGGACCGTGTCGCCATCAGCAGTCTGGCCGAACTGTGCGAGGCGGTCCGCGTGTTGACCTACGAACCGAGTGCGCAGCGGCTGGTCTCGGGTCCGGCAGACATCCGGCGCCGGTTCCTCGATTGGCTGGTGTTCCACGTGGAACCTGGTTTTTTCCCTGAGTGGCGCCGCTACACGCGCGCCCTGCGGCAACGCAATGCCGTGCTGCGCTCGGGCGCCGATCCCAACAGTCTGCTGCCCTGGGAAATGGAAATGGCCGAGTCGGGTGAGCGGCTGCATGTCCTGCGCGAACAGACCTGTACCCGGTTGACACCGATCCTCACCCGCTTGCTGGCATTGTTGGCGCCGGAACTCGGTGAACCCCGCCTGCGGTTCAAGCCAGGGTGGCGCGAAGGCCCTGGCGGTCTGCTGGCGGCATTGGCCGAGCACAGGGTGCGTGACGCCAGCATCGGCTACAGCGAGATCGGTACTCACCGCTTCGATTGGCGTTTGACCCTGTCCGAGCTCGATGCCCGCACCATGCTGTCCCGAGGCCAGGAAAAACTGGCGGGCCTGGCCTGTGTGCTGGCTCAGGCCATCGCACTGAACGAGTCGGGTCGCGGGGTGCCGGTTCTGTGTCTCGACGACCTGCCATCCGAGCTCGATCGCAACCACGTCGTCCATGTTCTCGACGTGATACAGGGCATGGGCAATCAAGTGCTCATGAGCGGTATCGAAGCGGCCTCCTGGCTACCCGACGCGGTTCATGTGTTCCACGTGGAACACGGCTCGATCCGTCCTCGCATCTGACTGTTCCTCCGACCATGACCGGGTCTGGACGCCACAGAGGTGGCGTCGGACCGGCCAGGGCACTCGGATCGGCGGCCGGGCACGCCTGTTATAATTGCCGTCTTGCCCGCGCGCGACCTGCGCGCCTGCCCCGGCCACGGACCTGCGATGAGCGACGAAACCCCCCCCCCCAGTTCCGGCAATGAGTACGATTCCAGCCGCATCACCGTATTGCGCGGTCTGGAAGCCGTCCGCAAGCGACCCGGCATGTACATCGGCGATGTTCATGACGGCACTGGATTGCATCACATGGTGTTCGAGGTGGTCGATAACGCCATCGACGAAGCCCTGGCCGGACATTGCGATCGGGTGGTGGTGACCCTGCACAGTGACGGCTCGGTTTCCGTTCTCGACAATGGTCGTGGTATTCCGGTCGATATCCACAAGGAAGAGGGCGTATCGGCAGCCGAGGTGATCCTCACTGTGCTGCATGCCGGTGGCAAGTTCGATGGCAACAGCTACAAGGTGTCAGGTGGACTGCACGGCGTCGGCGTCTCGGTGGTCAACGCCCTGTCCGAACAGCTATGGCTCGACATCTGGCGCGACGGCGCTCATTACCGCCAGAGCTATACCCGTGGCGTGCCCGACGCGCCGCTGGCCGAGGTCGGTCCGTCCGGGCAGCGCGGCACCTTGCTGCGCTTCCAACCCAGCACCGATGTGTTCAGCGACGTCGAGTTTCATTACGACATTCTGGCCAAGCGCCTCCGAGAACTCAGTTTTCTCAATTCAGGTGTCCGTGTCGAACTGCATGACGAACGCAGCGATCGCCATGATGTCTTTCAGTACGAAGGTGGCATCCGCAGCTTCGTTGAACACCTCTCTCAGCTAAAAACTCCTTTGAATCAAAAGGTTATCAGCGTCGTAGGCGAGCAGGCGGGAATCTCGGTGGAAATCGCCATGCAATGGACCGATGCCTACCAGGAGACCATGTTCTGCTTCACCAACAACATCCCGCAGAAGGACGG
>DIHI01000080.1:0-668 GCA_002420085.1 Lysobacterales bacterium UBA5700 | reverse complement strand
CCGCAGAAGGACGGCGGCACCCATCTGGCCGGTTTCCGGGCCGCGTTGACCCGCACCCTGGGTCAGTACATCGAGCAGAGCGGTCAGGCTGGCAAGGCCAAGGTCGCGCCGACCGGCGATGACATGCGCGAGGGCCTGATTGCGGTGTTGTCGGTGAAGGTGCCGGATCCGAGTTTCTCGTCGCAGACGAAGGAGAAGCTGGTCAGTTCCGAAGTCACCCCGGTGGTGGCCGCCATTCTCAGCCGTGAACTCGATGCCTTCCTGCAGGAAAATCCGAGCGATGCCCGGATCATCACCGAAAAGGTCGTGGAAGCTGCGCGAGCACGTGAGGCCGCGCGCAAGGCGCGTGAACTGACTCGTCGCAAGGGCGCGCTCGACATCGCGGGCCTGCCCGGCAAGCTGGCCGATTGCCAGGAGAAGGATCCAGCCCTGTCGGAACTGTTCATCGTCGAGGGTGATTCCGCAGGCGGTTCCGCCAAGCAGGGGCGCAACCGCAAGACCCAGGCGATCCTGCCGCTCAAGGGCAAGATTCTCAATGTCGAACGGGCTCGCTTCGATCGCATGCTGGCCAGCGCCGAAGTCGGCACCCTGATCACGGCTCTGGGCTGCGGTATCGGCAAGGACGAGTTCAACATCGACAAGCTGCGCTACCACCGCGTCATCGTGAT
>DIHI01000041.1:12684-25397 GCA_002420085.1 Lysobacterales bacterium UBA5700 | reverse complement strand
TCGACCATTTCCTTCTTGGCCTTGCGCGCCTTGGCTTCACCGTAGGCCATGGTCCGGCTGATCTCCTTGATCTCCGGCAACTGCATGTGCAGGGCGTTCTCGATGCCGATCAGCTTCTGCTGTTCGGCAATGATCTCGTCGCGGTATTCACGGATGCCGGATGACCACTTCTGCTTGCGCCGGATCACGTCATCGACCCAGCCGAGATTGGTTTCGCTGCCGGGCCAGGCGCGCAGGAAGTCCTTGCGCGGCATCTTGGCGTACTTGGTGCAGAGTTCGAGCACGCGGCGCTCGTGCTCCTTGATGGCACCGACCACGTCGCGCAGCTTGCGGATCAGGGTTTCGGTCAGGGCCGGCGGCATCTTCAGGGTGACCAGCAGGTCGGCCATCTCCTCGCGCAGCTTGACGACGCGACGTTCACTCGGGCCGTACTTGCCGTAGGAGCGATGGAACTTGCCGAGCAGGTTGGCGAGTTCGGTCATCCGCCGGGCGACTTCTTCCTGGTCGGGACCGCTCTCGGCCGGGCTGTCGTCGGCGGTGGTGCTGTCGTCATCGTCATCGGCGGCGCTGACATCGGCAGCCGGCAGTTCGTCGGTCGGCAGGTCGGCCTCTTCGACGATGTCGTTGAAGCCGACCACGACCTCGGCCAGCCGCTTCTTGCCGTCGGTGTACTGCTCGTATTCGTCGAGCAGCATCTGCACTGACCAGGGGAAGCTGGCCAGGGAGTGCAGAACCTGGTTGAGACCTTCTTCGATCCGCTTGGCGATGGCGATTTCGCCTTCGCGGGTCAGCAGTTCGACCGTGCCCATCTCACGCATGTACATGCGCACCGGGTCGGTGGTGCGACCGCCTTCGGAGTCGATCGCGCTGAGTGCGGCGGCGGCCTCTTCGGCGGCGGTATCGTCGTCACCGCCACGCGAGGCGTCCGACAGCAGCAAGGCTTCGGCGTCAGGGGCCACTTCGTGGACCTCGATGCCCATGCTGTTGATCATGCCGATGATGTCTTCGATCTGTTCCGGATCGACGATGTCGTCGGGCAGGTGATCGTTGACCTCACCGTAGGTCAGGTAGCCCTGGTCGAGCCCCTTGCTGATCAACTTCTTGATTTCGGACTGCTGCTCGGGTGCGGAAACGGGATTTGCCATAGCGTGCGGATGTCCGTTGACCGGCGCCGTGCGGGTCGGCGCGGGAGAGGAAAGGGGAACGTTCCATTATAACAGAACGCAGAGAATGGCAAGAGCCGGACGGCGCGAGACACCGGCCGGACGGTTCAGGTTTCCAAACGGAAGGTCACCGGTCCGTCGTTGACCAGACTCACCCGCATATGGGCACCGAAGCGGCCGGTTGCCACGACCGGATGACGGGCACGGCACAGTTCCAGCAAGTGATTGAAGCCCTGTTCGGCAACGTCCGGGGCGGCGGCGGTGGTGAAGCTCGGCCGCCGGCCGCTGCGGGTGTCGGCGGCCAGGGTGAACTGACTGACCAGCAACAGGCCGCCGCCGGTCTCGGTCAGCGAGCGGTTCATCCGCCCTTGCGGGTCGGAGAACACCCGATAGTCGAGCAGGCGTTCGGCCATTCGGGCGATCCGGTGCGGGTCGTCGTCCGGCTGGACGGCGACCAGGGCCAGCAGGCCGGGGCCGATCCGGCCGATGATTTCGCCATCGACCTCGACGCTGGCTTCGGTGACGCGCTGGATCAGGCTGATCATGGGGTCGAGCTTCGAGATTTCGGGTGCGTGAGTCAGGTGGTCGGCTGGGCGGGCTACACTCTGGCGGTGAGCGCGCGCGTCCTGGCTGAAGTCATAGTTTCGCTGATCTGGCTGCTCGGCCGCTTGCCGGCTGCGGTTCGGCGGGGGTTGGCGTGGGCCGGCGCGGGGCTGTGGACGGGTCTGGCGCTGCGCGAATTCAAGGTGGCGCGCCGGAATTTCGAGTTGATCCAGCCGCTTGCGGATCGAGCCAGCCAGACCGCGATGGCTCGCGCGGCGGTCCATGGCATGGCCCTGAATTTCTTCGACACCCTGTCGGTGTGGAGTCGATCGACGGCGGCCAATCTGGGCCGGATCCGGGAGCGCCATGACGAGGCACGGTTCCTGGCGGCGCTGGCCGATCCACGTGGGCTGATCGTGGCGGCACCGCACTACGGAAACTGGGAACTGCTGAACCAGTATCTGGCCAGCCGGTCGGCGATCGACATCGTCTACCGTGTGCCGGAATCAACGGTCGCCGATGCCCTGCTGCGCCGGGTGCGTGGCCGCCATGGCATCGTCCAGGTCCGGGCGGAGGCCGTCGGTGTGCGGCGGCTGTTCCGCACCCTGCGCGCGGGCGGAACGGTCGGCATCCTGCCGGATCAGCAACCGAAACTGGGCGATGGCGTGTTTGCCCCGTTCTTCGGGGTCGAGGCGCTGACCATGACCCTGATCCATCGGCTCGCCGTTCGGACCGGCGCCCAGGTGTTGTTGGCATTCGCGGAACGCCGATCGGACGGCGATTTCGACCTGCATTTCCGCACCATCGAGCCCGACATCGCCGGCACCGATCCGGTTCGCGCGGCCACGGTGCTCAATCGCGGGGTGCAGGCGATCGCCGAGCGGGACTTTCGTCAGTATCAGTGGACCTACAAGCGCTATACCCTCAGGCCGCCCGATTCCGGCGAGGGCAATCCGTACTGGCCGGATTGCTATTCCCGCCGAGCCCGGCGCCGCCACCCCACCCCATCGGAGACCCCGCCGTGAACGATATCGATGCCGCCGGACCTGAACACGGTTGGCAACCATTGCCCGACGCAGCCCGGATCGTCTACCGGGTGAATGGGCTGCTCGGGCTGGGCCTGCCGGGCCTGGGCGGTGCGGTGGCGGTGTTCGTGCTGGCCGGTTCGGCCTTCGACCGCAGCACGTCGGCCATGCTGGCGCTGCCGGTTCTGGTGCTGGTGCTGGCCATCGGGCTCGGCTGGCTGCTGGGTGGCCGCCGTCATGGCCGCATCCGTGTCCGCCTCGATGATGACGGGCTGAGCCTGCGTCGTGGGCTGTGCTGGCGCAGCGAAACCCTGATTCCGCGCAGCCGGGTCCAGCACATGGACATCGAGCGCGGGCCGCTGCTGCGCCGACTCGGCCTGGCCACCCTGGTGACCCATACGGCCGGCACCCGCCTGAATGCCCTGCGGGTGGTCGGGCTCGACCTCACCGAGGCGCGGCGCATCCGCGATGCCCTGGTCGATCGCGCTGCCGGTGACGACGATGCCGTCTGAACGCCTGATCGGCACGGCGGAGCGCCGACTGCATCCCTTGAGCTGGCTGTTCGTACTGATCGCCAGCGTGCGTGAATTCGCCGTGCCGCTGGTGGCGGCCCTGGTGCTCGGCAGCCGCAGCGATTCCGCCTGGGAGTTGTTCGGCCTGATCGGTGGTGGCGTACTTGCTCTGCATGCGGTCCTGGCCTATTACACCTATCGCTTCCGGATCGAGGACGAGCAATTGATGGTGCGCAGCGGGATCGTGATGCGCACGCTTCGGCACATCCCGTTCCGGCGCATCCACAACGTCACCCTGCATCAATCGATCCTGCATCGCCTATTCGGGGTCGCCGAGGTGCGTCTGGAGTCGGCCGGCGGCGTCACCCCGGAGGCGCACATGCGGGTGCTGCGCCTGGATGACGCGCAGGCACTGGAGGCATTGGTTCGCCAGAGTCGCAGCCGTACAGCGGCGGCATCGGAACCGGCCGAGGCTTCTGATGCGCCACCCCTGCTGTGCCTCGACACCGCTGAACTGGTCCGGCTTGGCCTGATCTCGAACCGGGGCATGGTGCTGGTCGCAGCGGCGGTCGGTGTGATGGCGCAGTCCGGGTCGGATCTGTTCGGCACCCTGATCAACGCGCTCGCCGAGCCGGTGATCGGCTGGGCCAGCAGCAATGGCTCCGGGCCGCTGGTCTGGGTGGTCGGCGCCGTGCTGCTGTTCGGCGTCTTCGCGATCGCCCTGCGGGTGCTGTCGGTGATGCTGGCCGTGCTCCAGTTCCATGGCTTCACCCTGCGCCAGGACGATGATCGACTGAGCGTCGATGCCGGTCTGTTGACCCGCATCCGTGCCAATGCGCCGCTGCATCGCATCCAGTCCTGGCACCGCAACGAGAGCCTGCTGCATCGCTGGTTTGGACGCCAGAGCCTGACCGTCGATACCGCAGGCGTTGCCGCGATCAACCAAGGTCGATCGCTGCGCGAACTGGTTCCGGTTGCCACCTCGGAACGGATCGACCGGCTGCTGGCCAACTGGCTGCCTGGCATCGATTGGCAGGATGCCGCCTGGCATCCGATCCACCCGCGCGCCTGGCGGCGGATGGCGGTCGCACCGATCCTGCTGACCGTGGCGATCGCCAGCGGGGTCGCCCTGCTGCATGGCGCGATCGCCTTGTGGTTCGGGCTGCTGCTGCCCTGGTGGCTGTTCCGTGCCCGCAAGCTGGCCGGAAACCTGCGCTACAGCATCCAGGATGGTGTTCTGCTGATCCGCTCGGGCTGGTTGAACCGGCACTGGCGATTTGCCGAGATCGCCAAGCTTCAGGCGCTGCGCCTGAGTGAATCACCGCTCGACCGCCGCGCCGGCATGGCCACCCTGTATTTCGATACCGCCGGTGCCAGCAGCAACCCGATGGCCCCGACCCTGCACATCCCCTATCTCCCGCACACCGAGGCCCGACGCCTGCTCATCGACCTGAGCCAGCAGATCGCCAGCACCCGGTTGCGGTGGTAGAAAGGCCGAGATTCGAGATTCGAGATTCGGGATTCGGGATTGGCAGAAGCAGCGCGATGGTGAGCCGCTGCTTCGCAACCCTGGCCTGAATCCCGAATCCCGGCTCCACCACTACTGCCGCCAGAAGCTCGGCATCAGCAACACCAAAACGGTGAACACTTCCAGGCGGCCGAGCACCATCGCGAACGTGCCCAGCCAGACGGCTGCGGTGTTGACGCTGGCGAAGTTGCTGGCGACATCGCCGAGGCCGGGGCCGAGGTTGGTCAGGGTGGCGGTCACGGCGCCAAAGCTGGTGAGGATGTCCAGGCCGGTGGCATTCATCGCCAGCACCAGGACCACGAAGCACAGCATCCACAGTCCGACGAAGCCGCTGACCGACAGCACCACGCTCTCGGACACGCGCCTGCCACCCATCTTGACCAGGAACTGGCCCTTCGGGTGAACCAACTGGCGCACCTCACGAAAACCCTGGCGCAGCAGCATCATCACCCGTGCCACCTTGATGCCGCCGACCGTGGAGCCGGCGCAACCACCGATGAAGGCTAGGCCGACCAGGAGCAGTGGAGCGAAGCCCGCCCAGTGATTGAAGCCGGTGGTCGCGAAGCCGGTCGTGGTCAGGTTGGACACCACCTGGAAGGTGGCATGGCGGAAGCTCTCGCCGAGACCCGCGAAACTGCCGCCGAGCCAGAGCGTGAGGGTGATCAGCACACTGGCGACCGCGATGATCCGAAGGTAGGTGCGCAGTTCGGAATCGGCGAAATAGACCGTGGTGGTGGCCCGTCGCCAGGCGACGTAGTGCAGCCCGAAATTGATACCGCCTAGGATCATGAAAACGATCGCGACCCAGTCGATGATCGGGTTGTTCCAATGGCCAAACGAGGCATCGTAGGTCGAGAAGCCACCGGTGGACACGGTGCCCATGGCGTGACTCACGGCATCGAACAGCGACATGCCGGCCAGCCAGAACGCCAGGGCACAGAGTGCGACCAGGGCTGCGTAGACGGCCCACAGGGCCTTGGCCGTTTCGGCAATCCGTGGCGTCAGCTTTGTGTCCTTGCCGGGGCCGGTCGATTCCGCCCGGAACAATTGCGTGCCACCGATCTTCAACATCGGCAGGATCGCCACCGCGAGGATGACGATGCCCATGCCACCGAGGAACTGCAACACCTGCCGAAACAGCAGAACGCTCTTGGGCAGTGCATCCAGACCGACGATGATCGTGGCGCCGGTGGTGGTCAGGCCCGATGCCGCCTCGAACATCGCGGCACTGAATCCCAGATGTGGCGGGGCGTACATGAACGGCAGAGCGGACACCACACTGGCGGCTGCCCAAGTCAGGGTGACGATGGCGAAACCATCGCGAAGTCGAAACTCGTAGGCGATATGACGTACCGGCCAATACATGACCAAGCCAGCCGACGCGGTCAGGGCAAAGCTGAACAGGAAGACCTTCGCTTCCGGCTCACCCAATGCCAGCGCCAGAAACGCCGGGGGCAACTTGCTGAGCGAGGAGAATGCCACGATCGCACCCAGCACCCGCTGCATGGCCGCCAGACGCCGGTTCACAGCCAGGTCGCTCCGGCCTGGAACACGGCTGTCAGTTGCGGCAACTCGGTCTTGTCCATCAGGAACACGATCAGGTGGTCCTCGGGCTCGATCACCACATCGTGATGGGCGATCAGCAGGCGGTCGCCGCGCACCACGCCGCCGATGGTCGCCGACGGCGGCAGGTCGAGTTCGTCGAGACTGCGGCCGACCGCACGCGAGGTGCGGGCATCGCCGCGCACCACGACCTCGATCGCTTCGGCGGCACCTCGCCGCAGGGAATGCACCTGGGCCGGGGCACCCTCGCGAATGTGGGCGAGCAGGGCGCCGAGGGTGATCTGCTGCGGACTGACCGCGATATCGATGCTGCCCCCCTGGACCAGATCGGCGTAGGCCGGCCGGTTGATCAGCGAGATCACACGGCCGCAGCCGAGCCGCTTGGCCAGCATCGCCGACAGGATGTTGGCTTCGTCGTCATTGGTCAGGCCGCAATAGACGTCGGTCTGATCGATGTTTTCTTCACGCAACAGGTCTTCGTCGGCAGCATCGCCGACCAGCACGATCGAGTTGACCAGATCCTCGGCGATGGCTCGGGCACGGTCGCGCGAGCGTTCGAGAATCTTCACCGAATAGCGATTCTCAAGCGAACGCGCCAAGGCTCGGCCGATATTGCCGCCACCGGCGATGAACACCCGGCGCGCCGGGTGGCCATCGGCACGACGCAGTTCGTTCATGACGGTGCGGATGTCGCGCGGCGCGGCGAGGAAGAACACCTCGTCATCGGCCTCGATCACCGTGCCACCCTCGGGCTTGACACCGCGATGACCACGATAGATCGCCGCGACTCGGGCATCGACCTTGGGCAGGTGCTGGCGCAGTTCGCTGATCTGATGGCCGACCAGGGCGCCGCCCGGCACCGCCCGGACTGCGACCAACTGGGCATGGCCATTGGCGAATTCCAGCACCTGAAGCGCGCCCGGATATTCGATCAGGCGCTCGACGTGGCGGCACACCAGTTGCTCGGGGCTGATCGCTGCGGTGACCGCCGGGTGATCGCCACGGGTGAAGGCTTCGACCTGCATGTACTGTGACTCACGCAACCGCGCGACCCGGGTCGGCGTGCGGTAGCGGGTGCGGGCGACATGACAGGCGACCAGATTGACTTCATCACTGGAGGTGACCGCGACGATCATCTCGGCATCGTCGGCACCCGCCTGGCCAAGCACGTTCGGCAGTGAGGCATGGCCGACTACGGTGCGGATGTCGAGCCGTTCGGCCAGCGCACGCAAACGGTAGACATCGGTATCGACGACCGTGATGTCGTTGTTCTCGGAGGCCAGTGCCGTTGCCACCGAGGAACCGACCTGTCCGGCGCCGAGTATCAGTATTTTCATGTCGCCCTTGAATGGTGCGCAGCTTTCGCGAGCGCAGATTGTAGACCCTCTGCGGTTCCGACTGTGGTTCCGACGCCGGTTCCTGCCGTGATTCCGATTGCAGTCCCGAAGCCGCTCGGGCCGGCCCGGCCGGTCTCTGCATGCCTTGAACGACCTCGGCCACCGGACGCAGCGCCGCTGTCGGTCATGATCGTTGCGGCAATGCGGGTTATGCTTGTCCGGGTGCAGGAACCACGCGCCGACGCCATTCGACCTCCGCTGAGCGGTGTCGTGGTCTGCCTCAACGAGGCCGACCGCATCGCCCGCTGCGTGACCACCCTGCGGCAGGTCTGCGCCGAGGTGCTGGTGCTGGATTCCGGCTCCGACGATGCCACCGTGGCGATCGCACGGGCCGCCGGGGCCGAGGTCGAACATCAGGAGTGGCTCGGCTTTGCGACCCAGAAGAACTCGGTGATCGGCCGGGCGCGACAGCCGTGGGTGCTGCTGCTGGATGCCGACGAGTGGCTGGCCCCGAGTGCGCCCGAACGTATCCGCAACCTGTTTGCAAGCGGCGAAATCGAACGCGCAGATGCCTGGTTGCTGCCACGCCGAACTCGTTTCCTCGGCCGCACCCTGCAATTCGGCGGTGCCGGCAATGCCTGGCTGCCGCGCCTGTTCCGTGCCGACAGCCGATACCTGCTGGCGCGATCGGGTGAACGCCTGGATCTGCGCGGCAAGCGCTGCCGACGGATCAAGGCTCGCATCGATCACGACACCGCGCGTTCGCTGTCGGAGTACCGGAGCAAGCTCGATCGCTATGCCACCCTGTTCGCCCGCCAGAAGCATTCGCTCGGCCACGCGGCCGATGGCGTCGATCCGGTTCTGCATGCGGTCGCTTACTGGCTGAAGAACTACCTGTTGCGTGGCGGCTTTCTGGATGGCCGAGCCGGCTTCCGCTATCACGCCAGCTTCGCCCGCTACGTTTACGACAAATATGCGCGGCTGCGTCGATTGAGTCAGGACCACGGCGGATGACGGCCGCTGGCGGTCGGCGATTCAAGGCCGACAGTCGCGCACGGCATCGGCATCGATCAGCCACCAGGCGCGACGATTGGCCCGGCCGAGATCGATGCCATCGGAGCGGATCACACAGTCGGGGAGATGGTCGGCCTGGCTCAGCAGCACCCGCTGTTCGGGCGTGCTACGCAGCCAGATCAGCGCACGCCGCCACTGTTCGGCAGGCGTGGCACTGAAACCGAACTCGGTGACCGGCCCGACCGCCTGCAACAGGTTCTGTTCTCGCCAGCCGACCAGACCGATCACGGCATCCGGACCGGCGGCGATCCGGGCGGCCTGCATCAGGTCGCGTGAGGAACTGGCACCATCGAGCAGCGGATAGGCGCCGAGCCCGTAGCCGGTGAACAGCACCAGTTGCGCGCCCAGCAGCAGCCTGGGCAGCGGGCGGGTCCGGGTCCACCACAGCCAGGCCAGCAGCACCAGACCGATAGCGATGACCAGCAGCCAAGGCCGGACATCAGCCGGCGCCAGGCCGCGCGCAACCACGATCCGGGCGGCGAAATCGGGCGTGCCGAACCAGGCCCACAGGCCACCGACGATCAGGCCGGCCGCTGCCAGCAGGTAGACGCCGATGGCGACTCGTCGAAGCCAGCGCGCCTCGGCGAGCGCGGCCAGGAATGGCGCTGCGGCCAGTGCGAATGCCGGCAGCGCGGGAAGGATGTAGACATCGCGCTTGCCGGTGCTCAGGGTGAAGAACAGCACCACCAGACCGGCCCAGGCCAGGGGTAGCCAGATTCGGGCATCGCCGGCCTGCCAGGCACGGCGCAGAGGTGCCAGCAGGCCCGGTATCGCCAGCGACAGCGGCAGCCAGGCGAACGCGACCACTTCAAGGAAATACCAGGGCGGCTGTCGATGCACCCAGGCATCGGCGAATCGCTCGGCGGTCTGGCGGAACAGAATCTCCTCGGCGTAGGCCAGCCGCTCGCTGCCGCCGTGACCATGCACCTGCACCAGCATCGGCACCAGCCACAGGCCGATGGCCAGCAGGAATGCCGCTGCCCCGAGCGCCCAGCGCCCGGCCGTGTGGGGTCCGGAAATGCTGGCAAGGCCATGCCAGGCGCGTTGCCGCATCCAGCCCCACGGCAGCAGCACCAGCAGGGGCAGGAATCCGACCCCCTTGGTGATGACTCCGAGGCCGGCCGCGAAGCAACCGGTGATGAACCAGCGCCAGTCCGGGCCGAGCAGCAGATGGCGCAACAGACCATACAGCGATAGCGTGGTCAGCAGCAGCAGCGTCGGATCGATCTGGGCACGGCGGGCGTGAAAAACGAACTGGGCGCAGACCAGCAGCGCACCGGCCGCCCAGCGTGCGGTTTCGGCCCCCCAGAGCCGGCGCGCCAGATCCCAGGTCAGGCCGACCGTGACCAGCGCCGAAACCAGGGAGGGCAGCAGGAACGCACCGCGCCAGCCACCGGTCAGGCGCTCGGCCAGGGCCAGCAGCCAGAAGAACAGCGGCGGCTTGTCGGCATACAGTTCGACACCGCGCTGCGGGAACCACCAGTTGCCCTCGCTCAGCATCTGCTGGGCGATCAGCACGAAACGGGGTTCGTCGGCCGGCCAGGGATCGCGCAAGCCGATCCCCGGTGCGATCAGGGCCAGGCTCAGCAGCAGCAGCCAGAACAGGTCGCGGCGGGCGTCGCGATCCAGGCCGGCGGCGATCATCCGACGCCCCCATCGGTCGCACCGGCACGCTGGAGCAGGGCGTAGAAGAACCCATCGCAGTCGAACTCGCCCGGCAGGCGCTGGCGCCCGGCCCCGGCCGCATGGCCGAACCGATCCGGCAGGTCGCGTGCCAGGGCGTCGTCATGCCGGCCGAGGAAGGCCGCGATCTGGCCGGCGTTTTCCACCGCCAGCAGGGAGCAGGTCGCATACAGCAGATGCCCACCGGGCCGCAGCAGGGGCCACAGCCCATCAAGCAGGCGGGCCTGACTGGCCACCAGGTCGGCGAGGTCGGAGGCCCGCCGGTGCCATTTGATGTCCGGCTGGCGACGGATCACCCCGGTGGCACTGCACGGCGCATCGAGCAGGATGGCATCGAAGGGTCGGCCGTCCCACCAGGTGGCGGGATCGCCAGCGTCGGCGACCCGCACCGCCTCCGGCGCCGGCAGGTGCAGCCGGGCCAGCGTTTCGCGCACCCGGAGCAACCGGCGGCGGTCCCGGTCGAGCACGGTCAGACGCAGCCCTGGAACGCGCTCCAGCAGGTGGGCAGCCTTGCCACCCGGTGCCGCGCAGGCGTCGAGCACGCGCATGCCGGTCGCCAGGGGCAGGAGTTCGACGGTGGACTGCGCGGCGCCGTCCTGCACCGAGACTTCGCCCTCGGCCCAGCCCGGCAGGCCGGTCGGATCGCCACCGTGGTCGAGGATCAGCGCATCGGGGAAGCCGTCGGGCCGACGATGCTCGATGCCGGCCTGTTCGAGTCGGCTGGCGTAGCGGGCCGGGTCGCAGCGACGGCGATTGACCCGAAGCCAGACCGGTGCCGGGCGGTTGTTGGCATCGAGAATGCTCGGCCAGTGTTCCGGCCAGTCGTTGGCCAGGGCCGCCACCAGCCAATCCGGGTGGCTGTGGGTCACGGCGGGATCGGTGCTGTCCGGCAGGCCCTCGCGCAGGGCACGGCGCAACACGGCATTGACCAGGCCGACCGCGTTCGGGCGACCGATCAGACGCGCCGCCTCGACGGTAGCGGCGACACTGGCGTGGTCGGGCAGGCGCAGGGCGTCGATCTGGGCCAGCCCGACCCGGATCAGGGCGGCCAGTCGGACATCGCGGGCTGGCAGCGGACGTGGCATCCAGCAGTCGAGAGCGGCGTCGTAGCGGCGCTTCCAGCGCAGGGTCTCGAAGCAGATCGCCTCGACCAATGCACGGTCGCGGGCATCGACGAACGACGCCAGTTCCGGCGTCAGGGTGGTTTTCAGCGAGTGGCCGGCCAGGGTCTCGGCGACCACTCGGGCGGCCGCAGCGCGGACGGCAGCGCCGGGAGCGGTCATGATGTCCGCACTGCCGGACGGGCGTTGATGTAGTCGCGCGCCGAGACCGGCGTGCCGCCCGGCCGTTGGACTCGGGTCAGGCGCAGCACACCCTCTCCGCAGGCGATATCGATCCCCTCGGCACCAGCGGCGACGATGCTGCCGGGTGCGGCATCGCCACCCGATCCGGTGAGCGCCTGGGCGGCATGCACCCGGAGCCGTTCACCGGCGATCTCGGCCTCGGCGATCGGCCAGGGATCGAACGCCCGGACCTTGCGTGCCAGCACCGATGCGGCCTGCCGCCAGTCAAGCATGGCCTCGGCCTTGTCCAGCTTGCGGGCATAGCTGACGCCCTCGGTCGACTGCGCGCGGGGGGGCGGTAGACGGCCAGCGGCCAGCCGTTGCAGGCCCTCGGCCAACACCTCGGCGGCCAACCCGGCCAAGCGATCGTGCAGGCTGCCACCGGTGTCGGTCGGATCGATCGCAGTCTGTCGTTCGAGCACTACCGGACCGGTGTCCAGCCCGACCTCCATCTGCATCAGATCGACACCGGTGACGGTGTCGCCGGCCTCGATGGCGCGCTGGATCGGTGCCGCACCGCGCCAGCGCGGCAGCAGCGAAGCATGGACGTTCCAGCAGCCGTGACGCGGGATGGCAAGCACCGCCTTCGGCAGGATCAGGCCGTAGGCGATCACGATCATCAGGTCGGGCGCCAGGGCACGCAATTCCGCCTGGGCGGCCGGATCGCGCAGGCTGGTCGGTTGCAGCACCGGCACGGCCAGCGCCTGGGCGGCGCATTTGACCGGGGAAGCGGTCAGCCGGCGACCGCGCCCGGCCGGGCGATCGGGCTGACTGTAGACCGCAACCAGCTCACCGTGCCGGGCGGCCACCGCCAGGGCCGGCAGCGCGAACTCCGGGCTGCCGGCAAACACCAGGCGCATGGCCACCTCAGCCGGCCGCAGTGCGGCGCTGTTTGGCGAGCTTGCGCTTGACCATCTCGCGCTTGAGCGACGACAGATAATC
>DIHI01000041.1:464-12564 GCA_002420085.1 Lysobacterales bacterium UBA5700 | reverse complement strand
CCGTCGGCCTGCATCTCGAACGGCGTGCCGTCGCGATCGAGCGCCCGCACCGTGATTCGCTCGGCACGGCTGACCTCGGCGTAGATGCCCGGCACCGACAGGCAGCCTTCCTGGCAGGTCTCACTGCCCTCGCTGGCGATCACCTCGGGATTGATGAACACCAGTGGCCGGTTCTTCTCCTCCGATACGTCACACACCAGGAAACGCTGGTGAATATCGACCTGGGTTGCGGCCAGGCCGATGCCCGGCGCATCGTACATGGTCTCGAACATGTCATCGATCACGCATCGCAGCGCATCATCGACGCAGGTCACCGGCTGGGCACGGGTGCGCAGGCGGGGATCGGGAAATTCCAGGATCGTGAGCTTGGCCATGATTCGACAGAAAGTGGGGATTTTTGCGTCCGAGGTCAAGGTTCGGCGCCGGGAGCCGCCATTGTACTGCGGCGGGGCTTGCATTCCGTCCGGAAAACAGTTCGGCTATAGTGGCAAAACCTGCAAGGGGAATCAGGCACATGGCCGTCATGCTTAAACGAATTCTTGCGGTTGCCGCCAGCGCATTGCTGACCTTCGCCGTTCTGGCGACGGCCCAGGAACTGCGACCGGACCATCCCGATCGCTACGTGGTCCAGAAAGGCGACACCCTCTGGGACATCGCCGCACGCTTCCTGAGCAAGCCTTGGTTGTGGCCGGAAATCTGGCAGGCCAATCCGCAGATCGAGAACCCGCACCTGATCTTCCCCGGTGACGTGATCAGTCTGGCCTACCTGCAGGACGGCCGGCCGACCCTGACCGCCGAGCGACCCGGATCGGAGTCGGCACAGATCCGTGCCACCGACGCCATCCCGACCATTCCGCTGTCCGAGGTCGAACCGTTCCTGCGCGACCTGCACATTCTCGACAGCCTCGACGGCCTGCCCTACGTGGTCGCCACCGAGGAAGACCGGGTCTATGCCACCGCCGGCGCCCTGATCCACGTGCGCGGCCTCGAAGGGGCCGAGCCCGGTGACACCTATGCCGTGGTCCGACCGACCTTCCGCTATACCCGAGTCCAGTCGTGGACCGGCAAGCAGCGCGAGCGCGCCGAACAACTCGATTACCGCGCGCGGCTGGCCAACGGCCTCGATTGGGACCACTGGTGGCGCGATCGCGGCACCGGCGAGGGCGACGTGATCGGCAACGAGGTCATCGTCCATGCCCTGGCCAAGGTCACCCGGACCGGCGATCCGTCCAGCCTGGTGTTGCAGGGCGAGGGTCGGGAAGTGCGGGCCGGGGATCTGCTGATTCCTGCCTCCGAGCAGCCCTACGACCTGCAATTCGTACCGCAAGCGCCGACCTCGGTGCCCGATGATGTCCGGGTGCTGTCGGTTGCCGACGCACTCTGGGGCTCCGGACCGCGCCATGTGGTCGCGCTCGACATCGGTGCCGATGATGGCATCGGTAATGGCCACGTGATGTCGCTGTGGACGGAAGGTCCGACCAAACCGGACACCATCAAGCACCGCAATGCCTTCGCGGCCGCCAGCGACACCTTCAAGGTGCCGGATGACTTCAACGGCCATGTCATGATCTTCCGGACCTTCGACAAGGTCAGCTACGGATTGGTCATGGATGGCATTCGTCCGGTCCGGGTCGGCGACGTCGCCCGCATGCCAGACGAGTACTACTGAGCCCTTGAGCGGGACCGCCGCGCGAAGCCTTGCCTGGGCGCGTCTGGTGCGCGCCCGTGTGCCGCTCACCGTCATCCGGAACCTGCTCGCCAGCCACGGCAGCGCCGTTGCCGCGCTCGCTGCCGGCCCGAGCGCATGGCGAGCCGCCGGTTGTCCCGAGGACATCCGGGCCAGCCTCGACCGACCCGATGCCCGGATGCGTGCCGATCTGGACACGGACCGCGCCTGGCTGGATGCGCCCGGCCAGCGGCTGATCGGCATCGACGAACCGGATTACCCCACCCTCCTGGCACGCAGTGCCAGTCCACCACCGGCCCTGTTCGTCTGCGGCAATGCCGACCTGCTGTGGTTCCCACAGATTGCCATCGTCGGCAGCCGCAACCCTTCCCCCGGCGGTGCCGACAACGCCCGCGCCTTCGCACACAGCTTCGCCAGAGCCGGGCTGACCGTCACCAGCGGACTGGCCAGCGGCATCGACGCCCAGGCCCACCTTGGCGCACTCGCGGCCGGTGGCGACACCATCGCCGTGATCGGCACCGGCCCCGATCGCTACTACCCGCCCGGCAATCGTGCCCTGACCGAACGCATTGCCAGCGAAGGCTGCCTGATCAGTGAATTTCCGCCAGGCACCCCTGCCCGGCGGGAAAACTTCCCGCGCCGCAACCGGATCATCGCCGGCCTCAGTCTCGGCACCCTGGTGGTCGAAGCCGCCGAACGCAGTGGCGCCCTGATCACCGCCCGCCAGGCCGGCGAGGCCGGCCGCGAAGTGTTCGCCATCCCGGGCTCGATCCACAACCCGATGGCACGCGGTTGCCATCGCCTGATCCGACAGGGCGCCGCCCTGGTCGAGAACGCCGACGAAGTGATCGCCGCCCTGGCCCCCCTGGCTACCCAACTCGCCGACAGCCTGCGCGCCCGCCTGGCCGAACCCGGACTGGCCACGGCCGCAACCGGCAACCGCCAACACCCCGAGCGCCTCCCGGACGACCCGGACTATCACCGCCTATGGCATGCCCTGGGCTTCGATCCCGTGCCCCTGGACACACTCGCGGAACGAACGGGATTGACGGCCGATGCGCTGTCATCCATGCTGCTGATCATGGAGCTGGAAGGTCTGGTCGGTGTCGAACACAGCCGCTACGTCCGCCGTGGCTGACCCCAGGCCCGTCGCCGAAATTCCTTGGGCGACGTATTTCCCTGATTTCAATAGTGTTTTGTTGTCCGGAATGATCCCTCCCGGACATCGACTGCGCTCCGACTCCCGGATTGCCCGATGAAAGAATCCATCCTTGATGTGCTGCTTTTCCTGTTTGAACACTACTTCTACGACGATCCCGACGCCGTCCGCGACCGCGACTCGATGCAGGCCGGCCTGATTTCCGCCGGCTTCAGCCCGTCCGAGATCAGCAAGGCGTTCGACTGGCTCGACGAACTCGCCCGCCAGCGGCCAGCGCGCTCGGAACCGGCTCCGATGTCCGGACCGGTTCGCGTGTTCGCCGACGCCGAGCGCGCCCGCCTCGACCCGGATGGCATCGGCTTCCTGATCTTTCTCGAACACAACGGCATCATCGACGCCATCCACCGCGAACTGGTCCTGGACCGGGTGATGGCCCTTGATCAGGACGAAGTCGATCTGGACGACCTCAAGTGGGTCGTGCTGATGGTTCTGTTCAATCAGCCGGGCGCCGAAGCAGCCTACGCCTGGATGGAAAGCCAGATCTTCGTGGACGACCCGGAGCCGGTTCACTGAGCCTGGATATCGGTACCGCCCGAGGGCCGCGAAGCTCGACCGGCTTCGCGCTCTCGTCATCGACCACTTGACAGCCGTCACGCGGCTGTGTTTTCACTGAAGCCCCCCAACCCCTCCGGCCCGCGCCCCGGACGGACCCATTCGCGCCCGCGTCGCGACGCACCCGGAGTACCTCGCTGATGGCGAAAAACCTGCTCATCGTCGAATCGCCAGCCAAGGCCAAGACCATCAACAAGTACCTGGGCAGCGAGTATGTCGTCATCGCCTCGCTCGGCCATGTGCGCGACCTCCCCAGCAAGGCGCCCAAGGGGGACAAGTCCCCGGTGCCGGGCGTGGACCTGGAGCACGACTTCGCGCCGTCGTACGAGGTGCTGCCCGGCAAGTCGAAGGTGATGGGCGAACTCAAGCGGGCGGCCAAGGGCGCCAGCGAGATCTGGTTCGCGACCGACCTTGACCGCGAGGGCGAGGCCATCGCCTGGCACCTGGCGCAGGAGCTGGGCGTCCCGACCGAGCGGGCCAAGCGGGTGGTGTTCAACGCCATCACCCGCGACGAGGTGCAGCGCGCGTTCCAGCACCCGCACGAGATCGACCAGGCCAAGGTGGACGCCCAGCAGGCCCGGCGGGTGCTCGACCGGATCGTGGGCTACCAGGTCTCGCCCCTGCTGTGGAAGAAGGTCGCGCGGGGGCTGAGCGCCGGGCGGGTGCAGTCGATCGCGGTGCGCCTGATCGTCGAGCGGGAGCGCGAGATCCGCGCGTTCATCCCCGACGAGGTCTGGAAGATCGAGGGGTGCTTCGCGCTCGAGCCCTCGGTCGCGCAGCGACTGGTGCAGGAGTGGACGGACCTCCGCGCCTCAAAGGACGCCAAGGGCAACCCGCCGACCATCAAGGCGGAGAACGCCTGGCTCGCCCAGCACGCGGGGATCCGGGCCGAGCTCGTCGAGGTCGGGGGCGAGCCCTTCCAGATCGGGCAGGAGGGCTCCGCCCGGTCGTTCGCCGACCTGACAAAGGAAGTGGCGGCGGTGTCCAGGAGCGCGGGGCTCACCTCGATCGAGGCCTCCGTCGTCGAGGACCCCAAGGGCAAGGGTCCGGCCCGGATGGTGCGCACGGTCCGGGGCGTGGTCGATCCCTCGACGCCGTACAAGGTGTCGTCGGTCGAGACCAGGCGAACGAAGTCGCGCCCCGGCGCGCCGTTCATCACCTCGACCCTTCAGCAGGCGGCGTCGTCGCGCCTGGGCTTCGGCGCGCAGCGGACCATGCGGGCGGCCCAGCGCCTGTACGAGGGCGTCGAGATCAAGGGCGAAGGGGCAGTCGGGCTCATCACCTACATGCGGACCGATTCGACCCACCTGTCGAGCGACGCGGTCTCGATGGCCCGGGGGTACATCGCGCGGGCGTTCGGGGAGAAGTACCTGCCCGAGAAGGCGAACCTGTACTCGTCGTCGAACAAGGCGGCCCAGGAGGCGCACGAGGCGATCCGTCCCACCAATGTGGACTACACCCCCGCGCGGCTGAAGAGCGTCCTGCCCCCGGACCTCTTCCGGCTGTACACGATCATCTGGGAGCGGTTCGTCTCCTGCCAGATGGTGCCGGCGGAGTGGGACTCGACCAGCGTGCTCATCACCGGGGGCAAGGACAGCGCCCGCCCGCTCACCTTCCGCACGAGCGGGCGCGTGCTGGTCTTCGACGGGTTCTACCGCGTCGCGGGCGTGCCGACCTCCAGCGAGGAGCAGACGCTCCCGGCCCTGCGCGAGGGGCGGGCGGTGTCGCCCTTCGCCATCGAGCCCGAGCAGCGGTTCACCTCGCCCCCGGCGCGGTACAGCGAGGCGTCGCTCATCAAGACGCTGGAGGCGGAGGGGATCGGGCGCCCGTCGACCTACGCGTCGATCATCAGCGTGATCCAGGACCGCAAGTACGCCGAGCAGGCCGAGCGCCGGTTCTACGCGACCGACCTGGGCGAAGTGGTCACCGACAAGCTCATCGAGGCGTTCCCGCAGATCATGGAGGTCGGCTACACCCGCGAGATGGAGGCGGAGCTCGACCACATCGAGGACGAGAAGAAGGACTGGGTCGCGGTGCTGCGCCAGTTCTACGCCCCGTTCAAGGAGCAGCTCGCCTCCGCCCACGAGGACCTCACCCACGCGAAGGCCGAGACCACCCCCGCGCCGGACGAGTACCGCTGCGCCAAGTGCCGGTCGTCCACCGTCTACCGCTTCGGCAAGAGCGGGCGCTTCCTGTCGTGCTCGCGCTACCCCGCGTGCGACTGGGCCTCTCCCATCGACCGCGAGGGCGCCCCGCGCCCCGCGGAGACGACCGACATCGCCTGCCACAAGTGCGGGCGTCCGATGATCGCGCGGAGCGGGCGCTTCGGCCCGTTCCTGGGCTGCTCGGGCTACGCCGACAAGGCGAACCCCTGCGACGGCATCTTGAAAGTAGATAAGCACGGGCGCCCGGTCGCGCCCTCGCCCCCGCCCCTGGAGACCGACATCCCCTGCCCCAAGTGCCAGAGCCCGCTCTACCTGCGGACCGGCGCGCGGGGGCCGTGGCTCTCGTGCTCGGCGTTCCCCAAGTGCCGCGGGAGAGGGAAGTGGGCGGAACTGCCCGACGATCAGCGCACGAAGTGGGAAAAAGCGCTGGCGGCGCACGAGCACGACCATCCGATCCCGGTCATCCGCACGCTCGAAGGCGAGCCACTGACGGACGCGAAGGGCAAGCCGATCCCGCGAGACGGCGACGAGGCGGCCCCCGGCGCGGGCGAGGACTTCGTGCCCGCCGATGTCGATCAGGCGGCGTGAGGAGCGCCGCCGGGGGCGCTTCGTCGATCCCCGACCGCACACGGGCTGCTCATGCCAGGCCTGAACCCCCAACGCCTCCTCGATCGTCTCCGCGACCTGGGCAAGCGGCTGGGTTTCCAGCGCGACTGGTATCTCATCGCCCTGGCCGCTCTCACGGGAACCATCACCGCGTTCGGGGCCGTCGGGTTCAAGTGGCTCCTGGACGGGGGGGAGGACCTGGGCATCGAAGTGCAGCGACGGCTCAGCGTGTGGGCCCTGCCCCTGCTGCCGATGCTCGGGGCCCTGCTCACGGGGATCCTGATCCATTGCCTGGCGCGGGAGGCGCGGGGGCACGGCATCCCCGAGGTCATGGAGGCCCTGTTCCGCAAGCGATCGGTCATCCGCCCGCGTGTGGCGGTGGTGAAGTCGCTCGCGTCGGCCTGCACCATCGGCTCCGGCGGGTCGGCGGGCGCCGAAGGCCCCATCGTGCAGATCGGGGCGGCGATCGGCTCCGCCTGCGCGCAGGCGCTCCGCGTGCCCGCCGATCACGGCGCGACCCTGCTGGGCTGCGGGGCGGCGGCGGGGATCGCCTCGGTCTTCAACGCGCCCATCGCGGGCGTCTTCTTCGTCCTGGAGATCCTGCTCCGCGACTTCTCGCTCCGGACCTTCACGCCCATCGTCGTCGCCTCGGTCTTCTCCACCGCGACCACGCAGGCCCTGCTCGGGCGCAACGAGGCCATCTTCGCGGTGTCGAGCGGCCTGGCCCGGTACGAGTTCTCGCTGGTCGAACTGCCGCTGTACCTCGTGCTCGGGCTGGTGTGCGGCGTGGTGGCCGCGGGGTTCAGCCGCATGATCAACCGGGCCGATGACCTGTTCGACCGGCTGCGACTGCACCCGGTCATCAAGCCGGTGAGCGGCGCGCTCGCGGTGGGGCTGCTGGGCGTGGCCTTCCTGTTCATCGCCGGGACCGCGCGGACCTCTGAGATCCCTCCCTTCTTCGGCAACGGGTACGAGGCCGTCCGGGAGCTGCTGGACCCCCGCGTCTACTGGGAAACGGGGCCGGCCGCGCCTGGGAACGCCGGGCTGGGGTTCTCGCCGACGGTCGCCATGCTGCTGGGGCTGGTGGCGTTCAAGGCGGTGGCCACCTGCTTCACGCTCGGCTCGGGGGGCTCGGGAGGCGTGTTCGCGCCCTCGCTGATGATCGGCGCGGCGACGGGCGGCGCGTTCGGGATGGTGCTGTCGAAGGTGGGACTCGTCCCGACCGGCGGCTCGCCCGCGTCGTACGCCCTGGTGGGGATGGCGGCGGTGCTCGCCGGCGCGACGCACGCGCCGCTGACGGCGATCCTCATCCTGTTCGAGGTGACCCGCGATGTCTATGTCCTGCTGCCGATCATGCTGGCGGCGGTGGTGGCGGTGGTCGTCGCGCAGGCGCTGCTGAAGGACTCGATCTACTCCCTCAAGCTGCGCCGGCTCGGAGTCCTGGTCGGGTCCGGGGCGGACCTGTCGCTCCTGCGCCGGGCGACGGCGCGGGACATCGCCCCGGGTCCGTTCATCCCGGTGTTCCCGGACGATCCGCTCACGCGCGTGCTCGAGCTGCGCGACCGCTACCGGATCACCGACTTCTGCATCTGCGACCGCGACGGCAGTTTCCTGGGCATGGTCGTCAGCGCCGACCTGCGCACGGCGCTGCTCGAACGCGAGGCGATCCCCTACCTCCTGGTGCAGGAGCTCGTCCGCCCGGAGATCCCGGTCGTGGACCCCGATGAGACGCTCGACCGGGTGCTCGAGAAGTTCAGCCGCCACGAGGTCAACAGTCTGCCCATCATCGATCCCGCCTCGCCCGGGGGGCGTCGCGTCACCGGGCTGATCACGCGGGCGCGACTGATGAACGCGTACCAGACCATGATCAGCGCCGGCTGACGATGGGCGGCTACGATCGCGCCATGGCGAACAGCGGCGCGCCCCTGAGCCCCCGATTCCACTTCAGGAGACGACAGCGGCTCGCGCACGCGCGCGAGTTCCAGGCCATCTTCGGGGCCAAGGTGCGCCGCTCGCGGGGGCCTCTCACCGTGTTCGGGCGTCCGAACGGGATGGAGCACGCGCGCCTGGGGCTCTCCGTCGGGCGCCGCGTCGGGAACGCGGTCACCCGCAACGCGCTGAAGCGCCGCCTGCGGGAGGCCTTCCGCCTCGCCCAGCACGCGCTGCCCAAGGGCTTTGATTTCGTTGTCAGCGCCCACCCGCACGAAGGAGCGACCGCGGAGGACTACGGACGCTGGCTGGGCGACGCGGCCGCGGGGGTCGCGCGCGAGTGGGCCAGGCGCGAGGCGTCATCGCCATGAACACCACCAGGGAACCGGGCGGGCGTCGGCTCGCGCGCCTGCCCTTCTTGGCGCTGATCTACGCCTACCGGGCGACGCTGTCGCCCTTGATGGGCGGGCGGTGCCGGTTCATCCCGTCCTGCAGCCAATACGCCCTGGAGGCCTACCGCGAGCACAACCCGGTGCGGGCGACCGGCCTGACGGCCCGGCGGCTGTGCCGCTGCCATCCCTGGGGCGGGGAAGGGTTCGACCCCGTGCCGCCCGCGAGTGAGAATCGACCGAAGACGGGCCGGGATATCGACCGTAACACCAGTATTGACTGACTGTTATCGATTCCACACCTGTCCGTGAACGGCGCTCAACCCCGGTGCGTCCTTCGACCGAAAGTTAGCGTACATTAGCGCTGAGCCCCCGATCCTTGGACTCTCACCGAATGCGTCCTTCGACACGCTGGCCCGCCCGGTGATCCGATGACCCGACTCCCCGCTGCCCAGCGCCGTGAGCAGCTCCTCGACACCGCGGTCGGGCTCTTCGCCGAGCGCGGCTTCGGGGGCGCGACGACCGCTGAGCTGGCCAAGGCCGCGGGCGTCACCGAACCGATCATCTACCGCCACTTCGCGTCCAAACGGGCGCTGTTCATCGCGGTCATCGACCGGACCAGCGACCTGATCACGCAGACCTGGGAGCGCCAACTCCGGACGGCCAAGGATCCCGCGCAGCGCCTCCGTCGCCTGATCGGCGCCAATCCCATGGTCAGCGATCGGGGACGGGGGATTTATCGCGTCATCGTGCAGGCGATGACGGAGATCGAGGATCCCCAGATCCTCGAAGCCATTCAGCGCCATGTCATTGCGCTCCACCGCTTCGTGAGCCGCGAGGTGGCGCACGCGCAGGACGAGGGGCGGGTGAGCAAGGCGTACTCGCCCGATGTCACCGCCTGGACCCTGCTGCACCTGGGGCTGGGGTACGGGGTGATGGCCCCGCTGAACATCCCCGGGCACGCTCAGGACGACAAGGGCGTGCAGGTCCGAGAGGTGATCCTGCGGCTCATGCTGGGCGAGCACGCCGGAGCGGGCGTGCACAATCGGGCGGAGCATCCCGACGACGACTGATCGTTCCGGGATTAGTATTCCTGCGTGGAGATCATCTACCTCGACCACAACGCGACGACCCGCCCCGACGACCGGGTCGTCGCCGCGATGGTCGAGATGCTGACCGAGCGCTGGCACAACCCCTCGTCGATCCACCGCCCCGGGCAGGACGCGCGCCGGCGCGTCGAACTGGCGCGAGCGTCGGTGGCGCGGCTCATCAACGCCCGTCCGCGCCAGGTGGTGCTGACCTCCGGCGCGACCGAGGCCATCGCCTGCGCCGTGCGGGGCACGCTGATCGCCTCACCCCCGGGGAAGCGCACCGTGGTCACCAGCGCCATCGAGCACGAGGCGATGCGCGACCTGTGCGAGGCGGTGGCGCGGGAGATGGAGGGCGCGCAGGTGCGCACGCTGCCCATGGCGCGCGAGGGCATCGTCGACGCCGACGCGCTGAACGACCTCATCGACGACAGCGTGGCGATCGTCTCGGTGATGTGGGCGAACAACGAGACCGGCGCCATCCAGCCCATCGCGCGCCTGGGGGAGACCTGCCGGGCGCGGGGCGTGGTGCTGCACACCGACGCGACCCAGTGGGTCGGCAAGATGCCCACGGATGTCACCACGGATCCGGTGGACCTCGTGAGTCTCTCGGCCCACAAGTTCCACGGCCCCAAGGGCGCCGGGGCGCTGTACATCGGCCCGCGCGCGCGGGTGCGCCCGATCATCCACGGCGCGCAGGAGCAGCACCGGCGCGGCGGGACGGAGAACACCCCCGGGATCGTGGGCCTGGGCATCGCGGCGGACCTCGCGCTCGAATGGCTCGCCGACCCGGCGAACGCCGCTCGAGTGGCCGCGCGACGCGACCGGCTCGAGCGGGGGCTCCTCGAACGGATTCCCGGCGCGATCGTCAACGGCGCCCACGACAAGGGCGACCGGCTGTGGAACACCACAAACATCTCGTTCCCTCCGCTGGAATCCGAGGCCATCCTGCTGCTGCTCAGCGAGCGCGGCGTGTGCGCCAGCGCCGGCTCCGCCTGCGCCTCCGGCTCGCTGGAGCCCTCGCCGGTGCTCACCGCCATGGGGATTCCCCCTGAGCGGGCGCACGGGGCGGTGCGGTTCAGTCTGTCCCGCGAGACGACCGACGCCGAGGTCGACCGGGTGCTGGAGATCGTCCCCGCGTGCATCGAGCGGCTGCGGGCGTCGATGCCCGCGGTCCGCTGAGGGCGACGAGCGGGCATTTTCGGACAATCCGTTGCCCGGCGCACGGTTTGGGTTAGTTTGTGGTGTGAGTTCTCGCTCCGGAGCGCCGCGTCGGCGTTCCGTGCGGGGTGTGTTTGGGAAGGGACCGTCATGTTCAATCTCACCCGTGCGGCGATCGCCGCCGGCCTTGTCGTGTCGTTCGGGTCCGGGGCGTCGGCCCAGGTGCTGCTCATCCCCAACTCCGGGACGGGGTTCGACAACATCTGGTCGTTCGACCCCTTCGACGGGCACCTCATCAGCAACAACGCGATCCCCGCCGACGGGCGGATGCAGCAGGTCATCAAGGTGGTCGAGTCCGCGGGCTCGCTCTACGCCATCGACGAGACCGCCGACGCGGTGTTCAAGTACGACCTCAGCGGCAACTACCAGTCCACGCCCATCGACAAGCCCACCCACGATGTGGACCTGTACTCGGGCGAGATCCTCGCCGGCAAGCTCTACCTCCCCATCGTCGCGGGCACCCGCTCCGGCACGATCCAGCAGTTCAACCTCGACGGCACCGGGCGGACCGACTGGGCGGCCGGGCTCGGCACGCCCCGCGACATCGTGTTCCGCGCGAACGATGCGCTGGTGGGCGAGTCGGGCGGGGACGACATCCTGTCCCTCTCCCTCGCGGGCGCGCTCAACGGCGTGTGGCACGCCTCCGACGGCGCCACCGGGATCGACTTCCCCAACCAGTTGTTCCTCCAGGCCAGCGGCAATGTGCTCGCGGCGGGATTCACGGCCCCGCTGGGGATCTACGAGTACGACTCGAACGGCGCGCAGCTGAACTTCTGGCCCCTGAACACCTCGCCCCGCGGCGTGTTCCGGCTGGGCAACGGCAAGATCCTCTGGGCCGGCGGCACGCGCGTCGGCGTCCTCGACCCCAGCGACGGCTCCAGCGTCGATGTCGTGAACGCCACCAACGCCTCGTTCCGCTTCATCACGCCCTCGTCCATCCCGGCGCCCGGGGCCGTGGGCCTGCTCGTGCTGGGCGCGGCCATGGGCACTCGGCGCCGGCGCTGATTCCCAGCAACAACGCGGGGTCCGGGAGAGATCAACCGACCGGCGGACGGATCCGCTGGTCGGTTTTTTGTTGGCGTCACGAACCGTCCGAGCGCTCACGCGTCCGTGCGGCTGATGACCTTGAACTGCTCGCGTTCGCCCCGGCCCCGAAGGGGGTAGTCCTTGCGCAGCGGGTGAGCGGGGTAGGACTCCCACAGCAGGATCCGGCGCAGATCGGGGTGGTTGCGGAAGCGGATGCC
>DIHI01000041.1:0-416 GCA_002420085.1 Lysobacterales bacterium UBA5700 | reverse complement strand
AAGCGGATGCCGAACATGTCGAAGACTTCGCGCTCGGTCCATTCGGCGCCGGGCCAGATGGCGCAGACGGAATCGAGGTAGAGCGCCGGATCCTCGTCGATGCCGCCGGTGGGGATCGAGGGATCGAGGTGGGTCTTTACGAAGAGCCGGTCGGTGCGCGGAATCGAGACCAGGTTGTAGACGACCCCGAAGCGCCCCAGGACGGACCCCGGGTAGTTCAGGTAGTCGATGCCCGCGACATCCGAGAGGAAGTCGTACGCGCAGCGGGGATCGTCGCGGAGGAAACGCATGACTTCGAGCAGGTCGGCGGGCTCGAGAATGAGCGTCGACTGTCCCCGGTACTCCGTGGCGCGGAGGCGCTTGGCGGGGAACCGCTGCTTCACGATGGCGAGGGTTGGGTGGTCGAGGGTGGGCAT
>DIHI01000084.1:899-5938 GCA_002420085.1 Lysobacterales bacterium UBA5700 | reverse complement strand
TTTTGATCATTTTTCGGAAAAGTGGCTGAAAATCGACGCAGGACTGCGGTGGTGGTGCTGATGGTTGATTTGATCAGAGGTTCCCTAAAGATGCCATCCGGCCCAACATCGGGTGCCCGAAACTGGACACCTGCCCAAAACTGGACACCCACCGCAAGCGTGTTGCTGAACGCCGCCCGAGAATCGCCCGCCGCGACCAGGCCCATACCAGCCCCCATGCATCTGGTCGCAGGATCGTGCGGGCAGCTTCGTTGACAAATACCGAGCTTCATCTCCAGATCACTCCGTTCGACTCGATGCAGGGCCTGCGCCCAGTGGCGATCGACTGACCGATCGCGCTGCCATTTGCAGGTGCGTCGATGCATGGGGTAGACCCGAATGCGGGTGTTCAGCCCTCGTGCCGGACCGATCGGCTGCGAGGGCTTGGGGGTAGATGACGCGGTTCTGATCGACACCGGCCGCACCGACACCGGCCCTGGCGTAGCCGCCGATCGGTGCCAGACACGGTGACTGTGGATCACAACACGCTTGCTGCGACGCAAAAGTGACGCGGGGTGCGACGTTTTGCCGCATGGGGTTCTGGCGGCACTCGCAGTAGTCTGACCACCTGCCGCTCCGGGGGAGTCTGGAGCGGCAACGGGGGAATCACCATCCGGCGGATGACGCGGCGCGCACGGCGCCCACGTCCGGGCGCCGGCCAGGGCTGCACACTTCTGAGGGGAAACCATGCGTCGGAACGAACTTGCGTCGCGCGCCGAACGATCGGCTGCCGACACCGTGAAGCCACACATCAGGCTGCGCACGAACCTGCTGGTCGCCGCACTGGCACTGGCCGGGGTCGGATCAGCCCAGGCCGGCAACCCGACAACCGACGCCGAATCGGCGCATCTGACCGGCACGGCCGGATCACCTGCCACGCTGGCGGCGATCGCCGCCAGCGGACTGGCCACACCGCCCGAAACGCCTGGCCCGGAAGCCGCCGGAGCCCCCTCCCTCGGCACCATCACGGTCACCGGCACCCGCGAGGAAGCTCTGCTGGCCGAGACGCCGATTTCGGTCGGGGTGATCGACGAGGAGACCATCGCCCTGGACAAGCCCAGCCACCCGGCCCAGATCATCGGTCAGGTGCCGGGCGCGGCGGTGGCGGTCACCAATGGCGAGGGCCACACGACCGCGATCCGCCAGCCGTTCACCACCAGTCCGGTCTATCTGTTCCTGGAAGACGGCATTCCGACCCGGGCGACGGGTTTCTTCAACCACAACGGTCTGTTCGAGATCGATGTGCCGCAATCCGGCGGCATCGAGGTCACCCGTGGACCGGGCACGGCCTTGTACGGTTCGGATGCGATCGGCGGCATCGTCAATGTGCTGACCCGCGAGCCGAGTGAGGCGCGCGAGTTCGGGGCCTCGCTGGAGTTCGGTGAGTTCGGCTGGCGACGTGCCCTGATCGACGCCAACCTGCCCTATGCCGATGGCGGTGTGCGCGGCGACCTCAATTTCACTGAAACCGACGGCTGGCGTGACGCGACCGGCTACGAGCGCCAGGGTGGCATCTTCCGCTGGGATCACCGGATCGGCGACGCCGGCCGCTTGAAGACCCACTTCGGATTCTCGACCATCGATCAGCAGACCGGTGCCAGTTCGCCGCTGACCCGCGATGACTTCCGCAATGCGCCGAAGACCAACTACTTTCCGATTGCCTTCCGCAAGGTCGATGCCTATCGGCTGAACACCACCTACGAGCATCGCACCGAGAAAGATCTGTTCGCGCTGACCGCCCTGTTGCGCGACAACCGCATGGACCTGCTGGCCTCGTTCGCACTGAATTTCGACCCGACCGTGTGGACCGTTCAGAACCAGTCTATCGGCCTGCTTGGTCGCTGGCGGCGTGATCTGGCCGATGCCTTCGACTCGACCCTGATTGTCGGCTTCGACTTCGATTTCAGTCCCGGCGAGCGCGATGAACAGGCGATCGATCCGGTCACCCAGGGCGGCGGCGCATCCCGGCGCTTCCTCGATTTCACGGTCGGACCGACCATCTACCACTACGACGTCGATTTCCGCGCCATCTCGCCCTACATCCACTTCGAGACCTCACCGCTGGAGCGCTTGCGGCTGACCGCCGGTCTGCGCTACGACACCCTGCGCTACGAGTTCGACAACGCCTTCGATGCCAGCCCGATCCGGGTCCAGCGCGCCTTCCCGGGCACCCGCTTCTACGGCCAGGTGGCCGACACCACGGTCGATTTCGATCGGTTCAGCCCGAAGTTCGGCGCCACCTGGGCGCTCAGCGATGGCCACAGCCTGTACGCCAGCTACAACCACAGCTTCCGGGCGCCGTCGGAGGGCCAGTTGTTCCGGCCCTCGGCCGGCTTCTCGGCGGCGGCGGCCCAGGCACTGGCGGATTCGGCGGTCACCCTCAAGCCGATCAAGGCCGAGCAGATCGAGTTCGGTGTGCGCGGCCAGTTCGGCGTGCTCGACTACGATGCCGTGGTCTACGAACTGCGCAAGACCGACGACATCGTCACCTTGCGCGACACGGTCACCAACTTCACCCAGTCGGTCAATGCCGGCGAGACCGAGCATCGTGGGGTCGAGGTCGGGGTCGGGATCGCCGCCACCGACACCCTGCGCCTGGATTCGGCATTCAGCTACGCCCGCCACGAATACACCGATTGGCAGACCAGCACTGGCGACTTCACCGGCAACGACATCGAATCGGCGCCACGGGTCATGCTCAACACCCGGCTGACCTGGCGGCCGATCGAAGCCGCCCGGCTGCAACTGGAATGGGTGCGGATCGGCTGGTACTGGCTGGACGCGGAGAACACGGCGAAGTACAACGGTCATGATGTCTTCAACCTGCGAGGAAACTGGACCGTGCATCGCCACATCTCGCTGTTCGCCAGCCTCAACAATCTGAGCGACAAGCGCTATGCCGACAGCGCTCAGATCCGTTCCGGCGAGGCGGTGTTCTCGCCGGCCCTGCCGCGCAATGTGATCGGTGGCATCGAGGTGCGCTGGTGAACGCCGTGCCCATCGCCCGGCTGGCCGGTGCCGCGTTGCTCGCGCTGGTTCTCACCAGTCCGCTGGCGCTGGCCCAGCACGCGATGGGCGGCGCGCGGCCAAGCCTGGGGGCCTCGGCGGCCTTCGCAGGCGATGGTCGGCTGTGGATGGTCGATGCCGCCGATCAGCAGGTCCGAGTCCGCCATTCCGATGATCTGGGCGCCACCTGGTCGGCACCGGTCGCGGTCAATGCCGAACCCGAGCCGGTCGCCGCCGACGGCGATTCCCGCCCGAAGATCGCCATCGCGCCGAACGGCACGCTCCATGTCACCTGGACCCAGCCACTGCCGAAGCCCTACACCGGCATCATCCGCTTCAGTCGCTCGCTCGATGGCGGCGCGACCTGGAGCAGGCCGATCACCGTCCATGCCGATCGCCAGGAGATCACCCATCGCTTCGATGCGATCACCGTGACCGACGACGGTACGGTGTTCGTGGTCTGGATCGACAAGCGCGACCAGGAACGGGCCAAGGCCACCGGCGCCCCCTATCGCGGTGCAGCGGTGTACTTCGCGGTATCCGACGACAACGGCGCCAGCTTCCGGGGCGATTACCGGGTAGCCGACCACAGTTGCGAATGTTGCCGGATCGCCCTGCTGGCGGATGGCGATGGCGTGCTGGCGCTATGGCGACACGTGTTCGAGCCCAACCTCCGCGACCACGCCCTCGCCCGGCTCAACCCGGATGGCAGCGCCGAACCGATGCGGCGCGCCACCTTCGATGACTGGGCGATCGACGCCTGTCCGCATCATGGCCCGTCACTGGCCCGCGACGGTCACGGCCACCTGCATGCGGTCTGGTTCGCGCTCGGCCCGCGCGATCCCGGCGTGTCCTACGGCCGGCTGGTCGATGGCCGGGTCGAAGGCCAGCGTCGGATCGGCGGAGCCCGTGCCGAGCATGCCGATCTCGCGGTGGCCGGCGACGCCATCGCGATCGTCTGGCGCGAGTTCGATGGCGAGGTGATGCGCCTGAATGCCCTGCGTTCCGACGACGGCGGTGCGACCTGGCGCGAGCAGGCCGTCGCCCAGACCACCGACGTTGCCGATCAACCCAAGGTGCTGGTGCGCGAGGGTCGCTTCCATGCCTTCTGGAACCTCCGTGGCCAACCGCCACAGGTGTTGCCGCTGCCATGAACGCCCGCCTGACCGTCCGTCCTCTGATGCCGGCACTGCTGGCGGTCGTGCTCGGCCTGTTCGCGCCACCGGCCAGCGGCACTGAAGCGGCCCTGCACGACTTCGACCGTGATTCGTTGAACACCCTGCGCGAAAGCCATCAGGGCCGACCGTTCGTGCTGGCGCTGTGGTCGGTGCATTGCGAGCCGTGTCGCAGCGAACTGGCCCTGCTCGGCCCGTTCAAGGCCGACCACCCCGAAATCGCGGTCGAACTGGTCGCCGCCGACTACCGCGACGACCGCCCCGCCGTGCAGGCGATGCTGGCCGAATTCGACCTCGATGGTGTGCGCACCTGGGCCTTTGCCGATGACTTCGTCGAGCGCATCCGCTTCGCCATCGACCCCGAGTGGCGCGGGGAATTGCCGCGCATCTATCTGTTCGACGGCTCGCACCGGGCAACCGCGATCAGCGGCCGGATCGAAGCCGAGACCCTGGCCGACTGGCGGCGCTCACTGACCGACGTCCGCAGCGACTGATCCGACCGGGCGCGGCGGCTCGACCGGGGCCAGCGATTCACGCCCCGCCGTAGTAGCGGCGCACCACATGCCGCGCCTGGGCGAAGAACAGCCAGCGTTCCAGCACACTGCCCAGCCACACCCCGGCCACCGCCAACAGCCACAGCGCCGGGCCGACCGATCGTCCGGCCAGTGCCGTGATCAGCGGCCACAGCGGCAGTCCGGCGAACAGCAGCACCGCCAGAACCTGAATCGCCCTGGCACGGCGACGGGCGAAAGCGAACACCATCTCCTCGCTGACGAAGCTGCCCTCGGTGGCAGGCCCCTCGAACGGCGCCACGGTCCG
>DIHI01000084.1:561-712 GCA_002420085.1 Lysobacterales bacterium UBA5700 | reverse complement strand
CCGCCGAGCAGGGCGAACCCGAGATAGACCGGCACCACGGTCGGATGGCGCCAGGCCGGGATGGTCGGCAGCGAGGCATAGATCATCGCCGTGGCATGGACGGTCGCCAGCGCCAGCAGAGCCAGGGCCGCACCCGCCACCCGACTGAGGG
>DIHI01000084.1:0-321 GCA_002420085.1 Lysobacterales bacterium UBA5700 | reverse complement strand
CAGCCAGAGCAGCAGCAGGGCCGGGCCGAACACCGCCACCGCCAGCACCCCCTCACGCGACAGCCAGGACGTGCGCCATTGCGAGAACGCCCGCCAGGCGCGCCACGGCTTGCCGAGGTGGAACAGCGAGGCGATCAGGCCCAGGCTGACCAGGCCCAGCCCGAGCCAGAACAGGATGGCGGCGAACTCGGCGCTCAAGGGCAGCGGTCGCCAGGCATAGTGCAGGCCGAGCCAGGCCAGCAGACCGAAGCCCATGCCGGACAGGGTGGTGAACAGGATGACGGAGAACGCGGGGCGCATGATGAGTGTTCCGATGCTCGC
>DIHI01000062.1:14721-14971 GCA_002420085.1 Lysobacterales bacterium UBA5700 | reverse complement strand
GGCCGGCTGCGGACGTTGCTTCCACATCCCCCAGCCCGCCGCTGCGCATGGTTGCGCGGTCGATGCCGAGCGTTCGGCGTCGATTGGCTGCGAGGGGCGGGGCAGGTCGCTGTCGGTCACGAAGGGTGCCCTGAGGCTCAGGCGGCGGCCGCGACGGCCTTGCGGGCGCCGTCATTGATGTCGTCGGCAGCGGTGATGGCCAGGCCGCTGTCGTTGAGCAACTGCTTGCCCTTTTCGACATTGGTGCCTT
>DIHI01000062.1:13828-14451 GCA_002420085.1 Lysobacterales bacterium UBA5700 | reverse complement strand
CCGTTGACCATGCAGCCGATGTTGCCGTCCATGGTGACATAGTTCAGATCGTGCTCGCTGGCTTCGACTTCGATCGGGTCTTCCTGCGACTTGTCGCGCAGGGCCTGCAAGGCCGGCTGGCGGAATCCGGCGTTGTCGTCGGAGTTGATCTTGCCGTCGAGCGCGATCAACTCGCCGGATTTGACGATCGCCAGCGGATTCAGTTCGATCAGGGACAGATCCTTCTCGTTGTACAGCCGGAACAGGCCAAGCATCAGCTTGGTCAGATGACTGGTCTGCTTGGCGGTCAGGCCCATCTCGAAGCCGAGCTTGCGGCACTGGTAGGGCATCAGGCCGGAGACATAGTTGACCGTCACGGTATGGATGGCATCGGGATTTTCCTCGGCGACCTTCTCGATCTCGACCCCGCCCTCGGCTGAAGCGATGAAGGTGACCGCCTTCTGCGCGCGGTCGATCAGCATCGACAGGTACAGCTCCTTGATGATGTCGTTGGCTTCCGACACCAGGACGGTGTGGATCGGCAGTGCCCGGCCGCCGGTCTGGTAGGTGGCCATGCGCGTGCCGAGCATGCCGGCGGCGGCTTCCTTGACTGCATCCAGCGACTTGCACAGCTTGACACCGCC
>DIHI01000062.1:7206-13759 GCA_002420085.1 Lysobacterales bacterium UBA5700 | reverse complement strand
CCGGCGTGGATCTGCGCCTTGACCACCCAGAATTCACCACCGATCGCCTTGGCGGCGCTGGCGGCTTCTTCGGGGGAGTGGGCGATGCGGCCGACCGGGACCGGTATGCCGTACTCGGCGAACAATTCCTTGGCCTGGTATTCGTGGAAGTTCATTCGACACCTGCTCGTGCTGCGGGGTGGGTCGGGCATGGCCCGGAAGGTCTGCTATTTTCACCAACCAAGGCCACGAAGGCAAAGCCGTTGTCGATGGCCGTCAGGCCCTATACTCTCCGATCGGGGCCAGGATGGGGTGCAAAGCTCGAATGTCGGCAGTCGCAAGAAAGCCTGCTGAGGCACAGGTCGAGGCCGCGCTGCGCCGCGAACTGTATTTCTTCAACCTCTACCGCGTGCTGGAAGCCGGCCTGTTGGCGTTCCTGGCCTTCAGCCCGTTGGCCGGGGCTTTCGCCGAGCCGCGTTACCCGATGCTGGTGCAATCGGCCGCCGCCACCTATCTGGTGCTGGCGATGCTGCTGCTGCTGTTTGGCCGTAATCCGCGTTTCGCGCTGGACAAGCAGGCGGCCCTGGGTCTGAGCATGGACCTGCTGGCGGCCGGGGTGGCCATGCTCGGCCTGGTCGATCTGGCCAGTGGTGTTGCCCTGCTGCTGCTGTTCAATGTCGGTGCCGGTGCCTTGCTGATGTCGCTGCGTGCCGGACTGGCATTCGCGATTACCGCAGGCGCCCTGGCGATTGGCAGCTACGTGTATCGCAGCATGATCCTGGGCGTCGGCGAGAATGTCGCTGAGCCGGTGATGTTCGCGGTGACCTATCTGGCGATCGCGATCCTCACCCACATGCTCGGCCGGCAGATGCGCGCAACCCAGGCGCTTGCCGAGCGGCGCGGGGTAGAAGTCGCCAATCTGGCGCAGATCAATGAACTGATCATCCGACGGATGCGCAACGGTGTGCTGGTCGTCGATGCCGACAATCGCATCCGGGTGTTCAACGAATCGGCCTGGTTCCTGCTGGGCAAACCACCGCCGGAGCGACAGATGCTGGGCGAAGCGGCTCCCGAACTGTCGCGCCGGCTCTGGCACTGGCTCAACGACAAGCCGGTCGAAGCGACACCGGTGGCCCTGGCCGAGGACGTGCCCGAGGTCATTCCGCGGTTCGCGAGGTTGTCGGTCAGCGATGATCTGGTGGTGATCTTCCTGGAGGACACCACGGCCCTGTCGCGTCGGGCCGAGGAGCTGACCCTGGCCACGCTTGGCCGGCTGTCGGCCAGCATCGCCCACGAGATCCGCAATCCGCTGGCGGCGATCAGCTATTCGGCCCAGCTTCTGGCCGAGAGCGAGGACGTGCCAGAGGCCGACAAGCGGCTGGTCGAGATCATCAATGCCCAGTGTTCGCGCATGAATGGCATCGTCCAGAGCATCCTGTCGATGGCACGGCGCGAGCGCGCCCAGCCGGAGGCGATCGAGCTTGGCCGCTGGGCGCGCGATTTCGTCAGCGATTTTCGCGGTGCCCAGCAATTGGGTGAGAACAGTTTCAACCTGATCAGTGACGGGCGTGGCGTCCACGCCATGGTCGATGCCCAGCACCTGCATCAGGTGGTCACCATTCTGGTCAACAATGCCCTGCATTACGGCCGTCTGCCGGGCAAGCCGGCCCGGGTGACCCTGATCGTCGGGGTTGACGAAACCAGCCTCGATCCGCAGATCGAGGTGATCGATCGCGGTCCGGGCATCCCGCCCAAGGTGGTCGAGAGCATCTTCGAGCCGTTCTTCTCGACCAACGAACACGGCACCGGCCTTGGCCTGTATATCGCCCGGCAGTTGTGCGAGGCCAATCAGGCCGAACTGGTCTATTCGCCGGTGGCCGGTGGCGGCAGTTGCTTCCGGGTCGGTCTGGCCAAGGTCCACACCCTGGCCGGCGACGACTAGGTTCGATCGAGCGCACCCGGCACGGACACGTGTTTCCGACCCTTCACCGATCAATCCCCCGCACCCATGAACGCATTGCGCATCGCGCTGGCCCAGTTTGATTTTCCGGTCGGAGCGGTGGCCGGCAACCGCCATCGGATCGGCGAATTGATGGTGGCGGCACGGGAGCAGCATCGTGCCGACATCGTGCTGTTTCCCGAGTTGGCCATCTGCGGCTATCCTCCGGAAGACCTGCTGCTACGGCCGAGCTTCCTCGCTGCCTGCGAGCAGGCCCTGGCCGAACTGGCTCGGCAGAGCCGGGGCGTAGTAGTGGTGGTCGGGCATCCGTTGGCGGTCGGTTCGGTGGTGTTCAATGCGGTCAGTGTGCTGCGCGACGGTCGGATCGCCCACACCTGTCGCAAGCAGGAACTGCCCAACTACGCGGTGTTCGACGAGCGTCGCTATTTCGCGGTCGGCGATGGCAGCCCGTGCCTGTTCGAGTTGGCCGGTGTCCGGATCGGCGTGCTGATCTGCGAGGATCTCTGGCATGCCGATCCGCTGGCGCGGTTGGCGGAGGCGGGCGCCGAACTGGTTCTGGTCGCCAATGCCTCGCCATTCGAGCGCGGCAAGACCGATGATCGGGATGCCTTGCTGCTGCAACGTGCGCGCGAGTCGGGCGTGGCCCTGGCCTATCTCAACCTGGTCGGTGGCCAGGACGAACTGGTGTTCGACGGCAGTGCCTGTCTGGCCGATGGTGACGGCGTGGTCCACCCTCCGGCCGAGGCATTCGCCGAGCACCTGCTGCTGGCCGACTACCATCCGGGTCAGCGCCGCTTTCAGCGGCTGCGGTGGCCGATCGAGACCGATCCCAGCTTCGAGTCGCTGGCCTGGCGGGCCATCGTTACCGGCATTCGCGACTACCTCGGCAAGAATGGCTTCAGCGAGGTGCTGCTTGGTCTGTCCGGGGGCATCGATTCGGCCCTGGTTCTGGCCTTGGCGGTGGACGCGCTCGGTGCCGAGCGGGTGCGCGCGGTGCGCCTGCCGTCGCGCTATACCAGCACGCTGAGCAATGATCTCGCGGAACGCCAGTGTCGGGCGCTGGGTGTGGCACTCGACACGGCGTCGATCGAGGCGCCATTCGCTGCATTCCAGGCGGTACTTGCGCCGCTGTTCGCCGGCCGGCCGACCGACGTGACCGAGGAAAATCTGCAATCACGCTGTCGCGGTACGCTGCTGATGGCGCTCGCGAACAAGTTCGGCGCCATGCTGCTGACCACGGGCAACAAGAGCGAGTACGCGGTCGGCTATGCCACGATCTACGGCGACATGTGTGGCGGCTATGCGCCGATCAAGGATCTGTACAAGACCGAGGTGTTCGCGCTGGCGCGCTGGCGCAATCGCTGCGGCGATGGCGAGCGCATCCCCGATGCGGTGATCGTGCGGCCGCCGACCGCCGAGTTGCGTGACGGTCAGCTTGATCAGGATTCACTGCCGCCCTACGAGGTGCTGGATGCGATCCTGCGCACGCACATCGATGGCGAGGCTTCGTCCGAGGAGATCGTCGCCCTGGGCTTCGCTGCCGCGACCGTGGCCCAGGTGGTGCGCCTGGTGAAGATCAGCGAATGGAAGCGCCGACAGGCGGCACCGGGGCCGAAGGTGTCGCGCCGGGCATTCGGGCGCGAACGGCGCTATCCGATCAGTTCCGACTGGTCATCCTGACCCGAGCGCATGCCGTGTGCGGCACAGGTGCGGCATGCGATGGATCAAGCGCAGCCCGGCCCGAGCTTATCGCCGGGTCGCGCGACCATCACCCGAGAACGGGATCAGTCGCCACCACCAGCCGCGTCGGCGCGGCCAATCGCCGGCCAGGGCAGGATGGCTGGCGTCGTTGAGTTCCAGCACGCGGCGCGCGTCGCCGGCCAGGGTGTCCTCGCCGAGCCGGGTGTAGGCTTCGGCCATCAGCGCCAGCGCGTCGTTCTGGTGCTGGCTCTGCGGGTAGTTCTCAATGATGAACTCGCCCCGATTGGCCGCAGCCACGAAGGCGCCGCGCTTGAGGTAGTACAGGCCGACGCCAAGCTCGTGGCGGGCCATCAGATTGCGCAGATAGACCATCCGCTGGCGGGCATCGGCGGCATAGCGGCTGGTCGGGAAGCGCTGTACCAGCAGTGCGAAGTCGTCAAAGCTCTGGCGGGTCGCGCCCTGGTCACGTTGTGTCATGTCGAGCCGGGCGAAACGTTCCAGGAACACGTTTTCGCGACTGAAATTGATCAGCGCCTTGAGGTAGAAGGCGTAGTCGATGTGGCGGTGGGTCGGATAGGTGCGAATGAAGCGATTGAGGGTCGAAGTCGCTTCCTCCGGCTTGCCGGCCTTGAACTGCGAGTAGCTGAGGTCGAGCATCGCCTGCTCGGTGTACTCGCCGAACGGGAAGCGCGAAACCAGGCGGCCGTAGTAGCGGCTGGCGCGAGAGTAGTTGCCGGCCATCAGCGCGTCTTTGCCAGCGGCGTACATCTCCTCGACCGGCATGGTCTCCAGTGGATCCTCGCGCTTGCCGAACAGGCCGCAGCCGCTCAACAGGGCGGCCACGAAGGCGAGGATCAACAGGCGATGAAGGGAAAGGCTCATGGCAATCGGGCGCAGTGGCGATCAGGTGACCGTTGGGCCGTCATAATAGACCATCCCTCCTTCGCCGCGACAACGCGAGCCTGCCCGCCATGAAAACCCCCGATGACGGCTTCGAGGATGATCTCGAAGACAGCGGCGACAGCGACACCCTGACCGTCGAGGTGCCGCTGGCCCTGGCCGGGCGCCGGTTCGATCAGGCCCTGGCTGAGCTGTTTCCCGAACATTCCCGATCGCGCCTGAGCGAATGGATCAAGTCCGGTGCCGCCCGGCTCGATGGCCGCACGGTCAAACCGCGTGATCCGGTCCATGGCGGTGAGCAGGCGACCCTGGCGGTGCGGCTCGACGTCCAGACCCATGCCGAGCCCGAACCGATCGCGGTCACCGTGCTGCACCGCGACCCGCATGTCCTGGTGATCGATAAGCCGGCCGGCCTGGTGGTCCACCCCGGTGCCGGCAATCCGCGCGGCACCCTGGTCAATGCCCTGCTCAACCTCGACCCAGGTCTGGCCGAACTGCCGCGCGCCGGCATCGTCCATCGTCTCGACAAGGACACGTCGGGGGTCATGGTGATCGCCCGGACCCTGTTGGCCCATACCGCCCTGGTCGCGCAACTGGCTGCCCGCGACGTCGGACGACAGTATCTGGCCCTGGTGGCCGGGCCGATGATCGCCGGCGGGACGGTCGATGCCCCGATCGGCCGGCACCCGCGCGATCGCATCCGGATGGCCGTGGTCGGCAATGGTCGGCCGGCGGTCACCCACTACCGGGTGGCCGAGCGTTTCCGTAGCCATACCCTGGTCGAATGTCGGCTGGAAACCGGTCGCACCCACCAGATCCGCGTTCACATGGCGCACATCCGTCATCCGATCATCGGCGACCCGCTGTACGCCCGGCTGACCCAGCCCAAGGGCGCCAGCGAGGCGCTGCTGGCTGCCCTGCGCGGCTTCCGGCGTCAAGCGCTGCATGCCCAGCGGCTGAGCTTTCGCCACCCGATCGATGACCAGCCGATCACAGTCGAAGCGGCCATGCCCGAAGACATGCAGCACCTGCTGGCGGCCGTTCGCGAGGACAGCCGCCGCCATGCCGAAGGCTGAATCATGAGCGCCGCTGGTCCATCGGCAGCGATGCCTGCCGGATGCCTGCCAGCCGACTGGCCGGCACCCCCCGGCATCCTGGCCTTCACCACCCTGCGTGGCCCGATCGGCGCCTCGCGGCCACCGTTCGATCGCTTCAACCTCGGCACCCGGTGTGGCGACGACCCGGCGGCGGTCGCGCACAATCGAGACATCCTGTGTGCCGGGCTGCCAGCGCCCCCCCGCTGGCTGCATCAGGTCCATGGGGTCGAGGTCGTGCTCGAACCTGGATTCGACCAGCCCCAGGCCGATGCCGCCGTCAGCCGCCAGCCCGGCTGCGTCCTGGCCATCCTCACCGCCGATTGTCTGCCGGTGCTGTTCTGTACCGAGCAGGGCGATGCCGTAGCGGCGGCGCATGCCGGCTGGCGCGGCCTGGCTGCCGGCGTGCTGGAACGCACGGTTGCCGCCCTGTCGGCGACGCCGGGCTCGATCCTGGCCTGGCTCGGACCGGCGGCTGGCGCCAACGCCTACGAAGTCGGTGGCGAGGTGCGTGCCGCTTTCGTCGATGCCGACCCCGCCACGGCGGCCGCCTTCGCAGCCACCCGGCCAGGCCACTGGCACTGCGATCTCTACGCCCTGGCCCGACATCGGCTGGCCAGACTCGGCATCGATCGGGTCCATGGCGGCGGGCGCTGCACGATCTCCGAGCCGATGGACTTCTTCTCCTACCGGCGTGACCGTGAATGCGGCCGCATGGCCACGGTCATCGTTCGTCTCGGCGGGTGAACCTTGGGCCAGGCGTGCGGTCCATGACCCCGCACCTGCCTGGCTGAATGCCTGCCGATCGATGCCACGCAGCGATCGAACGGCGGGACAGCGTTAAGTTTTTTCCGCCGGTCGCTGGTGATAATCGCTTGCCCGGAGCGCGGCATGCTCGCTTCCGATCCGCCCCGACCCT
>DIHI01000062.1:5097-7029 GCA_002420085.1 Lysobacterales bacterium UBA5700 | reverse complement strand
CCGAGCACAGGAGCGCCAACTCGACCGGCCTGCACAGTGTCGAGATCGCCGTGGCCGAAGCGGAAGCCGCCGTCGCCCGCGCCCCCGACCGGCCAGAGCCCCTGCTGGTCCTGGCCGAAGCCCACCGCGCCCGTATTCCGCACAGCAGCCGCTATCGACAACTGCTGATCGCTCATCGCATCAAGGACACCCTCGAAGCCGCCGTCGCCCGTGAGGGTCGACCGGGGGAAGCCCATCTGGCCCTGTTGCGCTTCCATCTGCGCGCCCCGGTGCTGGCAGGCGGCAGCACCTCCGAAGCCCGGCGCCTGCACGTCCGGATCGCCGCCGTCGGCGCCAGCCATGATCGGCTGGCGCGCGGCCTGATCGATCGTGAGCACGGCCGGCTGGCTGCGGCAATCGGCCATTTCCGCAGCGCCCTGGCCGATCTCGACCACGACCCGGCACTGCGCCGTCTGGCCCAGCGCTGGCTCGGCACGAGCCTGATCGAAGCCGGCGAGCATCGTCAGGCCGCTGAACTGTACACCGCCGCCGTTGCCGCCGACCCGGAGTTCGCCGACGCCTGGTTCGGCCTCGGCCTGATCGCCTCGGAAACCGGTGAACGGCTCGACCAGGGCGTCACGGCCCTGCATCGCTACCTGCGATTTCCGCCCCGGCCTGGCCGCCCAGGCCCGGAGCAGGCACACTTCCGGCTCGGCCTGATCTACGGCCACATGGCCTTCGCCGAACAGGCCCGCAATCAGTTGCAACTCGCCCTGGCGCTCGACCCCGATCTCGACGAAGCCCATCAGGCCCTCGATCGCCTGTGACCGGCGGCCGAGCCTGACCCGAGCCCGAACCCGGCATCGCAACTCCGCTCGTCACGCTGCCAGATTGGTTGCAGTCGCCCGGTGATCGGGTTCGCTACCTGCCATGCCCGGCAGGCTTCTGGAACGGCTTCGAGCGGGCCGGCGCGGCCGGGAGACGATGGCTGCGTCCGGATGGCGTCGGATATTGCGTACAACAGGCATGAATGCGCCAGCGGACGGCAGGATCGGCCTGCCCAGCGTCGCACGGGCCTGGGTCATGGGCCGCGCGTTGCGCGACTCGGATCGCCTCGGGGGCCTCGTGCCGGGGTTGGAGCCAGGTTTCGGGCCGGGCAAAAAGCGACGCGGATCGTCAGTTTCATGACAAATCTGGCGCCGAGCTTGCTATTGGGTGAGAATCGCGTTATTTAATGTAGCCGTGTAGCTAACGCGCGTAAGCGCCCGTCGGAGGGGGAAAATCCGTGGGTTTGTTCGGAACCAAGAAGCAACCCTTGATCGGGGTCGATATCAGCTCGACCGCCATCAAGCTGTTGCAGCTCAGCCAGACCGGCGGCCGCTACCGTGTCGAACATTACGCGGTCGAGCCGCTGCCACCCAATGCCGTGGTCGAGAAGAACATCGTCGAGTCGGAGGCGGTCGGTGAGGCCGTTCGGCGCGCACTGACGCGCTCCGGCAGCAAGACCAAGTTCGCCTCGGCTGCCGTCGCCGGCTCCTCGGTCATCACCAAGACCATCAGCCTGCCCGGCAACCTCGACGAGGACGAACTGGAAGACCAGATCCAACTCGAAGCCGGCCAGTACATCCCCTATCCGATCGACGAGGTCAGCCTCGATTTCGAGGTGATCGGACCGGTGCCGGCCAACCCGGACATGGTCAATGTCCTGCTGGTCGCCTCGCGTTCGGAGAACGTCGAACTGCGTCAGTCGGCGCTGGAACTGGGCGGTCTGACCGCCAAGGTGATGGATGTCGAGGCGTTCGCGATGGAGAATGCCTTCAAGCTGATCGCCGATCAGCTCAGTGTCTCGCGCGATGGTCTGGTCGCCCTGGTCGATGTCGGCGCCACCATGACCACCCTCAACGTGTTGCGCAACCAGCGCAGCATCTACACCCGCGAGCAGGTGTTCGGCGG
>DIHI01000062.1:351-5048 GCA_002420085.1 Lysobacterales bacterium UBA5700 | reverse complement strand
GAGCAGGTGTTCGGCGGCAAGCAACTCACCGATGAGGTGATGCGCCGCTACGGCCTCAGCTACGAGGAGGCCGGCCAGGCCAAGCGCCAGGGCGGCCTGCCGGAGAGCTATGAAATCGAGGTGCTGGAGCCGTTCAAGGAGGCGATGGTCCAGCAGATCAGCCGCCTGCTCCAGTTCTTCTACGCCGGCAGTGAATTCAACCGGATCGATCAACTGGTGCTGGCCGGCGGCTGTGCCTCGATCCTCGGCATCGCCGAAATGGTCGAAGAGCAACTCGGCGTGCCGACCACGATCGCCAATCCGCTTGCCAACATGTCGCTCGGCCCGCGCGTTCAGGCGCACGCGCTGGCCCAGGATGCACCGGCACTGATGATCGCCTGCGGCCTGGCCCTGAGGAGTTTCGACTGATGGCCCGGATCAATCTTCTGCCCTGGCGCGCAGAGCGCCGCGCCCGCCGGCAACGGGAATTCATGGGCCTGATGGGCGCGTCGGCGGTGTTCGCCGTCCTGCTCGGCTTCCTGGTGATCGGCTACTACGATGGTCAGATCGAGGGCCAGGGTCAGCGCAACGCCTACCTTGAGGGTGAGATCAAGAAGCTCGATGCCCAGATCGCCGAAATCGAGGATCTCGACCGCAAGAAGGCGCAGTTGCTGATGCGCAAGCAAGTGATCGAGGAACTGCAAGCCAGTCGCTCGCAGATGGTTCATCTGTTCGACGAACTGGTTCGGACCATCCCCGATGGCCTGCGACTGACCTCGATCAAGCAGGCCGGCGACCTGCTTACCCTGGAAGGCCAGAGCCAGTCCAATGCCCGGGTCAGTACCTACATGCGCAACATCGAAGCCTCGGGCTGGATGCGCGATCCGGAACTGAGCATCATCGAGGCCAAGGGTGATGACAAGGCGCTGCCCTTCATGTTCTCGCTCCAGTTCCGCATGACCAACCCGGCAGCCGCCAAGACCGAGGATGACGAACTGGCCGAGGGAGGTGCGCCATGAGCAAGAAGGTCGATCTCAGAAATCTCGACTTCAACAATGCCGGTTCGTTTCCGCCCGGCCTGAAGGCGGGCATCGCCGCCCTGATCGCCGTGTTGATCCTGTTTCTGACCTGGTACGTGTTCATTCGCGGGAAACTGGAGGAACTTGAGCGCCTGGAGGGCGTCGAGACCTCGCTGCGTGGTCAGTTCGAGGAGAAGCAGGCGAAGGCCGCCAACCTCGAACCGCTCAAGGAACAGCTTGCCCAGATGGAGATCATGCTCCAGCAGATGCTGCGCCAGTTGCCGAGCCGGACCGAGATGCCCGACCTGATCGTCGATATCTCCCAGACCGCCCTGGCCAGCGGCATCGCCAACGAGTTGTTCCAGCCGCTGCCGGAGATTCCCCGCGAGTTCTACGCGGAAAAGCCGATCGCGCTGCGCATGGTTGGCAGCTACCACCAGTTCGGCGCTTTCGTCAGCGGCGTGGCTACCTTGCCGAGAGTGGTGATCATGACCATGCACGACATTTCACTCAAACCACGCGCCAACCGCGACGGTATTCGTCTGGACGGTTCGCTGGTGCTGGAAGGCACGGTCAAGACCTACCGTTACCTCGACGACGACGAGGTGGCGCCTGCGCCCGGAGCCAACCCGCCTGCCGCAAGAAGGGGGCCTTGACGATGAAACCGAAGATGCAAGCGGCGGTCGCCCGACTCGTTCGAGCCGGCATCGTCGTGCTGTACGCCGCGACACTGGTGGCTTGCGCGCGCGGCACCTCCGATCTGGAAGCGTGGGCAACCGAGGTTCGCAATCGGCCGCCGCCGGCACTTGAACCGTTGCCGGTCATGCAGCAGTTCGAGACCTTTGAATACGATGCCGAGCGTTTGCGCGATCCGTTCAGTGCGCCCCAGGACAACACCCAGGTCGCCAGCGGGCCACGCCCGGATCCGAACCGACGCAAGGAAACGCTGGAAGCCTTCCCGCTCGACAGCCTCGACATGGTTGGCACGCTGACCAGCGGTTCGGTCCTGTGGGGTTTGGTGATGGCACCCGACCGGGTCGTGCATCGGGTTCGGGGAGGCAACTATCTGGGCCAGAACGAGGGCCGGATTCTCACCGTTGCCGAGGATCGGATCGAGGTGATGGAACTCGTGCCCGATGGCGCCGGCGGTTGGATCGAACGACCGGCCTCCATCGCCCTGGAAGATCAATAGATGTTAGGGGAACAGACGATGACTGCGATGATCGAAGATCGCCAGGGGCTGCGGCCCCAAATCCGCACGCGCCGGTTCGCCATGGCCGGCCTGCTGGCTGCCGTGTTGGCGACACCCGCCGCCTGGGCCGCCAACAGCCTGCAATCGATACGCCATGAGTCGGGTGCCGCCGGGGCAGTCGATGTGATCCTGGATTTCGCTGGGCCGGTTGGCGATGTCCAGGCATTCACCACCGATGATCCGCCCCGGATCGCACTCGATCTGGTCGATACCGCCAATGCCAGCGGTCAGCGTCGGGTCGTGGTCGGCAGTGGTGCCACCAGTGCGGTCACGGCGGTCGAGGCGGGGGGGCGGACCCGGATCGTGATCGACCTGTTCCGTCCGGCCGGTTTCGAGTCGCGGGTCGAGGGCAATCGCCTGATCGTCTCGGTCGCCGGATCGTCCGGGCGCTCGGCTGCCGGCATCGCTGCCGATCTGGCCGATCCGAGCAAGCGTCTGCCAAGTTCGTTGAGCCTCGATAACATCGACTTCCGTCGCGGCGAGGGTGGTTCCGGGCAATTGCTGCTGACCTTCAGCGGCGACGGCGCTCAGACCGACCTGCGCAACGAGGGCGGCCAGTTGATCGTCGATCTGCCGAATGCCAAGCTTCCGCAGAATCTGCGTCAGCGTCTGGACGTGGTCGATTTCGCCACCCCGGTGCGCAGCATCGAGCCGCGCATGAGTCCGACCGGCGCGCAACTGGCGCTGACGGCCGCTGGTGCCTACGAGTCGATGGCCTACCAGACCGGCAATCAGTACGTGGTCGAGGTTTCCCCGCGCCGCGATGCCGATGCGGCCGGGCCGGCACTCGGCCGGCTGGACAAGCCGACCTACACCGGCAAGCCGGTGACCTTCAACTTCCAGGACATCCCGGTTCGCACCGTGCTCCAGTTGATCGCCGAGGAGTCCGGGCTCAACGTGGTCGCTTCCGACTCGGTGACCGGCAATGTCACCCTGCGGCTGATCAATGTGCCCTGGGATCAGGCGCTCGACATCGTCCTGCGCGCCAAGCAACTGGACAAGCGTCAGGAGGGTAGCGTGATCTGGATCGGCCCGCAGACCGAACTGGCCGAGTTTGAGCAGCGTCTCGAAGACGCCCGGATCGCGCTGGAAGAACGCGCCGAGATGATCACCGAGTTCATCCCGATCAATTACGGCAATGCCGAGGACATCGCCAAGCTGCTCACTGACGAAAGTCTGTCGAACAGTCAGGGTGGTGGTGGCGGCAGCGCTTCCGGGCAGCAGGCCGCTCAGGGCTTCCTGTCGCCGCGCGGCAGCATCACCTTCGACAAGCGGACCAATTCGCTGCTGGTCAACGATATTCCGCAGAAGGTCGATGAGGTCAAGGCGATCGTCGCCTTGCTCGACCGTGCGGTCGATCAGGTGCTGATCGAGGCCCGGATCGTGATCGCGACCGAGAGCTTCTCGCGTGAACTCGGTGCCCGGTTCGGCTTCAGCGGCATCCAGAACAACAGCGGCAACAGTCTGTTCTCCAGCGGCAATCTGGAAACCAACACCCGCAACAGCATCGACCGGGCCGAGATCGCCCGCGAGAATGCCGAAGCGATCCGCGAATGGGAGCTGGCTCGCCAGACCAACCCGAATGCTCCGTTCCCGGTCCTGGCCAGCAATGTCATCAACCGGGGTCTGAACTTCGACCTGCCGGCCCAAACGCCGGGCGCGGGCAGTTTTGCGCTGTCGATCATCGGTGCCGACTACCTGCTCGATCTTGAACTGTCGGCCTTGCAGACTGAGGGTCGCGGCGAAGTGGTGGCCAACCCACGGGTGATCACCGCCAACCAGCAGGAAGCAGTGATCAAGCAGGGTGACGAAGTCGGTTTCACCACGCTCCAGGATGCCGGTGGGGGTGGCGGTGTCGCCGGCCAGTTCACCGTCGAGTTCAAGGAAGTGCTGCTGGAACTGCGGGTCACCCCGACCATCACCCAGGACAATCGCGTGTTCCTCAACATGCTGGTGAAGAAGGACGAAGTCGCCGGCTTCATCACCACGCCATTGTTCAGCGTGCCGCAGTTGACCAAGCGTGAACTGACCACGGCGGTGCTGGTCGAGAATGGTCAGACCGTGGTGCTCGGCGGTGTCTACGAGTTCGAGACCCGCGAGGATCTGTCCAAGGTTCCATTCCTGGGCGATATTCCGGGGGTCGGCAATTTCTTCCGCAACAAGCTGAAGAGCAACGACAAGGCGGAACTGCTGGTATTCGTCACCCCGCGCATCCTGCGTCTCGACGAGATGCGCTGATCACAGGTCAGTACCCGCATCGGGAGTCATGCGAAAGGGGCCGGATGGCCCCTTTCGTGTTTCTCGGGTCGTGTTTCTCGGGTGCCGCTCGGCTGACGATCGAGCCGGGTAAGTCGGGCAGGGTGGGGTCGGCTGCGGCTGCGATCGGCACCTGTCGCCTGGCCGCTCGCCTACAATGTCGGGCTGCGTGCAGCGATCTGTGTCGCGAT
>DIHI01000062.1:0-219 GCA_002420085.1 Lysobacterales bacterium UBA5700 | reverse complement strand
ACCATCGTCGATCGCGTGCTGGCCAATTCAACCCGTGTCATCCGAACCCCCGAATGCCGTGAAGAAATCCGATTTCCATTTCGAGCTTCCGCCCGAGTTGATCGCCCAGGAACCACTCCAGGAGCGCTCGGCCAGCCGGATGCTGGAGGTGCCGGCGGGTGCGGCCGCCTTCATCGACCGCTCGGTTCGCGATCTCCCGACCCTGCTCAACCCCGGCGA
>DIHI01000144.1:12792-17719 GCA_002420085.1 Lysobacterales bacterium UBA5700 | reverse complement strand
CCGTGGCAGATGGGGGGTGTGGGATTGAACACGGGTTTTACCGCTGTCGATCGGACAGGGCGAAGAATCGGACACAGTCGCTGATCTGCCTGGGGCGATGATTTGAGTGACAATACGCAGCTTTGCCGTATCCACGCCGCCTGCCGCCATGTTGCTCAAACTCACCACTACGCATCAGCCCGCCACCGATCTCGGCTATCTGTTGTCCAAACATCCCGGTCGGACACAATCCGTTTCGTTGTCATTCGGCACCGCGCATGTGTTCTACCCCGAGGCCAGCGATCAGCGTTGCTCGGCGGTATTGCTGGTGGACGTGGATCCGGTCGGCTTGGTTCGGGGCAAGGGCGAGAGCGATGGCCCGCTGGCACAGTATGTCAACGATAGACCCTACGTCGCCTCATCGTTCCTTGCTGTCGCGATTGCCCAAGTGTTCTCCAGCGCCATGGCTGGACGAAGCCGCGATCGCGCCGATCTGGCGATGCAAGCGATCGACCTTGAAATCGAATTGCCAGTGGTCCGCAGCCGAGGTGGCGAGACCCAGTTGCAGCACTGGTTCGAACCACTGGGCTATCGCTGTGAGATTTCTGCCTTGCCGCTCGACGAAACCTTTCCGGAGTGGGGCGAGTCGCGGTACTTCAGGCTGCGGCTGACAGGTCGGCTGCGCCTGGCCGATGCCCTGACTCATCTCTACGTTCTGCTTCCTGCCCTGGATGGTGAGAAGCACTACTTCATTGGCAGTGCCGAAGTGGACAAATTGCTCGACAAGGGTGGGGACTGGCTGGCTGCGCACCCACAGCGCGAGGCGATCCTGCGCGGCTATCTCAAACGTCGCCTGTCGTTGGTCGAAGATGCGTTGCAACGCCTGGGCAGCGGTGCCGTGGACGATCTGGCGGATGAACGAGCGGATGGTGGCGACGAAGGCGAATTGGAACGCACCATCAGTCTCGCCGAGCAGCGCATGGCAACGGTCGAATCGACATTGTCTCAGCTCAATGTACGCTCGGTGCTCGACCTCGGTTGCGGTGAGGGCAAGTTGCTGCGGATGTTGATGAAGAATCGACGGTTCGAACGCATCCTCGGAATGGATGTGTCCAAGCTCGCGCTTGAACGTGCTGCCGAGCGACTCGACCTGGACCGCATGCCTTCGAGCCAGCGTACTCGGATCAACCTTGCTCAGGGAGGTTGCACCTATCGCGATGCTCGGATGCGTGGTTTCGATGCGATCTGCCTGGTCGAGGTCGTTGAACACATCGACGTCTCTCGACTGGCGGCGCTGGAGTCGGTGGTATTTGCTGATGCGCGACCCGAAGTGGTGTTGGTGACCACGCCCAACCGGGAGTACAACGCCTGTTTCGCCGGTCTTCCAGCAGCGCGATTCCGCCACCGCGATCATCGGTTCGAGTGGACCCGCGCAGAGTTTGCTGACTGGGCGGCTCAAGTCGCCGAACGGCATGGCTACCAGGTCCGTTTCGAGGGCATCGGCCCAGTCGATCCCAGCTTTGGCACCCCCACACAGATGGCGGTTTTCACGCAATGAGCACGATCACTCTCCCTGAACTGTCGCTGGTGGTTCTGGTCGGACCTTCCGGCGCGGGCAAAAGCAGTTTCGCGCGGCGTCACTTTGCCCCGACCGAAGTGCTGTCCTCGGATTTCTGCCGAGCATTGGTCAGCGATGACGAGAACGACCAGTCGGCAACTGCCGACGCCTTCGATGTGTTGTTCCACATTGCCGGAAAGCGGTTGGCGGCTGGGCGCTTGACGGTTGTCGATGCGACCAGCGTGCGGCCTGAAGATCGCAAGCGCCTGGTGGGTCTGGCACGGGAATACCATGTTCTACCGGTCGCCATCGTGCTCGATATTCCCGAGAAGGTCTGTCAGCAGCGCAACGCAGAACGCGCCGATCGACAGTTCGGGCCACATGTAGTTCGTCAACAATGCCAGATGCTGCATCGATCGATGCGCGGCCTGTCACGCGAGGGGTTCAGGCATGTGACCGTGCTCCGCTCGGTGGAGGAAGTCGATCGTGCCTGCATCGTCCGGCAACGACTGTGGAATGATCGCCGCGACGACAGCGGTCCGTTCGACATCATCGGTGACGTGCATGGCTGTCGTGACGAATTGCTCAGCCTTCTGGAAATTCTGGGTTATCGGGTGAGTGGTAGTCGAGAGGCACCGCAGGTCGTTCCGCCGACGGGTCGGCGAGCGCTGTTTCTGGGCGATCTGGTTGATCGTGGCCCGGACTCGCCTGGCGTGTTGCGACTGGTAATGCACATGGTGGCCGAAGGCAGCGCCCTGTGTGTGCCGGGCAATCATGACGTGAAACTGATGCGCCGTCTCCAGGGCAAGCAGGTGAAGCTCAGTCACGGACTGGCCGAAACCATGGATCAGATGGCCAAGGAGCCTGCCGAGTTCGCGGACGAAGTGGCGCGATTCATCGACAGCCTGATCAGCCACTACGTGCTGGATGGTGGCGCCCTGGTGGTTGCCCATGCCGGTCTCAAGCAGTCCTTGCAGGGGCGAACATCGGCGGCGGTGCGAGCCTTCGCACTGTATGGCGAGACGAGTGGCGAGACCGACGAGTACGGCTTGCCCGTGCGCTACGACTGGGCAGCCGATTACCGGGGGCGCGCCATCGTGGTCTACGGCCACACCCCGGTACCGGACGCCGAATGGATCAATGGCACGATCTGCATCGACACCGGCTGTGTGTTCGGCGGTCGATTGACAGCCTTGCGTTACCCCGAACGCGAATTGGTCAGCGTACCGGCAACTCGCGAATACTATCCCCCACAGCGCCCGCTGGTGGCCGCAGTGCCCCCGGCATCGACGCGAGACGGGTTCGTGTTCGACATCGACGATGTGCTGGGGAAGCGGGTCATCAAGCCTCGCATCGGACATAGCGTCACTCTGCGCGAGGAAAATGCCTGCGCCGCATTCGAGGTCATGAGCCGGTTCGCCATCGATCCACGCTGGCTGGTCTATCTGCCACCCACCATGTCGCCGCCGGCCACCTCCGAGGAAGGTGACTGGTTGGAGCGTCCCGAAGAAGCGTTCGCCTACTTTCGCAAGGATGGTGTCACTCGGCTGGTATGCCAGCAAAAGCACATGGGTTCGCGGGCCATTGTGGTGGTCTGCCGCAACGAGGCTGTTGCGAGTCAGCGATTCGGTATCGTTGGCGAGGGGCAAGGCGTCATCTACACGCGCACCGGTCGTCGGTTCCTGGCCGCCGACGACGAGGCGGTCATGCTGGATCGACTACAACGTGCCATCGAGCGCGCCGGTCTGTGGGACGCGCTGAACACTCAGTGGTTGCTGCTGGATGCCGAACTGCTGCCGTGGTCGGCCAAGGCCGAAGACCTGCTGCGCAGTCAGTATGCCCCGACCGGTTCTGCTGCATCTGCAATGAACCGGCAGGCCAGACAATGGTTGGATCAAGCGGCTCAGCGTGGCCTTGACCTCGGCAATCTCGACGAAACGTTTGCCGCGCGGACGATTGCGGTGGACGGTTATATCGCACAATACCGTCGCTATTGCTGGCCCGTCCGCAGTGTCGACGATCTGCGTCTGGCACCGTTCCATGTGCTTGCCTTCGAGGGCGAATTGGGCCTCGCCCGTCCGCATGTCTGGCATCTCGAGTTGATCGACCGGTTGGTGGCTGCTGACACTGATCTGTTGCTCGGCACCGAACGACGCTGGGTGGATCTAGACGATGCCGATAGCGTGGCGCAGGCAATCGCCTGGTGGCATGCAATCACCAGTTCGCACAGTGAAGGCATGGTGGTCAAGCCCCAGGATGGCGTGGTCACCCGCTCGCGCGGCCTGGTGCAGCCGGCCGTGAAATGCCGTGGCCGCGAGTATCTGCGGCTGATTTACGGCCCAACCTATACCGAGCCGGCCAATCTGCAACGCCTACGTGCCCGAGGGCTGGGCCGCAAGCGAGCACTTGCACTGCGTGAGTTCGCGTTGGGCTACGAAGCCTTGGGCCGATTCGTCGAGCATCAACCACTGTATCGTGTTCATGAGTGCGTGTTCGGCGTGCTGGCGCTGGAGAGTGAGCCAGTAGATCCACGCTTGTGAGCTTGGCCGAACCTACGGGAAGTACTGTTCCGCACCACACTCAGGACGCACGGGGCGACCAGCCACCGATCAAATTCATGCAAGAATCGCAGTGCGATTGCCACGACCGGGATTTCCGGGGCGGTTCAGGCTAATCGAATCGCTGGCCTGACGATACTCGCTGCGCGCGCAGGTCGTTGGTCCGTCGTGACCATGGATCAGCCGCCAGCATCGATCTGCCCGGATACCGGTTCGTCACTCACTGCGACATCGCTGCAAACATCCGGATCGCGGCGGCGCTGTCGTCCGGCCGCTCCATCTGCGGCATGTGGCCGCAGCCATCCAACACCACCAGACGCGATTGCGGCAAGGCGGCCGATAGCAGCAATCCGGCACTGAGGTCGATCACCCGATCGTCCTGACACCACAGCAGACCGATCGGCATGGTCAGGGCGGTCAGCTTGCTCTGAAGCAGGAAAACCTCGGGTTCACGGGTGATCCGGTCGAGCACGGCACGCTCGAAGCCGTCATCAGCGCGTCGTTGGGCGATCAGGGCTCGATCGGCCGGCCACGGGATGAACGGCGGATCGGTGAACACCAGGGCCAGGTAGCGATCGAGCGAGGCCCGGTCGCTGACCGCGAACGGGTGGCCCTGGGCGCTCAGTCGGCTGGTGAACTCGGTCTCGCGAAAACGCACGCCAGCCGAGGCCATCAGGGCCAGACGTGGAACCAGTTCGGGACGTTCGGCAGCCAGCACACCGGCGATGTGACCGCCCATGGAATGGCCGACCAACAGGGCCGGCGGTTCACCCAGGGCTTCGATGAATCCGGCCAGTCGCTCGGCCTGGGCTGCGATGCCGTAGTCGCCGTC
>DIHI01000144.1:6101-12579 GCA_002420085.1 Lysobacterales bacterium UBA5700 | reverse complement strand
CCGGCGGCTTCCAGGGTCTGCTCGTGGGCACCGGCCAGCCAGCGCAGACGGGCATACTCGGCAGCCAGCATCCATTCCGGACGCCAGGCCAGCAGGGCGATGCCGGCCAGAATCAACACCATCGCGGCCGCTGCGGTGCGCACCATGGTCAGCCTCCGGATTCGTCGGTCGCTGTTGCATCCTGCTCGGCGCTGGCGCGGGCCGTGTCGATCAGGGCTTGCACCGAGGCCGCCGTGATCGGGTGATATCCCGGCCGGGCCGACGCGAATACCTGCTCGGCAAACGCGAGACCGTCCGGCGTGGCGACCAGGGCCTCGTAGACCGGCATGATCAGCTTGCGTCGGCCGACCCGTTTGAGGAAGGCGGCGATGGTCGGCTGTGCCTCGAAGTAGCCACTGCGCAAGGCCAGCGGATACCAGCGCATGGAGATTTCACCGTTGCGGCTGGACGTGAACCGAAAGGCGTTGTCGAGTTCGATCAACTGCGTGGGCTCCAGGGTATTCGGTAGCCCTTCGAGGAAGTGCAGCCATTCCTGGGTGACCCAGTCATCGGTAGCGAGGTCGCGGGCGGCAACCCGGCCGGCCAGCCAACGGGAACGAGCTTCATCGACGGTATCGAACCGAGTACTGGACGTGCTCGGTGCGCTGTCCGGCAAGCCCGGCTCATGCAGCCAGGCACGCAGTTCTTCGGCGCTCACCAGGCTCGGGTCGGCGGTCAGCAGATGCTCGCGCAGGTACGTCTCGAAATCGGCGGTGGTCACGCTCTGGAATGCCCGTGCGTCGAACCAGCCGCGCAGGAAGGGGTCGAAGCGCTCCCGGCCGAAACGGGCTTCGAGGAAACGCAGGAACCAGGCTCCCTTGTCGTAGGGAACGGCGGTCAATGCCTCATCGGGATCGACCCCCGGCAGCGGCAGCAGGGCCAGACGTTGACGCTCCGGGGCCAGATCGGTCAATTCCTTGCGCAGGCCGTTTTCCGAGATCACCCGCTCCATCGCCGCCTGCTCGGCGCCGAACACGGCTTCGACGACCCGGTTCTCGACATAGCTGGTGAAACCCTCGTTCAACCACATGTCCTTCCAACTGGCATTGGTGACCAGGTTGCCCGACCAGGAATGCGCCAGTTCATGGGCGATCAAGGCCACCAGCGATCTGTCGCCGACGATGACGGTCGGGGTGATGAAGCTCAGCCGTGGATTTTCCATGCCGCCGAACGGAAAACTGGGCGGCAGGATCAGCAGGTCGTAGCGGCCCCAGCGATACTCTCCATAGAGTGCCTCGGTCGCCTGGATCATCGCCTCGGTGTCGGCGAACTCGGCGATCGCGGCATCGATGGTTGCCGGTTCAGCCCACACGCCGGCACGCGCGGAGATCGGTTTGAACACCAGATCCCCGACTGCGATCGCCAGCAGGTAGGACGGGATCGGCTGCGGCATGCGGAACAGGTAGTCGCCGGTGCGCGCGGCATCGGGGTCGTTGTCCGCACTCATCAAGGCGATCAGTTCGGGCGGCGTCGAGATGCGTGCCCGATAGGTGAAGCGCACCGATGGCGTGTCCTGCAAGGGCACCCAACTGCGCGCGTGAATCGCCTGCGACTGGCTGAACAGAAAGCCGTGCTTGCCACCGGCAGTCATGCTCGGCTCCAGCCATTGCAGACCGGATGCGGTCGGCGCGGTGCGGTAGCGGACACGGACCAGCTCGTAAGGCTGGCTCATGCGAATGGCCAGCCGACTTCCGAAGATCGGGTCTGGCTCGGCCAGACTGAAACTGAGTCGCTTCCAGCCGCCGTCGCCGGACTTGCCCAGCACCTTCTCGATCTCCAGCGCGCGGGTGTCGAGCACCAGGGTGCGATGCTCGGGATCACGCCAGTCGAGCCGCAGATCAGCGCGACCGGACAGCGTGCGGCCGGCGAAATCGACATCGAGATCGAGTGCGATATCGACGATACGGACCTTGTCGGGTTCGGCGTAGCTGTGCTCGTCGCCGGCACGTACCGGCAGCGACGCGGCGACCATGACCAGGATCAAAGCCAGGACGGGGGAGACTCGCATAATGGGTTCCGCAGATTTGCTACCGTCGCAGTCTAGCAGGCTGCCGGGCCGCCGGCCTGTGGCGGTCCGGCCGATTCAAACCCGACCCGACCCGACCGCAGACCCGCTGCCTGCGGCGATCTCCGAACATGCCCCGACCGCCGCGATGAGCCAGCCGCGACCGACATCCCCGAACCGACGCCAGCCGATGCCGGCCATCGACTCCGCCCTGCTCGGCGCTGGCACGGCCAGACCGATTGCCGCAGGTGCCCGCCAACCCTCCGGGAGAAGTGCATGAACCAATGCCATCCGATCGTGACGCCGAGTGGCGTACAGGTGATCGAGACCCTCGACGAACTCGCCAGCTACCTGTCCGAATCGGCCCATGGCGGACCGGTCTGGTCGGATCGCCGACGCCTGTCGGAATCGGCAGCCGTGGCCGAACGGACGGAAATCCCACTGGAGCGGGTCGAAGCCTGTGCCCGACTGTGCCTGCCGGTGATTCTTGCCGACGCGCTGGCACCGGAGCCCGATGCGCTGGCCTTGATGACGCCCGACCAGGCGCGCGAACACCGCGCCCTGCCACTGCGCGTCGAGGATGGATTGGTCGCAGTGGCGATGGAGGATCCGATCGACGGAGGCACCCTGGCGACGCTGAACTTCCTGTCACGGTTCCGGGTCGCGCCGTTGCTGGCGCCACGCAAGGCGCTCAAGCAATCCCTGTCGCAGCACTACGACCGGGTCGAGGATGCCCGGATCGCTCGCGAACTGGGCCTCGATCCGGCCCAGCTCAATCGGGTCACCACGCCCGATGATGCCGAACGCCTGGCACGGCAGATGCCGATCGTGCGACTGGTGACCGAACTGATTTCCGAGGCCGTGCGCAGGCGCGCTTCCGACATCCACGTCCGTCCCACGCTGATCGGCGCCGACCTGCTCTATCGCATTGATGACGAACTGGTGCCGGTGCGGCAGGTGCAGCGCGCGTTGGTGCCGGCCCTGGTCAGTCGCATCAAGGTGCTGGCCAACATGAATCTGGCCGAACACCGCAAACCACAGGATGGCCGCAGCAGCTTCACGCTCGACACTGGTCGCAGCATCGATCTGCGGATGTCGGTGATGCCGGCGGTGTTCGGTGAAAGCGTGGTGGTGCGCCTGCTGGATACCGAGGAGAGTCTCAAGAGCCTCGACCAGATCGGTTTCACACCCGCCGATGCGGTCCGACTCGACGATCTGATGAATCGCAGCCACGGCATGTTCCTGGCGACCGGCCCGACCGGCTGTGGCAAATCGACCACGCTGTACGCCATGCTGCTGGAACTGCGCAAGCAGCGCATCAACATCCTCACCATCGAGGATCCGGTCGAGTTCTACATCGAAGACATCCAGCAGATGCAGGTCAACCGGGCGGCGGATTTCACCTTCGCCAGCGCCATGCGCAATGTCCTGCGCCACGATCCGGATGTGATCATGGTGGGCGAGATCCGCGACCGCGAGACCGCCGACATCGCGATCGAGAGCGCACTGACCGGCCACCTGCTGTTGTCCACCCTGCACACCAATACCGCCGCCACCACCATCGCCCGCCTGCTCGAACTGGGGGTGGAAGCCTTCCTGCTGCGTTCCTCGCTGCTGGCGGTACTGGCACAGCGTCTGGTGCGGCTGAACTGCCCGCACTGCGCGGTGCCGGAGACGCCATCGGTACACATTCGCGAATTGCTCGGCGTGGGGCCGGAAGAATCGTTTTTTACCGGCGCGGGCTGCCCGCATTGCGAAGGCTTGGGTGTGTTCAAGCGGGCAGCGGTCTACGAACTGCTGGAGGTGACGCCGGAAATCCGGCAATTGATCGTCCCCGGCGCCGAAGCCGACCGCATCCACGCCCAGGCCCTGGCCCAGGGCATGACCTCGTTGACCCAGTCGGCCGTGGCGATGGCGCGGGCCGGACGTATCTCCTTGATGGAGGCGTATCGGGTTCGCACCGACTGAGCGACAACGGTCGGTCGAACAGACGGTCCGTCCACCTCGCGCTCCCGCCTCCCCGAACCTGGCCTCCCCAAACCTGGCCAGCCCGAGCCCAGCCACCCCGAACACGGCCACCCCGAACCTCGGGGAAGCGCCCGAAGGCGCTTCCCCGGTCGATCGTCACTTGACGGGCGAACTCAGGTTGTTCAGGAACCCACCCGGTGTCGCCATCAGGCTCTGCACCTCGATGCGGGTATCCGACGACACCCGCAACCGCCAGCGGCCTTCACCCTCACCCAGCGCACCGAGCAGGCCCTTGTCGCCGTTGCCGTTCTCAAGATCGGCCGCGCTCAGTTCGACCGATGCGGTGGGATCGAGGTCGATCACCAGCGAGCCCCCCGGCGCCGGCTGACCGGCATCGTCGATCGCTTCGATCAGGATGCTGGCCATCCGGATGTCGTCGAGATTGACGATCCGCAACAGGCTGCGTTGCTGGGTATCTGCGGCAGCATGGAACAGGGGCACCTCCGAACTGAACCGACTCGGGTTCGGTGCCGCATCACTGAGGTTGGTCAGGAAACCGCCGTGGGTGCGCAGCAGGTTCATGACCTCCAGCGGCAGGTCGGAACTGATCACCAGTCGCCAGCGACCCTCGGCCCGTCCCAGGGTACCGATCAGACCCTTGTCGGGATTGCCGTTCTCGATGTCGAAGGCATTGAACTGCTTGGCCTGCTGTGGACCGAGGTCGAAGCGGATGGTCGGTCGTGGTGACGAGCGGCCATCATCATCGATACCGGTGACGATCACCCGGCCACTTTCATTCGAGCGGTTGACCACCCGCACGAAGGACTCGCCATAGGCATCGCCGAGCGGGCTGATGGTCAACACATGGCTGTCGGCATCCGGATCATTGGCACCACGCGGCACCGATTCGCTCAGATTGGTCAGGAAGCCATCCGGCGCCCGGATCAGGCTCATCACCTCCAGGCTGAGCGACGACTCGAATAGCAGGCGCCACTTGCCGGCACCCTTGCCCAGCGATCCCTGCAGCCCCTTGTCCGGATTGCCGAACTCGTAATCGCTGCTGTTGAACTGGAGCGACTCGTTCGGCCCGAGATCGAAGCTGAGCATGCCACCCGACGCCGGCTGACCGGCATCGTCCAGCGCCCGAACCGTCACCGAGCCGGCGACATTGGACCGGTTGACCACCCGAATGAAGCTCTGCTGGACGGTGTTGGTGGCCGGATTGGCGAACAGCGTTTCGTACTGACCGGGGCCACGCTTGGTCGTGGTCGCACTGACATTGGTCAGGAAACCACTCGGCGTCTCGATCAGGCTCATCACCTCGACCGGCAGGGTCGAGCCGACCCGGAGTTGCCACTTGCCCTGGCCATCGCCGAGCCGACCGGTCAGGCCCAGGGCTGGATTGCCCTGTTCGAGGTCAGCAGCCGTGAATCGCAACGCCGACCGTGCTGGCACCTGGAATCGGACCCGACCCTCGGGGGCCTGAGCGCCGGTGTCGTCGATGCCGCGCAGTTCGACCGTGATCGTCTGGCCATGCGGGTTGATGAAGCGCAGCGAACCCATTTGCAGGGCATTGCTGGCCGGGTTGAGGAAGAACACCCGACGCTGGAACGGCAGGTCGCTGCCCTCGGCACGGACCGGGCCGACCGGGGCACTGACCACACGCTCGGGCGTCAGGCGCCCGTCGATGTAGCTGACCGCCACACTGAGGTGGAATCCGACATCCAGATCACTGACGGTGTACTGATCGCTCTCGGCGCCGATGATCGGCTCGCCTTCACGCAGCCACTGGTAGCTGAACGGACCCAAGCCATCGAGATCGGCCAGCATCGCGGTGGCCGTCAAGGTCTGGTACTCCACCGCCGGACCGCTGATCACGACCTCGCCGGTCGGTGGGCGGTTGTCGCCGGCCAGCACCCGCCGGTCTGCACTGGTAACCGCCTCGGACGTACCCTGCCCGTCGATGTAGCTGACCGTCACGCTCAGATCCTTGCCGACATCGCCGTTGCCGATCGCGAAGGCCAGCCCCGTGGCTCCGGGAATGGCCACGCCACCGAAGCGCCACTGGTAGCTGAAGGGTCCGAGCCCGTCCGCGTCGGCCAGACTGCTGGCATTGGCGCTGACGGTCTGACCACGCTCGATCGTCCCGTCGATCGTCACCGTCCCGGTCGGAGCATCATTGACGTTGGCCACCGGACCCAGCACATTGCTGGTGATCGGTCCTTCGCTGGCGCTTTGGGCATCGACATAGCTGACCTGGAGGTCGATGGTGGCGCCGACATCGGCATCGTCGAGGGTATAGGTGGCAAAGATCGCCCCACTGATCGCCCCCCCGTTGCGTCGCCACTGGTAGTTCAGCGTGCCGAGGCCATCGGCATCGACCAGGGTGCTGGCACTGGTGAGGGTCTGATCCTCGGTCGCCGTGCCGCTGATCGTGATACCGCCGGTCGGCAGGTCGTTGATGTT
>DIHI01000144.1:5257-5799 GCA_002420085.1 Lysobacterales bacterium UBA5700 | reverse complement strand
ACCGCCGCACTGGTCACGCTCTCCGGCGTTGCCTGGCCATCGAGATAACTCGCGGTTACCGTGATCAGCGCACCGACATCGGCATCGCCCAGCAGGTAACTGGTGCCGGTCGCGCCGGCAATCGGCACACCCCCGCGATTCCACTGATAACTGATCGGACCCAGACCCTCGACATCGGCCAGCGTGTTGCTGGCGGTCAGCGTCTGATCCTCGGTCGCCGTGCCGCTGATCGTCACTGACCCGGTCGGTGGGTCATTGACATTGGCCACCGGCGCGGTCGGACCGCCCGTGAACGGGCCTTCGGCCGTGCCTCGCACATCGGTGTAGGTCACCACCACCGACATCTGCGCGCCGACATCGGCATCACCCAGGGTATAGGTGTTGCTGGTGGCGCCCACGATCGGCGCACCATCACGCCGCCACTGGTAGTTCAGCGGACCGAGGCCATCGTCGTCGGCCAGCGTGCTGACCGCCGTCAGGGTCTGATCCTCGGTCGCCGTGCCGCTGATCGTGATACCACCGGTCGGCAGGTCGTTGATGTT
>DIHI01000144.1:0-4958 GCA_002420085.1 Lysobacterales bacterium UBA5700 | reverse complement strand
ACCGCCGCACTGGTCACGCTCTCGGGATTGCTCTGACCATCGGTGTAACTGACCGTCACCGTGATCATGGCTCCGACATCGGCATCGCCCAAGGTGTAGGTGCTGCTGGTGGCGCCCACGATCGGGGCGCCACCACGGCGCCACTGGTAGCTGAAGGCGCCCAGGCCATCGGCATCGGCCAGGGTGCTGGTATTGGCAGTGAGGGTCTGGTTCTCGGTCGCTGTGCCGTTGATGGTCACCGTGCCGGTCGGAGCGCTGTTGAGCGTCACCGTATGCACCGAGCCGGTCGTGAAGGCTGGGGTAAAACCGGCATTGCCGTTGCCGAAGGGTCCGGCCAGACCAACCGTTCGACCGGCGAGCGTGAAGGGGTTGAGATCAACGATGTTGGTGTTGGCACGCAGATCAAGGCGAACCGTGCCGTTGCCCGCCAGTGCGTTCACGGTAATGCGGTAACGGCTGTTGCTAACCCCAGGCAACCCTGAGGCACCGCCGACCTTGGCCACGCTGGCAATGGTACCTGACGCAGAGCCCGTGACGGTCAACTGAAAATCGTCGGTTGTGACTGAATTGCCTCCCGTCAGATCAGCATTGAACATGCGTTCATTGAAGGTGACCAGGAAGCTCAAACTGGTTGCGGTCGAGGTCGGTGCTCCCTCCAAAACGATCGAGGCTACTTCAGGGGGGCGTGCTCCAGTACATGGCGCGGAGGTGTAGCAATTTGTGCCACCATCAGACGTGCAAACTGACAAGAATGTGTCGCAGACGCCACTGAATTTCGGCTTGCCAGCAAAGCTGACGATGAAATCAGCATCGAGGCTGATCTGAGTGCGGGGCGGTGTTGCCTGCCCGCTGATCTGGCTGCGACCCAGCGATTTCATCAAATCCTGAAAGCCATCCCCAGACAACACATCACGCAACGCCTGGTCATCCCGATCAGCAACCGCCTCCGGGGCCAAGGGCGCAGGTGCGACGGCAAAGGCCGCAAATCCGGCGTCAGCAGCCGATGCGTCCTGGGTGTTCAGATCGAGTGCATGGCGATTGCCCTCGGTGATGCGCTGGTAGACGCGCTCCCCCTGACGCCCGCGCGTGCTGGCCGAGGACGCCGCGCCCAGCACCGGCATCGGTGCCAGGGCCACCAGGGCCGGCAATAGTCGCTTGAAGACCTGATGCGACCCACCGTGCAGCAAACCCTTTCGATCCCGTTGCTTACCGCTCATCGCACTCTCCCGATCCATGCCCAAGTATCAGCCGCAGCCTCCCGTAGGGTTTGCCCGGCATGCAAGTCTTCGCTCCGCCGCTCACGCTATGTGCAGTGTACCGACTGAAACCGTGATGGTATTCACTTTCCATGACAAAATCCAATCTCCGACGCAAACTCGGTCACCGCCCGCCCTCACGCTCAGAACCTGTACACGTTGCCGACCCGCTCATCGTCCCACTCGACGATCTCCGGATAGCGGCTGCCCGGCAACAAGGCGACATCGTAGATCTGTGCGACATCGCCCTCGAAACGCAGGCCGGCGACGACTTCACCGGTGTCGAGGTCGATCACCCGCAGGCCGCTCTCGGTCTCGTGCTCGGCGATCGGCGGTGGCTGCATGATTCGCGACACCCGTGCCTGCGACAGGCCAACGAACATCAACGGCCCGGCGAAGGCCAGGCCACGGGTGAACCCAGGTAATTCGACCACAGTACGACAGGTGCCGGTGTCCGGATTCCAGGCGCGCACCAGACCACGACCGGATTCGCAGAAGTAGACCTCGCCACGGTGCCAGCGCGGTGAATGCGGCATGCACAGGTCGCCAACCACGATGCGGTTCTCGGCAACATCCATCAGGGTGCCATCGAACGCGCCACCCTCACGCCAGGCATTGGCACGATCGCTGCGGCAGAAGGTCGTGACATAGGCCGGCAGCTCGTCGCGCATGGCCAGACCGTTGAGATGGCAGCGATCCTCAGGCACCAGTTCACTGATGAAATGGGGCTGCCAGCGCGGTACGAAGCTGGCGTCCGGCCCGAACGTACACAGACAGGAAAACATCGAGTTGACCGCCCACAGGCCACCACGACCCCAGGCGATGTCATGGATGTTGATCATGCCGCTGACGTGCGAGGCGCGCGGCATGAAGCAGGCATCCCGGAGCGGATCGCCGACCCCCACTTCCAGCGCAGCGTCGTTGCGTCGGTAATCGAGCACCTGCGCCCAGATGCCCAGTACCAGACGATCCGGACGCACCGCCAGACCCATCGGTCGCGGGAAGACCTTGAGATCGGTATCGATGCGATCGCCATCGCTGCGCACCACCAACACGCGACTGGACTGGTAGGACGTCATCAGCACACTGGACGCGAGCGCCCGCAGCAGGATCGGCAGGCTGCCGGTATACGAACTGGAAAAATCCGGCTCGCGCTGGGTCTCGGCCGCTGTATCGTCCGTCCTGACATCGGCCGTCCTGACATCGGTCATGGCGGCATCGGTCACGGCGGCATCGGCCGTTTCGTTCGGTCCGGACGATCCGGACGATCCACGGGTCACGGTCACCGTCATCGCACCGGTCCCTCCCGCCGTTCAGCCAGATCGAATGCTGCGGCGGGCGCCAGTGCGCCAAACGTGGTGGTCACCCGCGCGCCTTCCCCGGACAGGTCCAGGGGGGTGGCGGAATCCTTGAGGATGCTGCGCAGCTCGCTGGCGTGCAGGTCGGGCCAGGCCGACCACAGCAGGGCCGCCACACCCGCCACTACCGGCGTTGCGGCCGAGGTCTTGCCGAGGAACGAGGGCTGGCCGTCGGCACGGCGCGGCAACACTGGAAGCATCGAGGGTGCGGCGAGATCGACGCCGCGACCAAATGCACCGACCACCCGGCCGCGATGATCGAGCGCCGTGACCGAAAACGTGCTGTCGAGGTTGGCGAGACTGTTCTTGCCGCCACTATCGTAATGGCGATTGCCGGCGGCGACGACGAACAACATGCCACGACCGGCACGACCGGCCCCACTCAGATGGGTCAACAGATCGGCTATCGGGGCCAGCACCAGCGGATCATCCCATGGGCAGACGACGACATCGGCGCCGGCCTCGACCGCCAGATGCAGGGCGGCAATCAGTTCTGAGGTCCAGGTCGAACGCAATGGAATGGAAATCAACTCGACTCCCGGCGCCACGCCGCGCACCCGGCGCTCGCCATCGACGGCTGCGATCACACTGGCGACCCGGGTGCCGTGGCCCTGACCTGGGCTTGCGTCGGGCACGGCGCGGATTGCCGGCCAAGGGTCACGAAGGGTGACCGGTCGGGCGCTCAATCCAGGCACGACCGGATCGACAGCAGAGTCGATGATCGCTACACGCACACCCGAGCCGTCACCCCGCTGCCACAGCGGCTCGATCGCCAGGGCCTCGACCAGCGAATAACCGGCTTGGTCGTACTGCGGCTGGACGAAAGCCGATGCGCCGCCAGCGAGTTCGACCTTGAGCAGATCCGGCCAAGCGGCACGCACACCAGGCAGAGCGGCCAACCGGTCTAGCCAGTGTGGCAGCGCGTCGGCACTCGGCGCCCGCAGAGCGTGATAACGCATGCCATCGAACGTCCCGAGCACGGCTCCGTCATCGGTCAGATCGGCGAAGTGGCCTTGATAGGCCGGCGACCCCGGCTCGGTCGCGACCACCACCACACTGCCGATGGCCAGACCCAAGGTCGGGTCGAAACGGTAGAGCCGCAATGGTTCATCGGCCAGGGCCGTGATCAGGTGCGGCTCAAGCAGGGGCAGTTCGAGCGACTGACCACCGTGCTGAAGCCGAAGCAGCGCACCTTGATCATCGACACTGGCGCGTGCCGGCCCATCGACTGCCCATGCGAACATGGCCAGCAAACCCAGGGCAGTGACGACCCACCAGTCAGGGAAAGGCACCACGCTACCGACGGTTTTCGGCCAGCGATGGTACACGTTGCAATCCGACCTCACGGACGGGGCGGGAAAATCCCCTCCATGGCGATGCAGAAATTCAGCGCCAGGAACGGCTGACGATTCTCATGCGGCGTGCCCTGCCCCGCCGTGCCGACGAACATGGGCGACATCGGCACGCTGGTGGTGGGGGCGTTGTTGAGGAATCGTATGTTCTCCGCCGACCCCGCAGCGATGTCGAAGCCCATGACATCGCCCGGCTGCGCCGTCCCGCGGGCGCCGACCACGTTGTATCCCTGTGCAGAGTGCGTATGCGTCGGCATCTCGGCGACAAGCAAAGTCACCGCATCGCTGCCCCCGGTTTCGCCAAGCGAACGTGGCGTCAAGCCACGCCCGTTGCCCCAGTCCATGGGAGCGGTGGCTTGCAGGTTGGGCAAGGCGAAGTTGGTGGTGCCATTGCCGCCATAAGTAGTGCCGAGGATCGAGAACAATGCTGTGTTTTGCGAGATCGGCACGAAGCGGCCGTCGCAGGGCAGCCAACCGCGTGGCGCGAAGTTGTTCGCCCAGATGCGAATTTCGCCAATGAATGGTTCTGACATCGCTGTCTCCTAGTTCTGCGACGGAAAGATGCCGAACAGGCTGATGATGAAGTTCACGCACAGGAACGGCATGGTGTTGTCGTGCGGCTGCGAGCCGCCGGCTACCTGCAAGACGTTGGGGCTCATCGAAGTTGGGGGCACCGTCGGGTTGGACAGGTATAAAGTGTCGCCGGGTTGTCCGGCCGGGATGGCACCGGTGGGCACACTGGCGGTCGCGTCGGCAGTGCTGGCGACGAGCGTGTGGGCGTGCGAGGGCATCTGCGTTTGAAGCAAAGTCACCGCCTCGCTGCCGAACATCTGCCCCATCGAGCGCGAGGTCAGGCCTGGGCCGGTGCCCTGGTGCAACGGCAGACGCCCGCGCATGTCGGGCAACGCGAAAGTGCTTTGCCCATCGCCGCCATAGGTGGTACCGATCAACGCGAACAGCGCATCGTTCTCGCTGATCGACAACAAGGTACC
>DIHI01000079.1:10334-10638 GCA_002420085.1 Lysobacterales bacterium UBA5700 | reverse complement strand
GGCGAATTACCAGCGCAGTCTGGTGATTGACGAGCGGCTGGCGAGTGCGGACCCGAGCAGCGCCAAGGCGCAGCGCGATCTGTCGGTGAGCCTGAACAAGATCGGTGCTGCTCAGCAGGCCCAGGGCGATCTGTCGTCGGCGCTGGCGAATTACCAGAGCAGCCTGTCGATCCGCGAGCGTCTGGCCGAGGCCGACCCGAGTAGTGCCGAGGCACAGCGGGATCTGTCGGTGAGCCTGGGCAGGATCGGCGATGTGCAGGAGGGGCAGGGACATCTGTCGTCGGCGCTGGTGAATTACCAGCGC
>DIHI01000079.1:0-10253 GCA_002420085.1 Lysobacterales bacterium UBA5700 | reverse complement strand
GCGCTGGTGAATTACCAGCGCAGTCTGGCGATCCGAGAGCGGCTGGCTGAGGCCGACCCAAGCAGTGCCCACGCGCAGCGCGATCTGTCGCTAAGCCTGAGCAGGATCGGCGATGTGCGGCAGGCGCAGGGTGACCTGACGTCGGCGTTGGCGAATTACCAGCGCAGTCTGTCGATTCGCGAGCGGCTGGCGGTTGCGGACCCGAGCAGTGCCGAGGCGCAGCGGGATCTGTCGGTGAGCCTGAGCAAGATCGGTGCTGTGCAGCAGGCGCAGGGCGATCTGGTGGCGGCGCTGGCGAACTACCAGCACAGTCTGTCGATCCGCGAGCGGCTGGCGGACGCAAACCCGAACAGTGCCCAAGCGCAGCGCAATCTGATGACAAGCCACTTCAGGCTGGTGCAGGTTGCCATCGCCCAGGGTGATACCGAAGCCGGAGCAAGCCACAGCCTTGCCGTATACACCATCCTGACCGACATGGCGGAGCGCGGCATACATTTGTCACCGGGCGAGCGCACCGTGCTCGATACACTCCGCGCTGCATTGGAGACCCCCTGACCCATGCCCGAATGCCTGTCATCGCACCCCACCCAACTCGGCCTTGGCCGGTTCGGCGGGCTTGCGCGGCCGGTGGCGAGGATTTTCGTCTGCCGTCCGGCGTCGAGCCGGCACCGTTGCATGCGGTGGGAATGAGCTGCGACCGGCTGCGGAGACGTTCAGCCGTGCAGGCGGGTGTGTTTGGGCAGGTGGCTCTTCAGGAAGGCCATCTGGTCGGCCAGGATGTGGCGGTTGGAGAGGATCAGGTGTTCGATCCAGCTTGGGCGGTACGGGATGGCCAGCAGTGGCATGCCGGCCTGCTGGGGGGTGCGGCCGCCCTTGCGCGAGTTGCAGTGGAAGCAGGCACTGACCACGTTTTCCCAGGTGTCGCGGCCGCCGCGCGAGATCGGCACGACATGGTCGCGGGTCAGGTGCTGGCGGGCGAAGCTGTTGCCACAGTACAGGCACAGGTGGCCGTCGCGGGAAAACAGGGCGGTGTTGGTCAGGGCCGGTGACGGGGGCTTGGTGCCGGGCCGGCAGTGGCCACGGGCGGCGATGATCGGATGCAGGCGGATCAGGCTGCGCTCGCCGGTAGCCCGGCTGATGCCGCCGTGCAGGGTTAGGCAGGGTTCGCCCAGGGTCCACAGGACGGCATCACGGACGTACAGGCAGGCGGCTTCCTGCCAGTCGATCCAGTCCATGATCCGGCCGTGGGCGTCGAGCGAAAGCAGGCGTGGCAGTGGCGGTTCGCGACCGCGACCGGGTGCGTCCGGGGTCGCTTGCGCGCCGGTCGAGACGATCGCCAAGCGGGGGCCGGATACGTCCATCCGAGCAAGAATAGCCGAAGTTGGTGACGTGCGTGTGGCGGCTGTCGGTCGATCTGGTTCGGCGGGTCAGGGGCGGTGCGTCGGGGGGTGTCCGATCCTGTGGTTTGGTCGGTTCGCCGGGTGCGATGGCCGGCGATACCGCTGGGGCCGGGCGGTGGCGACCAGGGTCAGAGCGGTTTGGCGAGCTTGAGGATGTCGGTCTCGAAACCGACATCGGCGTACAGCTTGCGGGCGCGCTCGTTGCCGGGGAATACCGAGAGGGTCAGCCGTTCGCAGCCGTGTTCTCGGGCGAAGCGTTCAGCGAAATCGAGCATCGCCCGGCCCAGGCCCCTGCCGTCCCAGTCCCTGGTCAGGACCAGGTCGGAGATGTGGCAGTTGCTGCGCCCGGAGAAGAAGTCGCTGACGATCTGGAGGTGCAGGAAGCCGGCGCGCTTGCCGTCGTCGGTCTCGGCGACGTAGAGGAAGCTGCCAGGCATGTCGTCGTCGAGGTGCTTGCGCAGATCGCGCCGGATGCCCTCGGTCACTTCGACCCGCTTGCGGCCCTTGGGCAGGTCGAAATCGACGAAGCGCGGAACCAGGCCGAGGATGAAGTCGTCGTCGCCGGGTTCCGCTGCACGCATCAGCAGCTCGGTATCGCCGGTCTGGATGTGCATGGCAAGATCAGGGTCGGGTGGGGACCGTCATAGCCTACCCGAGCCATCCGGCAATGCAAGCGATCCGATGCGGCTTCGCGCGGATCGCTCGATCAGGGTGATGGTGCGGGGGCAGGGACGGTGTGGCTGAGCAGCGCGAGGCAGAGCAGGATCGGTGTCGGTCGGGGTGGTGTGAGCGGGTGCGGGATCACGGCAATTCGATCTGCGCATCGGGGGTGACACACGATAGCCAGTTCGGCTCGGGTCGAGCCAGGGCCGAGTGGGACGCGCTGATTCGTGGCGGGCGGGTCGGTGGATTCAGGCACGGCTCAAGGCGATCGTGTTCGACTGCGGCTCGCGCTCGCAGACCCCACGACTCGCCGATCGGAGAACCCGCAATGCCCAAGCTACCAGTGACACCTGTGCTGATCTCGATCCTGTTGGCAATCGCATCGGCCGCTGCTTTGGCGGGTGCGCAGACGCCGGTCGCGGCGGAGGTCGAAGCCGGGATCGAAGTCGATGCCGATGCCGAGGTCGATGCCGAGGCCGCAACCGATATCGCAATCGAGGCCGCAACCGGGACGCCGACCCTGGCGACCGTGGTGGTCAGCGGGGTTCAGCCGGGTCCGGGACTGTGGCGGGTGTCCGATCAGGCTGGCCATGCGTTGTGGATTCTCGGCACGCTCTCGCCGGTGCCGAGGCGGATGCGTTGGGAGTCGGCCGAGGTCGAGCGGGTGCTGGCCGAGGCCGGCAGCATTCTGACCGAGCCGGGCGCGACCGTGCGCGCCAAGGTGGGTCTGTTCGCCGGGCTGGGCATGCTGCCGACGGCGATGCGGGCACGCAACAATCCCGAGCGCCAGCGTCTGGTCGAAATCGTGCCCGAGGCCGATTATCGCCGGTGGACCGTGCTCCGGCAGCGCCATCTCGGTTCCGGTACGGCGATCGAGAAGCGTCGCCCGATCCTGGCGGCTGATGCGTTGTTCCGCGAGGCGCTCGACGACAGCGGGCTGACTGCGGATGACCGGGTCTGGCCGGTGCTGCGCAAACTGGCCCGGAAGCACGAGGTCGAGATCGTCGATGTCCGGGTTGCCGTGGAGATCAGTGATCCGAAGGCGGCGCTCAAGCAGTTCGCACGCGAGGATCTGGATGACCTGCCGTGCTTCACGGCCACGCTGACTCGGCTGGAAACCGATCTCGAAGCGATGAGACAGCGCGCCAATGCCTGGGCGATCGGCGATATCGAGACCCTGCGCGAACTGCCTTACCGCGATCAGGAGGTGGTCTGCGCACAGGCGATGCTGGCCAGTGAAGTCGCTCGCGAGCAGGGCATCACCGACCTGCCGGCACGGGTGCGTGCTGCCTGGCTGGATGCCGCCGAGGCGGCCCTGGCCCGCGATGCCACCAGTTTCGCGGTGCTGCCGATGCGCACCCTGCTGGCCGAGGATGGCCTGCTGGCGGAACTCGGCCGGCGCGGCTATCGGGTCGAGCAGCCCTGAGCCGCGCCGTTCCGGGCGCCGTCGATCAGCCGGATCAGGTGAACTGGCTGTCGGCGAGGCTCATCAGGGTGTCGGCACCGCTGGCGATGGCAGCGGCATGGGCGTCGCAGCGCGGCAGGATGCGGGCGAAGTAGAAGCGGGCGGTCTCACGCTTGCCGGCCTTGACCGCTTCCGGCAGGTCGGCGGTCTCGGCCGCGACCACCGCACGTGCCCACCAGTAGGCGAGCAGGACATAGCCCGTGTAGAACAGGTAGTCGTAGGCGGCTGCGCCCAGTTCGTCCGGATTGCCCGCAGCCTTGCCGGCGATCTCCAGGGTCATCCGGGCGAGTTCGCCCTGACGGGTCTTGAGCGTGGCGATGAACTCGGCGACCGCCGGGTTGCCTTCCTGCTCGCGGCAGAAGGCATCGAGCATGGCGGCTGCCTGACGCAGGCCGGCGCCCTGCTGCTGGACGATCTTGCGGCCGAGCAGGTCGATCGACTGGATGCCGGTGGTGCCCTCATAGATGGTGGTGATGCGGGCGTCGCGAGCGAGTTGCTCCATGCCCCATTCGCGGATGTAGCCGTGGCCGCCGAACACTTGCAGGGCGTGGTAGGTGCATTCCACGCTCCACTCGGTGAGGCAGGCTTTCACCACCGGGGTGAGGTAGCTCAGCAGCAGGTCGGCATTCTGACGCTCGCTCGGGTCGCTGCTGCGCTCGATGATATCGACCAGGCTCGCGGCGTGGGTCGCCAGCAGTCGGCTGCCTTCCGAGAGTGCCTTGCAGGTCAGCAGCATGCGCCGGATGTCGGGATGGACGATCAGCGGGTCGGCCGGCTTGTCCGGGAACTTCGGGCCGGACAGCGAACGCATCTGCAGGCGGTCGCGGGCATAGGCGAGGGCGTTCTGGTAGGCGCGGTCGATCAGGGCCAGGCCCTGGATGCCGACCGCCAGCCGGGCCGTGTTCATCATGGTGAACATGGCGACCAGGCCGCGATTGGCTTCGCCGATCAGGTAACCCTGGGCGCCGTCGAAGTTCATCACGCAGGTGGCCGAGCCGTGGATGCCCATCTTGTGCTCGATCGAACCGCAGCGAACGGCGTTGCGCTCGCCCATCCGCCCCTCGCGATCGACCTTCATCTTCGGGACGATGAACAGCGAGATGCCCTTGGTGCCGGCCGGGGCATCCGGCAGTCGGGCCAGCACCAGGTGAACGATGTTTTCGGTGAAATCGTGTTCCCCGGCGGTGATGAAGATCTTGGTGCCGGTGATCGAATAGGCGCCATCGGCGTCCGGTTCAGCACGGGTCTTGAGCAGGCCGAGGTCGGAGCCGCAGTGCGGCTCGGTCAGACACATGGTGCCGGTCCAGCGGCCGGCGACGATCGGCTTGAGGAAGGCGTCCTGCTGCCAGGGCTGGCCGTGCTGCCTGAGCGCCTCGGTGGCGCCGTGCGAGAGCAGCGGGTAGTTGCCCCAGGCGAGATTGGCGGCGTCGATCATTTCCTTGAGTGCCGCGCCGAGCGACTCCGGCAGATGCTGGCCGCCGAATGCCTCCGGTGCGGTCAGGCCGGACCAGCCGCCCTCGACGAACTGATCGTAGGCGGCCTTGAAGCCGGTCGGGGTGGTCACCGCGCCGGTGCTCGGGTCGAAGCCGCAGCCCTCGCTGTCGCCGACCGCATTGAGCGGCGCCAGCACGGTCTCGTTGAACCGGGCGGCTTCATCGATCACGGCATCGAGCATTTCGCGATCGACCTCGATCCCGAGCCGGGCGTAGAGATCGCCGACGTTCAACACGTCGAACAGGGCGAAGCGGATGTCGGCGACCGGGGCTTTGTAGTGGTTCATTGCAACTCTCCGTGATGCGGATTCAGGGTTGGATGATGGAATTTCAGGCAGGTCGAGCGGGCCGACATGGATCGCCAGCGGCATCGACCCTCGGTCGGACTCAGCGCAGGACGCCGGACAGACCGGGGACCGGGGTCAGCACGCCCTCGAACTGCTGCGGCCAACGGCCGCGCGGCTCCAACGCTGCGGCTTCACCGGTCACCGAATAGCGCACCGAGCGGCCCTCGGCGAGGGCGCGTTCGATCGTGCGTGCGGCATCGGCGTGCGGCCGCAACGTCATGTCGAACGGCTCGGCAGCGCCGGCCGCCATGCCAATGTCGGTCTCGAACACGATCGGGCCGGCCGGTGTGCCTTCGATATCGAGTCGGACATCGATCCGGCCGTAGCGAACCTTGACCGTGCTGAAATTGGTCAGGCGGACGACCACCCGCCAGCTTCCGTCGGCCTGCACGGCCAACTCCTGGAGACGGGTCTGGGGCGGCCAGACCCGCTCGGGCAGCCCTTGGCTGCCGATGCCGCCGCCGCAGCCGGCCAGCAGGATCGTCAAGGCGGTCAGAAACAGCGCGCGCAGCATTGCCATCGGTCACCATGCGTCGGCGAATGGAACCGAAGGATAGCAGGCGACGGGCCATTTCGGCCGGTCGAAATGGCAGAAATCGTGGGTTTTCGCCGGGCCGCGTTCAGCCAGGAATCGTCTCCACCCATGGCTATCGTCACATGACCACTCGGGTGCGGCCGTGCAAGATGGCTGGCAACCCGGTCCGCTCAGTGCCGTCCGGGCGCCGAACATCGCTTCGATCGGCCGATCGGCCGGGGCGGCGACCCGACATCGCGAGATGCAGCCGCGATCCGAACCTGACATCCAGTCCTCCTCGGGAGAGCAACAATGGATAGACGCAATTTCATCACCCTGGCCGGGCTCACAGCCGCCGGTCTGCTGATTCCGCTGCCCGGCCGACTGATCGCCGCCGAGGCCCTGGCCGACGGGCGGATCGACGTCGCGATCAAGAAGGCATTGGCCGATCGTGCCCTCCAGGCCGCGACCGAGGCCGGTGCAAGCTACTGCGACGTGCGCATCGGCCGCTATCTCAACCAGTTCGTGGTGACTCGCGAGGACAAGGTCCAGAACGTGGTCAATACCGAGTCGATCGGGGCGGGCGTGCGGGTCATCGCCAACGGTACCTGGGGCTTTGCCGCCACCAATCAGTTGACCGCCGAGGCGATCGCGGCGGCCGCCCGGCAGGCGGTGGCGATCGCCAAGGCCAACTCGGTGATCCAGACCGAGCCGGTGCAGTTGGCGCCGGTCAAGGGCGTGGGCGAAGTGAGTTGGGCTACCCCGATCAAGAAGAACGCGATGGAGGTGCCGGTCAAGGACAAGGTCGATCTGCTGCTGGCGGCCAATGCCGCCGCCCTGGCTGCCGGCGCCAATTTCGTCAATTCGACCCTGTTCCTGGTCAACGAGCAGAAATATTTCGCCTCGACCGATGGCAGCTACATCGACCAGGATGTCCATCGCATCTGGGTGCCGATGCAGGTCACCGCCGTGGACAAGGCGAGTGGCAAGTTCCGTTCGCGCTCCGGGTTCGGTTCGCCGATGGGCATGGGCTACGAATACCTCGATGGTGATCCGGCCGAGCGGGTCAGCATGCCCGGTGGCGCGATCGCCTATCGCAATTCCTACAACATCGTCGAGGACGCCGCCGCTGCCGCCCGCCAGGCGCGCGAGAAACTGACTGCGCCCTCGGTCAAACCGGGCAAGTACGATCTGGTGCTGGACCCCGACCACCTGTGGCTGACCATTCACGAGTCGGTCGGCCATCCGCTCGAACTCGACCGTGTGCTCGGCTACGAGGCCAATTTCGCCGGCACCAGCTTCGCCACGCTCGACAAGCGCGCCTCCGGCTTCCGCTATGGCAGCGAGATCGTCAATCTGTTCGCCGACAAGACCCAGCCGCACAGCCTGGGCGCGGTCGGTTACGACGACGAGGGCGTACCGACCAAGCGTTGGGATCTGGTCAAGGACGGCATCCTGGTCGATTACCAGAAGATCCGCGATCAGGCCCACATCCTCGGCCAGAGCGCATCCGATGGCTGCTGCTATGCCGATTCCTGGTCGAGCGTGCAGTTCCAGCGCATGCCCAATGTCTCGCTGGCGCCGGGCAAGACCCCGCTGACCGTCGAGCAGATGATCGCCGACGTCGAGGATGGCATCTACATCATCGGCAACGGCTCGTTTTCGATCGATCAGCAGCGTTACAACGCCCAGTTCGGTGGGCAGCTCTTCTACGAGATCAAGGACGGCAAGATCACCGGCCAGATCGAGGATGTCGCCTACCAGATGCGCACCCCGGAGTTCTGGAATGCCTGCGCCGCGATCTGCGACGAACGCGACTACCGGATCGGTGGTTCGTTCTTCGACGGCAAGGGCCAGCCCTCGCAGGTCTCGGCGGTCTCGCACGGCTCGGCGACCGCGCGCTTCAACGGCATCAATGTCATCAACACCGCGCGCAGCCTCGGCTGATCGTTGCTCTCAGGAGAACCTGTCATGACCCTATTCAACGAATCCGAAGCCCGCGCCATCCTTGAGAAGACCATCGGTTTCTCGACCGCCGATGAGTGCATCGCCACCCTCAACGGCAGCATCGAGGGCAATGTCCGCTTTGCTCGCAACAGCGTATCCACCAGCGGTGAGGTTGCCGATACCTCGCTGGCGATCCAGGTCGCCTTTGGCAAGCGGGTCGGCACCACGACCACCAATGTCTTCGACGATGCCGCCCTCGAACGGGCGGTGCGTCGGGCCGAGGAACTCGCCCGGCTGGCGCCGGAGAATCCCGAGTTCATGCCGACCGTGGACAAGCAGCGCTATCCGGCCACGCCGACCTTCGTGCAGGCTACGGCCGACATCGACCCGGCCTACCGTGCCAAGGTCGCACTCGACTCGATCGCCCCGTGCCGCAAGGAGGGTCTGGTCGCTGCCGGCTTCCTCTCGGACGTGCGTGGTTTCGTGGCGACCGCCAACAGTCGGGGCAATTTCGGCTACCAGACCCTGACCAGTCTCGACTACACCTGCACGGTGCGTACCGGCGATGACGCCGGCTCCGGCTGGGTTGCCCGCAATCTCGCCGATGCTGCGCAGTTCGATGCCAGCAGCGAGATCGGCACCGCCATCGTCAAGGCCAAGGGCTCGGCCGAGGCGCGCGCCCTGGAGCCCGGCAAGTACACCGTAGTGCTGGAACCCGCCGCCGTCTCGGGCCTGCTGATGTTCATGCTGTTCGGCTTCGATGCCCGCCAGGCCGATGAGGGCCGCAGCTTCTTGTCGAAGAAGGGCGGCGGCAACCGCCTCGGCGAGAAGCTGTTCGACGAGCGCATCAGCGCCTACAGCGACCCGGCCCACCCGGAAGTGGCCGTGCTGCCCTGGGATCAGGACGGTCTGCTGCGCGATCGGCGCCCGATCATCGACAAGGGCGTGGTCAAGCACCTCAATTATTCGCGCTACTGGGCCAGCAAGCAGGGCATCGATCCGGTGCCGCAGCCGGGCAACATCATCATGGCCGGTGGCGAGAAGTCGACCGAGGAACTGGTGGCCTCGACCCGGCGCGGCATCCTGGTGACCCGCACCTGGTACATCCGGATGGTCGATCCGCAGACCGTGCTGCTGACCGGCCTCACCCGCGACGGCACCTTCTACATCGAGAACGGCGAGGTCAAGTATCCGATCAAGAACTTCCGCTTCAACGAGTCGCCGGTGATCATGCTCAACAACGTCGAGGAACTTGGCCGATCGATCCGTATCAACGGCGGTGCCGGGGTTGGCGGTGGACCGGGCATCGCGATGATGGTACCGGCGATGAAGGTTCGCGACTTCACCTTCACCTCGCTGTCGGACGCGGTCTGATCCGGTCATGGATCGGCGCCGGTTCATCGGCTCGCTCGGCCTCGGTGCCGGTGCCGCCCTGCTGGGATCGCTCCCGGCCGGGGCATCGGCGGCCGAGGCCGAGTACGACTTCCGGTTCACTCGACTGATGTATGAATCGGGCAATTGGGATGTCGATGAGCGCATGCCGGCCAATCTGATCACCTCGCTGATCGACTACACCGAACTGCGGGTCGATCCGACCGAACACGTCATCGCCCTGGCCGATCCACGCATGCTGACCGCGCCGTTCTGCTACATGGCCGGCCATAAGCTGGTCGAGTTCAATCCCGAGGAACGGCGCAATTTCGAGACCTACGTGGGTAACGGCGGCTTCGTGTTCGCCGACGACTGCAATCACGATATCGACGGCCTGTTCGCCCGATCGTTCGAGGCGCAGATGGCCGAGATCTTCGGTCGCGATGCGCTGCGCAAGCTGCCCAACGATCATCCGATCTACTCCAGCTTCTTCCACTTCGATGGTCCACCGACCACCAGTTTCGAGCTCAATGGCTGGGGCGACGATCTGGTTCACGATTATCTGAAGGGCATCGAGATCGACGGTCGACTCGGTGTGCTCTACAGCAACAAGGACTATGGCTGCGAGTGGGATTACGACTGGCGCAACAAGCGCTGGTTGGCGGAGGACAACACCCGGTTCGGGGTGAATATCGTCATGTATGCGTTGACGGCGTGATTGGTTGTGGTGCTTGGGTATCAGGTTTGTTTGGCTGACGCCGTCGTTGGTAAGGCGCGTGGTTGGATTCTAGTTGGCAGATGGAGCGGGAGCTTTTGCTGGCTGTTGTGGGCGTTCGAGAGCAGGAGCTTTCGCAGGCCCTGCGGGCCGGCGAGTTACTTTCTCTTGTTTGCCCAAGAGAAAGTAACCAAAGAGAAAGGCACCCCGCGCACGCGCCTTCCGGGCCTCCTGCCCTCCAGGTGCGCGAGCCGCCGCCGGGGTTTTTCGACAGCGCATCCATGCGCTGGCGAAAAACACGCGCGCGTCGTGCGCGCGTCCCTTCGGGCTATCCGGCA
>DIHI01000057.1:26343-26685 GCA_002420085.1 Lysobacterales bacterium UBA5700 | reverse complement strand
AGGGCTGGCCGACCAGGGTGATCTCGGAGACGATCTTGTTGATCTTGCCGGAGATGATCTTTTCGAGGATTTCGGCCGGCTTGGCCTTTTCCTTGTCGGACATCTGGGCGAGGGCGATTTCCTTTTCCTTCTCGACCACGTCGGCCGGGACGCCCGAGGCGTCGATGTAGGGCGGGTTCATCGCGGCGATGTGCATGGCCAGGCCACGCGCCAGTTCGGCGTCGCCACCCTTGACTTCGACCAGCACGCCGATCCGGCCGCCGTGGACATAGGCGCCGACCGCATGCTCGGAGGCGATCCGGGCCATGCGACGAACCTGGATGTTCTCGCCGATCTTGGCGA
>DIHI01000057.1:25966-26160 GCA_002420085.1 Lysobacterales bacterium UBA5700 | reverse complement strand
ACGAAGTCGGTTTCGCAGTTGATTTCGACCAGCACGGCGGCCTTGGCGTCCTGGGCCAGGACGATGCGGCCCTCGGCGGCGACCCGGCCGGCCTTCTTGTCGGCCTTGGCCAGTCCGGTCTTGCGCAGATGTTCCATTGCGGCGTCGATGTCGCCGTTGTTCTCGGTGAGTGCCTTCTTGCACTCCATCATGCC
>DIHI01000057.1:22482-25828 GCA_002420085.1 Lysobacterales bacterium UBA5700 | reverse complement strand
GGAGCGGATCGACCGGGCGAGTATCGCCCGGTCGGGTGAAGGCTGGGTTACTCGGTGTCGTCGCCGCTCAGGTCGATCGACTTGTTTCCGCCACGTCCCGGCTTGCGCGGCGGGGCCTTGCGCGGCGGGGCCTTGCGGCGCGGCTCGGGCTTTTCGGCGGCAACGACCGGATTGCCCTCAGCGTCGAGTTCGACGAATTCGTCATCGCTGCTGGCAATGATCGGGGCGGCCGCCTTGCCTTCGAGCACGGCGTCGGCGATCGCGTGGGCATACAGTTGCACGGCACGGATGGCGTCATCATTGCCGGGGATCGGGTAATCGACCAGATTCGGGTCGTAGTTGGTATCGACCACGGCGATCACCGGAATGCCGAGCTTCTTGGCTTCCTGGACGGCGATGTTCTCGTAGCCGATATCGACCACGAACAGGGCGTCGGGCAGGCGATTCATGTCCTTGATGCCGCCGAGCGAGGCTTCCAGCTTGTCGCGCTCGCGCCGACGGCTCAGCACTTCGTGCTTGACCAGCCGCTCGAAGCTGCCGTCGGTTTCGCCGGCCTCAAGTTCCTTCAGGCGGGCAACCGACTGCTTGATGGTGCGGAAGTTGGTCAGCATGCCGCCCAGCCAGCGCTGGCTGACGAAGGGCATGCCGCAGCGGGCGGCTTCTTCCTTGACGGCTTCGCGGGCGGAGCGCTTGGTGCCGACGAACAGGACGGTGCCGCGCTTCTGGCTCAGGCCGGACACGAAGTTGAGCGCATCGATGAACAGCGGCAGGGTTTTTTCGAGGTTGATGATGTGAATCTTGCCGCGCGCGCCGAAGATGAACGGTGCCATCTTCGGGTTCCAGTAGCGGGTCTGGTGGCCGAAATGGACGCCGGCTTCCAGCATCTGACGCATGGTGACCTGGGACATTGGGATCGATCCTTGCAAGCGGGAGCAGGCCGCGCCTGAGCGGGGCTTCGTGCTCCGGGGTTGGGCCTCCCCACATCCGCCGTGGCCGAACTCCGCCAGTTGCGGAGCACCCCGGCACGGTGCTGGGACGTGGGTGTGAATTCGCCGCTGACGTGCGACGTGGACGGGCAGGGTGGCTACGTTTGCCAGCCAAACATGATAATGCGGCTGGCCGATACGATGCAAGTATCGGATAATGCAGCGATCATGGCCATTTCCATCAAGTCTCCCGAACAGATCGAGAAGATGCGCGTTGCCGGCCGGCTGGCTGCCGAGGTGCTGCGTGTGGTTGCTCCGCACGTCCGGCCGGGGGTGTCCACCGAGGCACTCGACCGCATCTGTCATCAGCACATCACCGAGGTCCAGGGGGCGATCCCGGCCAACGTCGGTTATCGCGGTTTCCCGAAGACCATCTGCACCTCGGTCAACAACGTCATCTGTCACGGCATCCCGAGCGAGGCGAAGATCCTCAGGGATGGCGATATCGTCAATATCGACGTCACGGTGATCAAGGACGGCTGGCACGGTGACACCAGCCGGATGTTCTATGTCGGCGAGCCGTCGGTACTGGCTCGACGCCTGGTCGAGATCACCCGCGAGGCGATGTTTCGCGGCATCCGGGCGGCGGTCCCCGGCGCGACCCTGGGCGATGTCGGCCATGCCATCCAGAGCTTCGCCGAGGGTCAGCGCTTCTCGGTGGTGCGCGAGTATTGCGGCCATGGCATCGGCGAGGTCTACCACGAGGATCCGCAGGTGTTGCACTACGGCACCCCAGGCGAGGGCCTGGTGCTGCGGCCGGGCATGACCTTCACGGTCGAGCCGATGATCAATGCCGGCAAGCGCCACACCCGCTTGCTGCCGGATGGCTGGACGGTGGTGACCAAGGACCGCTCGCTGTCGGCGCAGTGGGAGCACACCATCCATGTCACGCCGGACGGGCCGGAAATCCTCACCCGGCTGCCGGATGACGACAACGACCTGTGAGCGGTTCGATCCGGGCGATGATCAGCGATGACGACCGGGTCGATGATGCCGGCTGGGCGGCGGCGGTTCGCGCCGATCTGACGCGCTTGGCACAGGCGCTGGAGCATCGCTACGACGCCGGTGAGCCGGTCGGCCGGCTGGCCCGGGCTCGGGTCGAGGCGATCGATGCCCTGGTCGGTCGGGCGTTTCGACGCAGTCTGGCCGACGACCCTCGCCGTGATGATCGCTTCAGCCTGCTGGCGACCGGTGGCTACGGGCGCGGCGAATTGTTTCCGTATTCCGATGTCGATCTGCTGGTGCTGACCTGGGATCGCCTCGATGATGACGATGGCGAGCGGTTGTCGCGGCTGTTCACCCTGTTGTGGGATGCCGGGGTGCCGGCCTCGCATGCGGTCCGTTCGCTCAGTCAGTGTCGAGAGGCCGCCGCCGATGTCACCGTGATGACCGCCCTGCTCGAACTGCGGGAACTGGCCGGGCGACAAGGCGCGGCCCAGGAACTGGCGGCCGCCGTTGCGCCGACCCGGATCTGGCCGGCGCGCGATTACTTCATCGCCAAGCGCGAGGAGCAGCGGCTGCGCCATGCCCGCTTCAACGACACCGCCTACAACCTCGAACCCAATCTCAAGGACGGTCCCGGCGGCCTGCGCGATCTGCATACCCTGGCTTGGATGGCCCGGCGCATCCACGGGGTGCCGGACCTGGCATCGCTGGTGCCGCTGGGCTCGCTCGGCGAGGACGAATTCGAGAGTCTGGAACGCGAGTTCGGCACCCTGGCGCGATTGCGGTACGGATTGCATCTGGTGGCCGGGCGTGCCGAGGAACGGCTGCTGTTCGACCACCAGAAAGCCCTGGCCCAGCGGCTTGGCCTGAAGGACGAACGGCGCGATCGGCTGGCTGTCGAGCAGATGATGCAGGAGTTCTTCCGGGCAGCGGCGACCGTGTTGCGGATCAACGATCGATTGCTGCAACGGTTCGAGGAACAACTGGAAGGCGAGGGCGTGCCGCAGCCGCTGGCCGAGGGCCTGCTGTCCCGGCGGGGCTTTCTGGCCATGCCCGAGCCGGATTGGCTGGTCGCCCGGCCGGATCGGGTGTTGACCCTGTTTGCGGTCTGGGCGGCGCATCCGGGTCTGCGTGGTCTGCACTCCGAGACGGCGCGAGCGCTGGCCGAATCGCTGCCGGATTTCCCGTCGTCCGATCAGGCCGATGACGCGCTCCGAGCGCGTTTCATGGCCTTGATGCGAGGCCCGGCTGCCGTCAAGACCCTGTCCCGGATGGCGCGTCTGGGCGTGCTGGCCCGCTACTTGCCGGCATTCGGAGCGGTCGCCGGACGGATGCAGTACGACCTGTTTCACGTCTACACGGTCGATCAACACACGCTGGAAGTCCTGCGCAACATCGAGAGCCTTGCCGAGCGC
>DIHI01000057.1:11728-22341 GCA_002420085.1 Lysobacterales bacterium UBA5700 | reverse complement strand
ATCGCCAAGGGCCGGGGCGGTGATCATTCGGAACTCGGCGCGATCGATGCCGGCGACTTCTGCCGTGCCCACGGCATGGCGCCATCGGATACCGCCCTGGTGTCGTGGTTGGTCGGCAATCATCTGCTGATGTCGACCACCGCCCAGCGGCAGGACATTTCCGACCCCGATGTGGTCGCTCGCTTCGCGACTCGGGTTGGCGATCGCGAGCATCTCGACTACCTGTATCTGTTGACCGTCGCCGATATCGCCGGCACCAGTCCCAAGCTGTGGAATGCCTGGAAGGACCAGTTGCTGGCCGATCTCTACGAGGCCACGCGCTTTGCCCTGCGACGGGGCTTGGAACACCCGGTGTTCGCCGCCGAGCGGATCGCCGAGACCCGCGAGACCGCGCGCGCCATGCTGATCGCCCAGGGCATGGCCGAGGCCGAGATCGACCGTGCCTGGCAGGGCTATCCGGAAGAAAGCTTCCTCCGCTATCGCCCGGAACAGGTGGCCTGGCAGACCCGAGGTGTTGCCGGCCTGGCATCGCCGCGCCAGCCGTTGGTCCTGGCCCGCCCGATGGACGAACAACGGGCGCTGGAGGTGTTCGTCTACTCGCCCGACCGCGACGGTCTGTTCGCAGCGGTCACCGCCACCCTCGACCGCATGGGGCTGAGCGTGATCGCCGCACGGGTGCTCAATTCCGAGTCCGGCATGAGCCTCGACAGTTTCCAGGTGCTGGCAACCGAACAGCAGCGTACCGATCCGGCCGAACTGGCGGTGATGATCGAGAAGCGGCTGGGCGCCATTCTTGCCCGTGGCTCCGATCAGGTGCGGCCGTCACGGCGCGCCCTGCCTCGCCTGCTGCGGCATTTCCGGGTGCCGGTGCGGATCGAGTTCGGCGAGCAAGGCCCGGAGCGCAGCCAACTGACCCTGGTCTGCACCGATCGTCCCGGCCTGCTCGCCGAGATTGCCGTGTTGTTCCGGCAGCACCGCGTGCGCGTCCATGATGCTCGCATTGCCACCTTCGGCGAGCGGGTCGAGGACTTCTTCCTGCTCAGTGATTTTTCCGATCGCGCCCTGAGCGTTTTCACCACCCAGACCCTGACCCAGGCCCTGATGGCCTGTGTCGAAGGAGGTTACCCGCATGGCAAGTCCGAACCCGGCGAGTGAATTGATCGCGCCCATCGAATCGGCCTGGCAGCAACGCAGCAGCCTGTCGGTCGATGACCTGCGGCAGATGACGGGCGCCGCCATCGCGGCCGCCATGACTGGCCTGGAGTCGGGCGAGCATCGGGTCGCCGAACCGGATGGTGCCGGTGGCTGGCGGGTCAACGAGTGGTTGAAGAAAGCCGTGCTGCTGTATTTCCGCAGCCACGACATGGCGCTGATCGATGGCCTGCCCGCGCCATTCTGGGACAAGGTGCCGGCGCGTTTTTCCGGCTTCGATGCCGCCGCCTTCACCGCCGTCGGAGCGCGTATCGTGCCTGGCGCGATCGTTCGGCGTGGTGCCCACATCGGTCGCGATGTGGTGTTGATGCCCAGCTTCGTGAACATCGGCGCCCACGTCGGTGCCGGCACCATGATCGACACCTGGGCGACGGTCGGTTCCTGCGCCCAGATCGGCCGCAACTGTCACATCTCCGGCGGTGCCGGCATCGGCGGTGTGCTGGAGCCCTTGCAGGCGGCACCGACCATCATCGAGGACGACTGCTTCATCGGCGCCCGCTCGGAAGTGGTCGAAGGCGTGATCGTCGAGAAGGGCAGCGTGATCGGCATGGGGGTGTTCATCGGCCAATCGACCCGCATCTACGATCGCAGCACCGGCACGATCAGCCACGGCCGGGTGCCGGCCGGCTCGGTGGTGGTCTCCGGCAGCCTGCCGGCCGCCGACGGCAGTCACGCGCTGTACTGTGCGGTGATCGTCAAGCGGGTGGATGAACGCACCCGCGCCAAGACCTCGGTCAACGAGTTGTTGCGCGGCGCGGTCGAGGCACCGCTTGCCTGAGGTGACGACCCCGCGTCACCCCGCGAAGGCGCTCCCCAGGCGCACGGTTTTGCGGCGGCATCAAGTCGTCAGGCGATGCGCGAGGCGTTGCAGCGCGTCCCGGGCTCGGGCCAGACTCGGGGCATTCGATGCGGCACGTTCGGGACACCAGTCAGTCATCACCCATTTGCCGAGCAGACTGTTGTAGCCGAGGCCCTGAGAGGCGATCGCGCCCTTGGGCGGGAACAGTTGCTCGCGAACGTCGCGAGGCGCCCGTCTGGCCAGATCCAGCAGGATGCGCTTGGCGTCAGGCACCATCTCCGGTCGGTCCGGCAGGCGTCGGGCGGCACCATCGCCCAGCAATTCGGTCATCGCTTTCCGATCGGCCAGCAGCCAGGCTTCGATCTCTCGCACCACCACCCGGAACACCAGGTTCTCGGGCCGTTCACCACGCCCCAACCAGCGGTGCAACAGTTCCGAGGGGCAGGGTGTCTGGTCAAGATCAGTCAGTAACAGCACCGGCTGCTGCATCGCAAGTGTGCGAAACTTCTTGACGTTGGTCTTGAGGTAACCAAAGCCGTTCTTCCGCAGCCGCAAGTCCACGGACAGGCCAACCTTGCCGAGCAAGCGTTCACCGACCCGCTCACTCAATTCATCCTCGGTGGCGAGCGCAACGGTCGGTGTCACCACGTTCCAAGGCCCGAAACCGCAGATGGTCGGGTTTTCGGCAGCACGACCTCGGCGACCGACAGGCCGGCCAACAGTGCATCGGTCTCTGCGGCATCGATCGGACGAATGCGCGAGCCCTCCTGGGCCGGTTCCAACAGCAGCACACCGCGCCCGTCGATGCCGGGATTGCTCAGCATCGCCTCGCTGTGGGTACTGATCAGCACCTGCCGACGACGCTTGGTACTGCGTTGAACCCGGTCAATCAGGCGCGGGATTTCCTTGACGATGGCGTCGTTGAGCGACATCTCCGGCTCTTCCAGCAGCAACAGCGAATCGCCATCCAGCAGCACCCAGAGCAGACCCAGCAGACGCAACGTTCCGTCGGAAAAGTGCTCCTCGCGCTGCCAGCCGGCATTTGGCCGGTAGTGGTCGTAGCGCGCCTCCAGGTGTGGACGGCCATTGATCCTGTCGGACACGAAGCGCAACTCCTTGAACTGCGGCACCGCCAACGCCAGCGCTTTCTCGATCTTCTTCAAGCGGGCGTCGCGGGTCTTGGCGACCGTCTTCGCCACCCGCTCCAGAAAACCCTGGCCGAACGGGTCGTCCTCCAGACGTTGCCCGCCGATCCGGTCGCCGTACTTGAGCAGTTGTGGCACCAGGTGCAGGTAGGTGGTCGCTCCGAAGAAATCGGCGATTTCGCGAAAATCGGCATTGCTCTGGATCTGTTCGAGATGGGTCTGGGTGAGCCGGTCGCTGTCCTTGTTGTCCTGGGCATTCGGGCGGTCGATGAGCTTCTTGCTGCCTGACCAGACTTGCTCGGTCGAGATCAGGGTGCGTTGTGCGCCCTTGCCCTCGGGATTGAAGCCGAGCACGTAGCGCCAGCGCGGTTGTTCGTCGTCGGCGTTCTCGGACAGTTCGATCTCGATGCGCACCTCGGGATCGCGTCGAGCGTGCAGGCAGCGCAGCTTCTGGATGCCGTCGCGATCACGAATCGCCTTCTGCAGGCCACCACCCTCGCGCTTGGCGATATCGCGCAGGAAGCGGAACACATCGAGAAAATTGGATTTGCCCAGGGCGTTGGCGCCGAGCAGGTAGGTGTGTTCGCGCAGCGGCACGTCGGCGTCGCGAAAATTTCGCCAGTTCTTGAGTTTGAGTCGGGTGACGATCATGACTGAGATTTCAGGTAGGCGGGTGGATCGGATCCGGCCGACCCCGCACGGCATCGTTTCGATCGATGACAGGCCGTGAGCGTATCGCCAAGCCTCGGGCTGCGGCAAGCTTCGGGATTTGGACTTCGGGATTTGGACACCGGGAGTCGGGATTCGCGCGCACAGTCGGTGGACGAGTGGGGTAGGTCGCCACGGATGCCCACACCGGTCATCGTCGGCGCACACTCCAGGGTCAACCCGCCCTGATTGCGATCGGTCATTGCCTCAGCTCGTTCGCACGGTTGCGCCCGACTGTCGAGCCCGTCCCGCCAGTCTGTTCCGGAATCGGCAACGGTGATATCGCGATCCGCTACATCGGTCTGTTGGCGATCGGCAAGAGCGATTTCGACGCGATCTGGCTTCCGAGAGGCGTTGACCATGCCCGAAGCCCGACATCATCACCTTCATCCGGGCGGTCGAAGACCGCCATCAGCAGGGGGATGGACCGAGAGGGCACGGATTCAGGTTTGTGGATCCCCAGACCGCCGGCAAAAAAAACGGGGCGGCTTCTGCCGCCCCGAGGGGAGAGCACGTCCAGGAGGAGTGCCATGACGAAGATGCAATCAGCGTGCCAGATCGCTGCCTTCGGGTAGATTTCGGGTTGCGGGTCCGCGTTCGAGCCACAGCCGGGCGGTGAACAGGGCGATCAGGACGGCGCCGACGCTGAAGATCACGTCGCCGGGGACTCGCAACCAGACCAGCAGGTCGATGATCGGCTGGCCCATGAACTCGGCCGAGCGAGCGAACCAGTAGCCGTGCTCCAGGGCGGCATCGAGTTGCAGCAGGCCCATCGGCAGCAGGGTCAGCAGGGCCATCAGGCTCAGGCCGATGTTGAAGGTCCAGAAGCTCTGCGCCAGCAGGGTGTCGCTCCAGACCGTCTTGGGCTTGAGGCCGCGCAGGCAGAACATCATCAGGCCGATGCCGAGCATGCCGTAGACGCCGAACAGGGCGGTGTGGCCATGCAGCGGGGTGAGGTTCAGACCCTGCATGTAGTACAGCGCCAGCGGGGTGTTGATCAGGAAGCCGAACAGTCCGGCGCCGACCAGATTCCAGAACGCCACCGCGAGGAAGAACATGATCGGCCAGCGGTAGCGGCTCATCCATGGCGTGGCCTTGCCGTGGGTGTAGGTGTCGTAGGCTTCGAGGCCGATCAGGGCCAGGGGCACCACTTCCAGCGCCGAGAAGGTGGCACCGAGCGCCAGTACGGCGGTGGTGGTGCCGGCGAAGTACAGATGATGGAAGGTGCCGAGCACGCCGCCAGCCATGAAGATCATGGTGGCGAACAGCACCGCTTCGGTGGCGGTCTTGCCGCGCACCAGGCCGAGTTTGACGAATAGGAAGCTGATTACGGCGGTGGCGAACACCTCGAAGAAGCCCTCCACCCACAGATGGACCACCCACCAGCGCCAGTATTCGACCATCGACAGCGAGGTGTGCTCGCCCCACATCAGGCCGGCGCCGTAGAACAGGCCGATGGCGATCACCGACAGGAACAGCAGGCCGACGATCGAGGACATCTCGTCGCGCCGCTTGAGCGCTGGCCACAGCGCACGGCCGACCAGCACCAGCCACAGCATCAGGCCGATGAACAGAAATGCCTGCCAGAAGCGACCGATATCGACGTATTCCCAGCCCTGGTGGCCGAACAGGAAGTTGTGCTCCAGGCCAAGTTTCTGCATCACTGCGAACCACTGACCGACGAAGGCGCCGACCACGATGATCAGCAGGCAGACGAACAGGAAATTGACGCCGAGCCGCTGGAATCGGGGTTCGTGACCGGAGATCGCCGGGCCGATGTACAGGCCGGTGGCCAGCCAGGCGGTGGCAATCCACAGCACGGCCAGTTGGGTGTGCCAGGAGCGGGTCAGCGAGTAGGGCAGGATGTCGGCCAACGACATGCCATAGAGTTCCTGACCCTCGACCTGGTAGTGGGCAGTGATCGCGCCGAGCGCGATCTGCACCAGGAACAGGGCGATCACGACCCAGAAATACTTGCCGGTCGCCTTCATCGACGGGGTCGGTACCAGGTCGGCCAGTGGGTCGCGCGCGGGTGGTGTCAGGCGCGGTTCGCGACCGTGGTAGACCGCGTAGTGCCAGGCCAGCAGGGCGATGCCGGCGAGCATGAAGATGATACTGAACACCGTCCACAGGAACGCGGTGGAGGTCGGTTGGTTGCCGACCAGTGGTTCATACGGCCAGTTGCTGGTGTAGCTCTTGCCGGCGCCGTCCGGGCGTTCGGCTGCTGCTGCCCAGGAGGCCCAGAAGATGAAGCCGGTCAATGCCTGGCGGTGCTCGGCATCGGCGACGGTGCCGTTCTTCATGGCATAGGCTTCGCGCAGTTCGGCGGTGTCGGCGCCGGTACCGAACAGGCTGGTGTAATGCGCGGCCACCTGGCGGATCGCTTCGGCCCGCTGGTCGGGCAGGGTCAGGGTGCCGGTGGCCGGGTCGTAGCCGTTGTGGCGGATGTCGGGCTCAAGCTCGGCTTGCAGCTTGGCCTGGTCGCCGGGTGCCAGGTCGCCGTAGTTGCTGCCGTGGGCGGCCTGTGCCCGCACGTCGAGCCAGGCGATGGTTTCGCGGTGCAGCCAATCGGCGCTCCAGTCCGGGGCGACCAGGGCGCCGTGGCCCCAGATCGAGCCGAGTTGCATGCCGCCGATCGATTGCCAGACCTGCCGACCGCGTTCGATGTCGGTGCGACTGTAGATCAAGGCGCCACTTTCGGATACCACGCGCTCGGGCATGGGCGGTGCCTGTCGGTGGACCTCGCCACCCATCCACAGCAGCACGCCGAAGGACGCGATCAGCAGCGTCCCGAGGCCGAGCCAGAGTCTTCGTGTCGTGTTCATGTGCCTCACTCCGGGGTTTTACGGGTGAGGTCATCGTGGTTGTCGGGGGCGGCCCTGTCGCTGACCCAGGTCAAGCGGTCGGACGGCTGCCGCGCTCGGCTGTCAGCGGCGCAGCACGGGCCGCGCGAGGGCTTTCAGGCGGTCGAGGTCGAGCAGTTCGACGTCGCGCCGTTCGACCCGCAGCAGGTGCTCGGTCTGGAACCGGCGCAGCACGCGACTGACGGTTTCCGCTGCCAGTCGCAGGTAGTTGGCGATGTCGGTCCGGGCCATGGTCAGGTTGAAGCGGGTGGCCGAGAACCCGCGCACACGGTAGCGTTCGGACAGGGCGACCAGGAAGGCCGCCATCCGCTCGTCTGCGCTGAAATCACCGGCCAGCAGGGCGGCCTTGCCGATATCGGCACTGAGCAGGCGAAACAGGTGGGCCTGCAAGCCCGGCATGCGCTGTGCCAGGGTCACCATCTTCGGGAAGGAGAACCGACACAGCATGACGGTATCCAGGGCGATGGCATTGCAGGGGTAGTGGTCCTGGTGGATGGCATTCAGGCCGATCACTTCGCCAGGGAGAAAGAAGCCATGGACCTGCTCCCGGCCTTGCGGGTCGACCACGTAGGTCTTGACGGTGCCGGCGCGAACGGCGGCGATGGCATTGAACGGGTCACCTTCACGGAAGATGTGATCGCCCGGATGGAACGGTCCGATGTGTTCGACCAGGCAGTGCAGGTCGGCCAGCATGCTCTTGTCGTAGCCTTGTGAGAGGCAGGCGTCGGAGAAGGCACAGGTGCTGCAAAAGCGCAGTGCATCGCCGTCATCGGCAATCGGACTGGGCCGGCGCGCGGCGGCGCCGGAGAGGGTGTTCATGGCCGAGGCTCCGGTTCGGGCTCCGACCGATGCGATCGGCGCCGAGTCAGATCGCTTTCGAGAAGCGGACCGGCGCCGAGGGCTGCTCCAGGTAGCGGTCGAAGCACATGGCGATGATACGCAACAACATGCGTCCGCGCAGGCTGACCGCGATCCGCCGGGGCGAGATCGAAAGAAGGCCGTCCTTGGCCAGGGGTTCCAGACGAGGCAAGGCGTCTGAGAAATAGCGATCGAACTCGATGTCGTAGCGGTCTTCCAGGGCCGGGATGTCCACTTCGCCCTGACACATCAGTTGCTGGATGAGGTCGGCGCGCAGGACATCGTCCGGGTCCAGTGCGATGCCACGCCAGACCGGCAGGTGGCCGGCGTCGATGGCGGTCTCCCAGTGCGGCAGGTCGCGGAAGTTCTGGCTGAAGGTGTCGCCGATATGGCTGATCGCACTGACCCCGAGGCCGATCAGGTCGCTCTCGGCATGGGTGGTGTAGCCCATGAAGTTGCGGTGCAGGCCACCGCGCTCCTGGGCCTGGGACAGGTCGTCCTCGGGCAGGGCGAAGTGGTCCATGCCGATGTAGCGGTAGCCGGCCTGGGACAGCCGTTCGATCGCCAGTCTGAGCAGGCCGAGCTTGGCTTCCGGGCTGGGCAGGTCTTCGGCGCGAATCTGGGTCTGGCCGCGAAACATCTGCGGCAGATGGGCGTAGCTGTAGATCGCCAGACGGTCGGGACGGGCACGCACGACCGTGTCGAGGGTGCGTGAGAAGCCATCGGCGTTCTGCATCGGCAGGCCGTAGATCAGATCGATGTTGACCGACCGGAAGCCATGTCGGCGGCAATCATCGATCACTGTCATCGTTTCCTCGACGCTCTGGATGCGGTTGACCGCCTGCTGGACGACCGGATCGAAGTCCTGCACGCCGAGGCTGGCGCGGTTGAAGCCGGCGCCAGCCAGCTCGGCGATCTCGCCGGGGCGAACGCTGCGCGGATCGAGTTCGATCGAGAAGTCGCGATCATTGCCGCGACTGAAGGTGAAGCTGCGATCGAGGGTTTCGACCAGTTCACGGATCTGCCAGCCATGCAGGAAGTTCGGGGTGCCGCCGCCGAGGTGCAACTGGATCACCTCGCGGTCGCGGTCGAACAACGGCGCGACCATTTCGATCTCGCGCAGCAGGCGCAACCGATAACTCTCGCCCTTGGCTTCATCGCGGGTGATGATCCGGTTGCAGCCGCAGTAGAAGCATGGGCTGAAGCAGTAGGGGACATGCAGGTACAGCGAGAGCCGACGTGGGATCGGGTCTTCGTTGCTGCGGCGGGCGGCATCGATGCAGGCGTCGGCATCGAAGCGCTCGGTGAACTGCGGCGCGGTCGGGTAGGAGGTATAGCGCGGCCCCGGCCGGTCGTAGCGGCGCAGCAGATCGGCATCGAAGGGCGGTATGGCGGTCATGGGCGAGAAGTGTGCCGGCCAAGTGGCGGTGCGCGCCTTGATATCGGTCAAGTCCGGGAGACGATTGAAAGCCCGAGCGGCTGCCCGGACAATGGCGTCTGCTTCCATCGGCCCATTTGCCATGACCATTCTGCGAATGACCGACCTGCCGCTGGCCGGTCGCCGCGTGTTGATCCGAGAAGACCTGAATGTTCCGATCCGCGACGGACGGATCACCTCCGAGCAGCGCCTGCTGGCTGCCGTGCCGACCCTGCGTGCGGCTCTGGCAGCGGGGGCGGCGGTACTGGTCATGTCGCACCTCGGGCGACCGAAGGAGGGCGTGTTCAGCGCCGAGGATTCGCTGGCCCCGGTCGCGCAGCGGCTGGCGGAACTGCTTGGCTGCGAGGTGCCGCTGGTCGGTGACTATCTGGACGGGGTGGACGTTGCACCCGGTCGGATCGTGCTGCTGGAGAACTGTCGGATGAATGTCGGCGAGGCGGCCGACGATGCCGCGCTGGCGGCCCGTTATGCCGCCCTGTGCGATGTCTTCGTGATGGATGCCTTCGGTACCGCGCATCGCGCCCAGGCATCCACCCATGGTGTGATCCGGGCGGCTCGGATCGCCTGCGGTGGTCCGCTGCTGATGGCCGAACTGGATGCGCTGGCCATGGCGCTGGAGCGGCCGGCCCACCCACTGCTGGCGATCGTCGGTGGCGCCAAGGTCTCGACCAAACTGGAATTGCTGGCCAATCTGGTCGAGCGGGTCGATCACCTGATCGTCGGCGGTGGCATCGCCAACACCTTTCTGGCCGCGCTCGGCCATCCGGTCGGAACCTCCCTGCACGAGCCGGACCTGCTCGATGCTGCACGCCGGATCCTGGCCAAGGCCGAGGCGCGCGGTGTGTCCATTCCACTGCCGGTCGATGTCGCGGTGGCGAGCACATTCAGCGCTGATGCCGAGGCTCGGGTGGTCGAGGTCGGGGCAGTGGCGGCCGGTGAGATGATCCTCGACATCGGTCCGCGCACCGCCGCCCGCTACGGCGAGCAGATCGCGGCTGCCGGGACGATCATCTGGAACGGTCCGGTCGGGGTCTTCGAGTTCGCGCGGTTCGCTGCCGGCACCCGAGCGGTGGCCGAAGCGATCGCCGGATCGGCCGGTTTCTCGATTGCCGGGGGGGGCGATACCCTGGCGGCGGTCGATGCCTTCGGCATTGCCGATCGGGTCGATTACATTTCGACCGGTGGCGGGGCCTTCCTGGAATTCTGCGAGGGCAAGGAACTGCCGGCGGTCGCGGCGCTGCGTGCTCGGACCGCCGGCTGACCGCCGGATGGATCGCTGGCACATCCGGTTGAGTCGTCGGCTGCGTGGGCGGCTGCGGGCGGCCCTGCTCGGCCGTTACGGGGTGGGCATCGTTGCCGATACCCGCAACGGTCGGCTGCTGCTCGATCCGCGCGATTACACGGTGTCCAAACGTCTGCTGCGCGAGGGCTGCTACGACTGGCCGGTGGTCGAGGCGCTGTCTGGCCTGCTGGCTCAGCGCAGCGGCGATCTGCTGGTGATCGGCTGCCACCTGGGTGCCTTGCTGGTGCCGCTGGCGCGGGTCGCTGAACGAACTTTCGGGTTCGAGCCCGACCCGGCCAATTTCGCC
>DIHI01000057.1:7447-11627 GCA_002420085.1 Lysobacterales bacterium UBA5700 | reverse complement strand
GGTCGGGTCGCGATCCGCCACGATCGGATCAATTCCGGTGCCAGCCACGTCGAGTCGGTACACGATCGATCGGCGCTGACAGCCGATGCTGCGGCCAGCGTGCCGGCAGTCAGCCTCGACCAGTGGTTTGCGGAAACCAGGCCGGCGTTCCGGCTGGCGGTGATCGATGCCGAGGGCGCGGAGAGCCACATCATCGACGGAGGCGAGCGGACCTTCGCTGCGATCGAGTGCCTGTATACCGAAATCTCGCCGCGTGCCCTGGCCCGACAGGGGCGTGATCTCGGCCGGCTGGCCGAGCAACTCGGGCGCCATTTCCGGCATGCCTATCGGATCGACAGCGGGGTGCCGGTCGTCGTGTCGGGCACGGTCGCCGATGCGGTGCTGGCCTTTGCCGGCAGCCGTGAGGTCCACAACCTGCTGCTGAGCAAGGCTGCGCTGGGCTGAAGGCTCGCGCGGATGGGCGTGCCGAGGGTCGATCGATCGACCGGCGATTTCATACGATTGCAGGCCGACACTGGCCGTCGCGTGGTCTGCTAAGGTGTGCCGTTCGCTACTGCCACGACGACCATGGCCGACCAACTTCGCCGCACCAAGATTCTCGCCACACTCGGCCCCGCGACCGACCAGCCGGGACGCATCGAGGCCCTGATCCGGGCCGGGGTCAATGTGGTCCGCATGAATTTCTCCCACGGTACGCCCGAACAGCACGCCGCACGCGCCGATGCGGTGCGTGCGGCAGCCCGGACGCTCGGGGTCGAGGTCGGCATCCTGGCCGATCTCCAGGGACCGAAGATCCGGATCGAGCGGTTCGCCGAGGGCCGGGTCGCCCTGTGCGCCGGTCAGCCGTTCGCCCTGCATTGCCGGCCGGACCCGGCACCGGGCGATGCGCAGGGCGTCGGTGTCAGCTATCTCGGCCTGGTTGGCGATGTCGGTCCAGGCGATACCCTGCTGCTCGATGACGGCCTGGTCAGCCTGCAGGTCGAGGCGATCGATGGCAGCACGATCCACACCCGGGTGATCAACGATGGCGTGCTGTCCGATCGCAAGGGCCTCAATCGCCTCGGTGGCGGCCTCTCGCTCGGTGCGCTGAGCGACAAGGATCGTGCCGACATCGGTCATGCCGCTGCTCTGGATGCCGACTTCCTGGCGATTTCCTTCTGCCGATCTGCTGCCGACATCGAGGAAGCCCGCGCGCTGGCTGCCGAGGCCGGCTGGCGGCCGCACCTGGTGGCCAAGATCGAGCGCGCCGAGGCGATCGAGAACCTGACCGAAATCACTCTCGCCAGCGATGCCGTGATGGTGGCGCGCGGTGATCTCGGGGTCGAGATCGGCGATGCCGAACTGCCGGGCCTGCAGAAGAAGATCATCCGGGAGGCGCTGCGCCACAATCGGGTGGTCATCACCGCCACCCAGATGCTGCAATCGATGGTCGACAACCCGATCCCGACCCGTGCCGAGGTGTTGGATGTCGCCAATGCCGTCATCGATGGCACCGACGCGGTGATGCTCTCGGCCGAAACCGCGTCTGGCCAGTACCCGATCAAGGCGGTCGAGGCGATGGTGCGGATCTGTCTTGGTGCCGAGCGGCAGTTCAATCACGACACCGATTTCGAGAAGGCCCAGCGCGGCCTGACCCGTTCCGACCAGGCGATCGCGATGGCGACCATGTTCCTGGCCGAGCACATCCGGGTGCGGGCGATCATCGCCCTGACCGAATCCGGCGGCACCGCGCGCTATCTGTCGCGATTCCGCTCCGATGTGCCGATTTACGGTCTGTCCCGGCATCCGGTGGCCCGGCGACAGATGGCCCTGATGCGTGAGGTCACCCCGACCGTATTCGACAGTCGGGGCATGGCTGCGCACGAGGCGGCGCGGATGGCCATCCGCCAATTGTTCGGTGCCGGTGCGCTGGCCGATGGCGATCGCGTGCTGTTCACCAGCGGTGACAGCATGGAATCGACCGGTGCCACCAACACCCTGCGTCTGCTCGCGGTCGGCCCGGATGGCTCGGCCCAGGGGCTGGCGGCGCTATAATCCGGAGGATCGACGCGCGGCATCGGCAGTCGCCATCCGACGGCTGGTCGCCCTGCTCGCCTTCTGGTGGTGTCGCCTGCGGCCCACCGCCTCCCGATCGTTCAGCCAGACAGGATCCTCATGAGCATCGAAGAACTCGAACAGACCGCCCAGGCCATGGTTGCCTCGGGCAAGGGCATCATCGCCATCGACGAATCGAGCGGCACCATCAAGAAGCGCTTCGACGCGGTCGGCATCGAGAACACCGAAGAAAATCGCCGCGCCTATCGCGAACTGCTGCTCACTGCACCGGGTGCCGCCAAGCACCTGTCCGGTGCCATCCTCTACGACGAAACCATCCGTCAGAAGACCCGCGACGGCATTCCGTTCACCGAAGTGATGCGCAAGGCCGGCATCATCCCCGGCATCAAGGTTGACAAGGGCACCCAGCCGCTGGCCGGCTATCCGGGCGAATTGGTCACCGAGGGCCTCGACGGCCTGCGCGATCGGCTCAAGGAGTACTACGCCCTCGGCGCCCGTTTCGCCAAGTGGCGGGCGGTCATCACGATCGGCGACGATATCCCCTCCGGGAGCTGCATCGAAGCCAATGCCCATGCCCTGGCACGCTACGCCGCGCTGTGCCAGGAGCAGGGCCTGGTGCCGATCGTCGAGCCGGAGGTGCTGATGGATGGCGAGCACGACATCGAGACCTGCTACGAAGTCACCGAAGTGACCCTGCGCTCGGTGTTCGGCGCTCTGTACGACTTCGACGTGAATCTCGAAGGCACCATCCTCAAGGCATCGATGGTCCTGCCAGGCAAGGACTGTCCCGAGCAGGCCAGCGTCGAGGATGTCGCCCATGCCACCCTGCGCTGTCTGCGCAGCGCCGTGCCGGCGCTGTTGCCCGGCATCGTCTTCCTGTCCGGCGGCCAGTCCGACGAGGATGCCACCGCTCATCTCGATGCCATGAACCGGATCGGCGGCAATCCCTGGCCGCTCAGTTTCAGCTATGGCCGGGCCATGCAGTCGGCCGCGCTGGCCCTGTGGGCCAAGGACATGCAGGGCAATTTCGCGGCCGCCCAGGCGACCGTCGCCCAGCGTGCTCGCGAGAACGGTCTGGCCGCGCTCGGCCAGTGGCGCAAGGGCGGCTGATCGACCGACATCGAAGGCGTTCCGGGCGGGTCGCCGGCATGGCCGCCCGCCCGGCGTCCGGCGATGGTTGATCATGGCGACGGACAGGGCAGGCATTCGCTGCCGACCGGGCTGTCGGGCCGGTGGCCGTCGTCACGGGCTGTGGTGATGTCTGTTGCGATCCGGTCAGCCGAGTGCCGGCATCGGCGTTCGGCCCTTGTCCGGCGGGGGATCAATCCCCACCTCACGTCCATCTGCCCGGAATGCCGACCATGACCGAAACCTTTCATGCCACCACCATCCTCTCCGTGCGCCGCAATGGCCGGGTGGTGGTCGCCGGGGATGGCCAGGTCACCCTTGGCAACACCGTGGTCAAGGGCAATGCCCGCAAGGTTCGCCGCCTGGCCGATGGCCGGGTGCTGGCCGGTTTCGCCGGTGCCGCCGCCGATGCCTTCACCCTGTTCGAGTTGTTCGAGGCCAAGCTGGAAGCCCACGGCGGCCAGTTGCTGCGTGCTGCCGTCGAACTGGCCAAGGACTGGCGAACCGAGCGCCGCTTCGGCAAGCTGGAAGCCCTGCTGGCGGTCGCCGATGCCCGCAGTTCGTTGATCGTGTCGGGCAATGGCGATGTGATCGAACCCGAGGATGGACTGATCGCGATCGGCTCGGGTGGCCCCTACGCCCTGGCTGCGGCCCGTGCCCTGCTGGCCAACACCGACCTCGATGCCCGCAGCATCGCCGAGAAGGCCCTGGCGGTCGCTGGCGAAATCTGCATCTACACCAATGCCAACCTGACGGTCGAGGAACTGGAGAACTGAGCGTCGCGCGCGTCTCGATTCGATCCGGTCGGCCCCTGCCGTCCAACCCATGCCATGAACATGACCCCCAGAGAAATCGTCCAGGCACTGGACACCTTCATCGTCGGCCAGGCGGCTGCCAAGCGGGCGGTGGCGATCGCCCTGCGCAACCGGTGGCGGCGGATGCAGCTATCGCCGGAACTGCGCAACGAGGTCATGCCCAAGAACATCCTGATGATCGG
>DIHI01000057.1:1720-7360 GCA_002420085.1 Lysobacterales bacterium UBA5700 | reverse complement strand
AAGACCGAGATCGCCCGACGCCTGGCGACCCTGGCCAATGCCCCGTTCGTCAAGGTCGAGGCGACTCGCTTCACCGAGGTCGGCTATGTCGGCAAGGATGTCGAGCAGATCATTCGCGACCTCGCCGATACCGCCGTCAAGATGTTGCGCGAGCAGGCCAAGGCGCGGGTCCGCGCCCAGGCTGAAGCGCGCACCGAAGACCGTCTGCTCGATGCCCTGCTGCCGCGCCGCAGCCCACCGCCCGGTTTCGAGCCGGACGATCCCGCCGATCAGGTGATCGAGGAGAGTCCCGGCCGGGTACGCCTGCGTCAGCAACTGCGCAGCGGCGAACTGGATGCCCGCGAGATCGAACTGGAGATCGCCATCAACGTTGGCGTCGATATCATGGCGCCACCCGGCATGGAAGAGATGGGTCAGCAACTGCGACAGATGTTCCAAGGGCTGTCCGGTGGCCGCAGCCAGCGCAAGCGGATGACGGTGGCGGCGGCGCGGGTGCAATTGCTCGAAGAGGAGGCCGGCAAGCTGGTCAACGAGGACGAGATTCGCGAGCAGGCGATCGCCAGTTGCGAGAACAATGGCATCGTGTTCATCGACGAGATCGACAAGGTCGCCAAGCGCTCCGAGTCGGTCGGCGCCGATGTCAGTCGCGAGGGTGTGCAGCGCGATCTGCTGCCCCTGGTCGAGGGCTCCACGGTCAGCACCAAGTACGGCGCGGTCCGCACCGACCACATTCTGTTCATCGCATCCGGCGCCTTTCATCTCGCCAAGCCGTCCGACCTGATCCCGGAGATGCAGGGCCGGTTCCCGATCCGGGTCGAACTGTCGGCGCTGTCGCGCGCGGATTTCGTGCGCATCCTGGCCGATACCCGCAACGCTCTGACCAAGCAGTACGAGGCGCTGATGGCCACCGAGGGTGTGCGTCTGGCATTCGCCGACGATGCCATCGAGCGGCTCGCCGAGATCGCCTTCGAGGTCAACGCCCGGCAGGAAAACATCGGTGCCCGGCGCCTGCACACCGTTCTGGAGCGCCTGCTGGAAGACCTTTCGTTTGCCGCGCCCGACCGCAGTGGCGATGAGGTGCGGATCGACCGCGACTACGTCGATGCCCGGCTCGGCGAACTGGTGCGCGATCGCGACCTCAGTCGTTACGTGCTGTAGCCGGCGCGGGGTCGGATCGGGCCGAGCCCCGGTTCGGCTTCGGTGGGCACGCGGCATTGGGTAAACTGCGCGGGGTCGCGGCGCCGGACGCGACGAACGTGGCGCACCCACACGGCGCGAGCAGTGTCATCCGGGGAGTCGCGCCGGAGTATCGTCCGGATTCAATCGAATGTGCATCAACCAAGGGGAACCTACGCATGAGCAAGACCATCGAGTTCTGTTTCGACCTGATCAGCCCCGCCTCGTACCTGGCCTACACCCAGGTCGATGCGATCGCCCAGGAGGCCGAGGCGGAAATCATCTGGAAACCGGTCCTGGTCGGCGCCATCCACAAGGCCACCGGCAACACCGCGCCGATCACGGTGCCGGCCAAAGCCAAGTATCTGGCCGATGACCTGCTGCGTTATTCCGACGTGTACGGGGTCGCCTTCGAGATGAACCCGCACTTCCCGTTCAGCAGCCTGACCCTGATGCGCATGGTCACCGCGCTGTTGCAGGACGACCCTGAGGGCTTCCGGTTCTTCCTGGACACCGTGTTCGAGTCGATCTGGGTATTCGGTGCCGACCTCAGTGATCCGGAGGCGCTCAAGACCATCGTCGAGGCGGCTGGCTTCGAGCCGGCGAAACTGCTGGCCCGCGCCGAGGAGCAGGAGATCAAGGATCTGCTGCGCGCCAACACCGACTACGCGGTGTCCCGTGGCGCCTTCGGTGTGCCGACCTTCTTCGTTGGCGATGACATGTTCTTCGGTCAGGATCGTCTCGAATTCGTTCGCGACGCGCTGCGGTATTCCAATTCGTGAGTGACATCCTGCAAACCATCCTGCGCCGCAAGCGCGAGGAGGTGGCCGAACGGCGCGCGCGGGTGCCGTTGGCCGAACTGCGGGCCAGGGCGGCCGATGCCGCCCCGGTCCGTGGCTTTGCCCGCGCCCTCGGCGCCCGGATCGAGGCCGGTCGGGCCGGTGTGATCGCCGAGGTCAAGAAGGCCAGCCCGAGCAAGGGCGTGATCCGACCCGATTTCCGCCCGGCCGAGATTGCCGAGAGCTATCAGCGGGGCGGTGCCACCTGTCTGTCGGTGCTGACCGATGTCGACTTCTTCCAGGGCAGTGATCAGGCCCTGCGCGAGGCTCGCGCCGCCTGTGGCTTGCCGGTGCTGCGCAAGGACTTCACGATCGATCCCTACCAGATCGTCGAAGCGCGCGTGCTGGGTGCCGACTGCATCCTGCTGATCGTTGCTGCACTCGATGATCGCGCGCTCGCCGACCTGGCCGGCACCGCCTTCGATCTGGGGCTCGATGTGCTGATCGAAGTCCACGATGGTGAGGAACTGGCGCGCGCCCTGACCGTGCCGGCCCCGCTGGTGGGCATCAACAACCGCAATCTGCGGACGTTCGAGGTCTCGCTCGAAACCACCCTGCGCCTGCACCCCATGGTCCCGGCCGACCGCCTGCTGGTGACCGAGAGTGGCATCCACAGTCGAGCCGATGTCGAGCGCATGCGTGGTGCCGGGATTTCGGCGTTTCTGGTCGGCGAAGCCTTCATGCGGGCGGACGATCCTGGCGCCGAACTGGCCCGCCTGTTCCAACCTGACCGGTCCTGATCGGCGCGATGACGCCGACCGTCCTGTTCGACTTCGACGGTACCCTGGTTCGCGGCGACAGCTTCGCCGCCTTCCTGAAACTGTTGCTGCGGGACCGTCCACTGCGCGCCCTGCCGGCCGTGCTCGGCCTGCCCCTGCTGCCGCCGGCCTTTGCCTGGTGGCCGACCGCTCGCCTGGCAGCGGCCGGCTATCTGTGGCTGGCCACGGTTGGCCGTGCGGCGGATGAACTGGAAGCGCACCGGCACCGGTTTCTCGCGCAGTGCGGCGAGCGTCGTCGGCAGTTGCTGATCGTTCCTGCGATCGAGCGGTTGCGGCATCACCTCGACGCCGGTCACCGGGTCGCGATCGTCACCGGCGCCGAACAACGGCTGGCCCGGCAACTCTGGTCGGCGCTGGACGGACCGGAGGTGCCGGTCTGGGTCGGCTCGCGGCTGCGTCCCGGCTTCGGTGGCTGGCTACCCGAGCGCCATTGCTTCGGGCCACGCAAACTCGACGCGCTCGCCGAGGCCGGCATCGTGCCGCCGTTCTCGGTGGTCTACACCGACAGCGTCCGCGACCTGCCTCTGCTGCGCCACGCCCAGCACCGGGTTCTGGTTGCGCCGACCGCCGCGACCGTGCGCCGGGTGCGGCGGGTCTGCGGTGACGTCGAGGTGATCGCCCCGATCGACTGATATCGGATCAGCGCCTCCGACCCGCCGGGTCGGGCCGGTGGCGGGCGAGCGGGAATGACTGTCGGAGCCGATCGCGCGGAATCGCGTGCTCGGGCGCGACGGGTGGCGTGTCGGATCAGCGCGTGCCGTAGACCACCACGGTCTTGCCGCGCGCGTGCAGCAGTCCCTGTTCCTGGAGGCTCTTGAGCACCCGGCCGGCCATCTCTCGCGAGCAGCCGACGATGCGTGCCAGTTCCTGCCGGGAAACCTTGATCTGGGTGCCCTGCGGATGGCTCATCGCATCCGGCTCCTGGCAGAGATCGAGCAGGGTGCGGGCGATCCGGTTGCTGACGTCCATGAAGGCCAGGCGGCTGGCCTTGCGGCTGGTTTCCAGCAGACGCTTGGAGATTTGCGCACCGATCGCGTACAGGATGCGTGGACATTCCTCGGTCAGTTGCTCGACGAACAACTGATTGAGTCGCTCGTAGCTGATCTGGGCCAGGTCACAGGCGCTGCGGGTGCGCAGGATGACTTCCCGCTGCTCGGCCTCGATGAACAGGCCGAGCTCGCCGACGAAGTCACCGGCGTTGGCATAGCCGAGCACCAGCTCGCGGCCATCGGACTCCTCGCTGATGATGCTGAGCGAGCCTGACACCACGTAGTACAAGGTGTCGGCCGGATCGCCCGGGCGGAAGATGTCGGTCCGATTCGGAAACCGACGACGATGGCAGAACGCCAGGAACCGGTCGATGGTGATCTTGTCGGGTTCCAGCGGACCGTTGGCAGCCGCATGCCGGACGTTCAGCCCAGGAAGCAGTTCCACGAGCGTTTTCATTTCGGATTGCACCGATTCATCCCCAGTGTTCGAGCTTAAGCGCGGAAGCGCCCGGGTTCAATGCGGGCGCCGAATGCCCGATAATAACGCCACTTCGACCGGTGCGGGCAAGCTGCGCGCCGATTGCCTATCGTCCCACCCCTGTTGCCCGAGGACTCGCCGTGGTCAAGCCGATCCCCCGCCTGAAGCTCCAGGGCTTCAACAACCTCACCAAATCGCTGAGCTTCAACATCTACGACATCTGCTATGCGATCAGCGAGGAGCAGCGTCAGCGCTACATCGAGTACATCGACGAAGCCTACAACGCCGACCGGCTGACCGAGATTCTCACCGAGGTCGCCCGGATCATCGGCGCCAACATCCTCAACGTGGCCCGCCAGGACTACGATCCCCAGGGTGCCTCGGTGACCATCCTGATTTCCGAAGAGCCGGTGATCGACCGCAAGGCTGCCGGCAAGCAGATCCTGTCCGATGCCGTTGTCGCCCATCTCGACAAGAGCCACATCACCGTCCACACCTACCCGGAAACCCACCCGCACAACGGCATCGCCACCTTCCGGGCCGATATCGACGTGTCCACCTGTGGCGTGATCTCGCCGCTGAAGGCGCTCAACTACCTGATCGAGAGCTTCGAGTCGGATATCGTCATCATGGACTACCGGGTGCGCGGCTTCACCCGCGATGTCCGCGGCAAGAAGCATTTCATCGACCACAAGATCAACTCGATCCAGGACTTTCTCTCCAAGCCGATCCAGTCGCGCTACGAGATGTTCGACGTCAACGTCTACCAGGAGAACATCTTCCACACCAAGATGCACGTCAAGGGTGCCGACCTCGACACCTATCTGTTCGAGGAGAAGGCACGCAACATCGGCTTCAAGGACCGGATGCGCATCGAGGCCCAGGTCAAGCGCGAGATCGAGGAACTGTTCCACGGCCGCAACCTGATGGGCTGAGCCGGTCGGGCAGGGCGTATCGCAAGCGCCGGGGTCAGGCAGGCGCCGTGGTCAGGTATTTCATCGTGCGCGTCGGTCACGCGACCGACGTTCTGCCATCTGCGGCACCCCGCCATCGACACTTCCGCCGGGAGGCTCGGCGGGACTTTGGCCCATGCCTTGTGGCATCACCGCACGCCCGAGGCTCGGGGTCTGGCGTTGTGGCATCATCACGTGCCCGGCAGCAACGCCGGATGTGTCTTTACCATTGGCAGCACAGTAAACAGGCACGAATGCCCGTTCTCGGTTCAAAGCGCCAAGTGACCTTGCCCAAAGCACATCTGTGACCGCCTGGCCGTGGCGCCGGGCGATGATCTCGACATCGTCGAGCACGATGGTCATACCACGATCCTCACGCAGGCCAACGGGCGGAGCGTCGGCGTGCTCATGCACCTGAAGGACGAC
>DIHI01000057.1:0-1532 GCA_002420085.1 Lysobacterales bacterium UBA5700 | reverse complement strand
CCAGTCCGCACGGGTCGATGCCCTGTTCGTAAGGAAACCTCGATTCTCATCACCGACGTGGTGCTGGCCGAGGTTGCCTGGACGCTCGCCGGGAAGCGCTACGCCGCGAACCGCGAAGAGGTGGTGGCCGCGATCACCCGTCTATTCGAGGAACCTGACGTGCAATTCGAGAGTCGGGACGTGGTCTGGGCGGCGCCATGCGACTCCGCCGAGGCGTCGGCCGCAAAGGCCGCGAATGGCACCCGAACGGCCGATTATGCCGACCCACGGATCGTGCGCAAGGCTGCGGCCACGATGAGCGCGCTGGGCAGCGGAACGGCATGACTACACCTTCGACCGCCCGGCCCAACAACTGCTGGGCACTCGCCCCCTTTGACCGGACCTCCCAACGCTCCCGACCCCCTCACGCTCACCGATCCAGCAGCGAAGCCACTGGCTGTACACCCACTCCCGTTCAGCGGAAGCGGGCCGGGGAGCGGGTGAGCCAACGGAGCGCATCGCCAGACCTGATTGCTCGGGCAATCACTCGCATCGCCGCCACACGGCCTTGCACCACCAACGGCGACTGAAACCGCTCGACTACGGATCGACGCATCTTGCGGGGATGGCGTTTGCCGCTGGCCAGCATGAACCGACCAATCCAGCCCACGTAGCAGCCTGCTCGGTGCGCAAACGGTGGTGTTTGAGTCGCAATCATCAGCGAACCTCGTCCATCAGGCTGGCAGGACATGGTTCCGCCACCGCCCCGGATACGCCCCCTGATTCGCGCTCATATCCCATATGCCCCCACCTCCAGGGTGTAGCGTGCGAGTCTGACCGGACGACCCCATCGGACATATCAGGTAACTGCTTGTAGATGCTTGGAAAAGCCGCTTGACTTGGGGTGAGCAGAGTGCGACGATCCGGCGCTACACCCCTGATCAGGGGGGATACTTGACGTTAGGCATCTGAGTAGCGAGATCGTGGACATCTACGAATACGTAGTAGAAGAATCACTTAGACCATCTGTTGAGAGAATGCTGACCGGCACGACCCAAGGAGATGTGCGAATCGCAATGCTACCGGCTCCCTCCGGACTGTCTCTCGTCGGTGTAGCGGTAGCGATTCTTCGCCTCTATCGCCGGGTGGCACCCCGTACAGTTCGGAATAGATGCGTGTTCGAACCAAGCTGTTCTCACTACAGCGAACTCGCATTTCGACAGCGTGGATTCTTGAACGGGCTAAAGCTAACTGGCCGACGTCTTGTACGTTGTCGTTCAGGATGTGGCGGAGTGGACTATTCATTTCTTGAAGGAGGCGAATCACAATGAAGTACAAGGTTGAGTCTATTGGTGCTGAGTTCTCTAATAAGGCCATCTCAGACTTTGAAGAGCTCCTCGAAGCAAGGGCAGCGGGGGGGTACAAATTTCATTCGGTTTTTCAAGTGACGCAGCCAGGTTGCCTTGGCGTCGGCCAAGGCACAACCACATACCTCGCGGTCTACGTCAAAGATTGACGCCCAACCATCTGCTGCGGCGGACCGTACTCGTGTT
>DIHI01000034.1:2360-2697 GCA_002420085.1 Lysobacterales bacterium UBA5700 | reverse complement strand
CGTTCGCGGCCGGCTGATCTCCCCCGAAGCCGAAATTCACTCAAACCAACACGAGATTCCTACCATGCCCGTCCTCGTCAACAAATCCACCCAGGTGATCGTCCAGGGTTTTACCGGCCAGCAGGGCACATTCCACGCCGAACAGATGATCGAGTACGGCACCAAGGTGGTGGGCGGCGTCACTCCGGGCAAAGGCGGCAGTACCCACATCGGCCTGCCGGTCTACAACACGGTCGCCGACGCGGTGGATGACACCGGCGCCAATGCCTCGGTCATCTACGTCCCACCGCCGTTCGCGGCCGACGCCATCCTGGAGGCGGCCGAGGCCGGCATCGAG
>DIHI01000034.1:0-2220 GCA_002420085.1 Lysobacterales bacterium UBA5700 | reverse complement strand
ATCATGCCCGGCCACATCCACAAACCCGGCCGAATCGGCATCGTCAGCCGCTCGGGCACCCTGACCTACGAAGCGGTCAAGCAGACCACCGACGCCGGCCTCGGTCAGAGCACCTGCATCGGCATCGGTGGCGACCCGATCCAGGGCATGAACTTCATCGACTGCCTGCAATTGTTCCAGGACGACCCGCAGACCGAAGGCATCATCATGGTCGGCGAGATCGGCGGCAGCGCCGAGGAAGAGGCCGCCGAGTTCATTTCCGAGTACGTCACCAAACCAGTGGTCGGCTTCATCGCCGGCGCCAGCGCCCCGGCTGGCAAGCGCATGGGCCATGCCGGCGCCATCGCCTCAGGCGGCAAGGGCACCGCCCAAGGTAAATTTGCTGCCCTGGAACAGGCCGGCGTGGTCACCGTGCGCTCACCGGGAGACCTCGGCAAGGCCATGGCAGACCGACTCAAGGCGTGATGCCGCGATCACCACGCGGCGCCCGGCTTGAAGAACTGCATCCGACGTTCCGGCCGACGGCCGGAACGGCACGGGCTGCGAGCCAACGCACATTTCACGGTAGGATAGCCGGATGAGCCAAGCCCGCAGCGCACTGATCGTCGATGATGAGCGTGACATCCGCGAATTGCTGGTCCTGACCCTCGGTCGGATGGGCCTGCGGGTCGATACCGCCTCCGATGTCGCCAGCGCGATCAATCAACTCGGTTCCAATCGCTACGATCTCTGCCTGACCGACATGCGCCTGCCGGACGGCAATGGTCAGCAATTGATCGAACACATCGCCCAGAACCATCCGCACCTGCCGGTCGCGATGATCACCGCCTACGGTAACGTCGAAGCGGCGGTCGATGCGCTGAAGGCCGGCGCCTTCGATTTCGTCTCCAAGCCGGTCGATCTGGCCGTGCTGCGCCGTCTGGTTCAGCACGCCCTCGAACTGCACGCCGAACGCGCGTCCGCCCCGCAGAGCGCGACCGCAATCCGCCTGATCGGCGATTCGCCGGCCATGACCCAGCTTCGCAACACCATCACCAAACTGGCACGCAGCCAGGCGCCGGTGTACATCAGCGGCGAGTCGGGGGTCGGCAAGGAACTGGTCGCCCGACTGATCCACGAACAGGGTCCGCGCGGACACGGACCGTTCGTACCGGTCAACTGCGGCGCGATTCCGACCGAACTGATGGAAAGCGAATTCTTCGGACACAAGAAAGGCAGCTTCACCGGTGCCCACGCCGACAAACAGGGCCTGTTCCAGGCAGCCCACGGCGGCACCCTGTTCCTCGACGAGGTCGCCGAACTGCCCCTGCACATGCAGGTGAAACTGCTTCGTGTGATCCAGGAGAAATCGGTGCGCCCGGTCGGTGCCAACAGCGAGTCGCCGATCGATGTCCGCATCCTGTCGGCGACCCACAAGAATCTGGCACAACTGGTCGCGGAGAATCGCTTCCGCGACGATCTCTACTACCGCATCAATGTCATCGAACTGCGCGTCCCACCCTTGCGTGAGCGCCCGTCCGACCTGCCGGCCCTGGCTGCCGCGATCCTGGTACGCCTCGGCACCGATCTCGGCGAAACGCCGCCGGACCTGACCGAAGGGGCACTGTCCGTGCTCGCCGGCTACCCGTTCCCTGGCAATGTCCGTGAGTTGGAGAACATTCTCGAACGCGCGGTCGCCCTGTGCGATGGCCGCCGGATCGATGTCGAAGACCTGCACCTGCCACGCGCACCGATCGCCTCGCTGGCGGCCGGCAATGGCCTGCCCTCGACGGCTCAAGCCGCTACCCTGCCAGCACCAGCACCAGCGCTGCCGGCCCAGCCACGCAGCGCCATCGACAGCGACGCCGCCCTGCCCAACTACATCGAGCAACTCGAACGCGAAGCCATCCAGAAGGCGCTGGAAGAGTGTCGCTACAACAAGACACGGGCTGCCGACAAACTCGGTATCACCTTCCGCGCGCTGCGCTACAAGCTGAAGAAACTCGGCATGGAGTGACCCGGCGACAGTCTCACGGCATCGCGCCAGCCGCCAGCGTCTCCACCCCCATCATTGCCCTCATGCCGGTCATTGCCAAGGCAGTGACAGTGACGCACCTCATGAACCGGATGCCGCAGCGTGCCGGCCGGGTCGGCTCGTGCGCGCTGGCCGCTTCCAGTCATCCTCGGCACTCGAAGCCGACCGTGCTCTCTCGAACCTCGAATCCCGAATCCCGAATCTCG
>DIHI01000099.1:14706-15274 GCA_002420085.1 Lysobacterales bacterium UBA5700 | reverse complement strand
GTCGCCCAGTGGCAGGGCGTTGATGTCGAGGGGGCGGGATTCGGGCGTGGAACCTGGGGGCGTGGCTGTGGCTGCACGGCGATTGATCGCCCGCACCGCCCAGTCGATGATGGTCAGGGTGCGCAGGCCAAGGAAGTCGAACTTGACCAGGCCGACCGCCTCGACATCGTCCTTGTCGAACTGGGTGACCGCACCGGCGCTCTCACCGGCCTTGACGTGTTCGGCGAACAGCGGCGCGAAGTCGGTCAGGGCCGAGGGGGCGATCACCACGCCGCCGGCATGCTTGCCGGCGTTGCGGGTCAGGTCTTCCAGCGAGCGGGCAAGGTCGATCAGGTCGCGGACATCGTCCTCACTGCGGTAGCGCTCGATCAGTTCGGGTGAACACAGATCGGGGTTCTTGCCCGCTTTTTCCGATTCACCCAGAGCATCAGCCAGGCTGATGCCAAGCGTCATCGGGATCAGTTTGGCGATCGAATCGACGAAGCCATAGGGATGCCCGAGCACGCGCCCGCAATCGCGGACCACGGCCTTGGCGGCCATGGTGCCGTAGGTGATGATCTGGCTGACC
>DIHI01000099.1:1926-14465 GCA_002420085.1 Lysobacterales bacterium UBA5700 | reverse complement strand
ATGAAGTCGGCGACGATCAGGAAATAGCCGGGAAAACCCATCGCGACGATCACGTCGAGTTCGGTTTCCAGGCGCGTGCGATAGTCATCGACGCTGTGCCCGACGGCGGTCGGCTGACTGTCCAGCCGGCTCGCCAGGCCGGCGCGCGCCTGGTTGCGGATCCAACTGTCGAGCGTCTCGCCGTCAGGGACCGGGAAATCGGGCAGGTGATAGGTGCCGAACTCCAGGCTCAGATTGCAACGCCGCGCCAGTTCGACCGTGTTGGCCAGCGCTTCGGGCAGATCAGCGAACAGGGTGGCCATGTCCTCGCAGGACTTGAGGTATTGCTCGGCGCTGTAGTCGCGCGGCCGGCGCGGGTCATCGAGCACCCGGCCGCTGGCGATGCAGACGCGCGCTTCGTGGGCGTCGAAATCGTCGCGACTCAGGAAGCGGACATCGTTGCTGGCCAGCAGGGGCAGGTCGTAACGATCGGCGAGGGCGATGGCGGCGGTGTTGAAGGCGTCCTCGCCGTCGCGCCCGGTACGGGTGATTTCCAGGTACAGGCGATCGGGAAACTGGCCGCGCCAGTCATCGAGCAGGGCTTCGGCGCGATCGCTGCGGCCGGCAGCGAGCAGGCGGCCAAGCGGGCTCGCGTGCCCTGCGATCAGGAACAGGCCGTCGCGATCGTGGCGCAGCCAATCCGGCCGGACCCGGACATGATCGCCCTGATGACCTTCCAGGTAGGCGCGCGAGAGCAGGCGCGACAGTGCCAGATAGCCATCGCGATCCCGACACAGCACGGTGACCCGGCCGCGCTCCTCACCGGGGTCGGCCAGGTACAGATCGGCGCCGACGATCGGCTTGATGCCGGCGGCTTCGGCGGCCTTGTAGAACTTGATCAGGGCGAACAGGTTGCTCTGATCGGTGATCGCCACCGCCGGCTGCCCCAGTTCGATGCAGCGTTTCACCAGCGGCTTGATGCGCAGGGTCGAATCGACCAGCGAGTATTCGCTGTGCAGGTGCAGGTGGACGAAGGAGGCGGTCATGCCGGGCGCGCGTGGATCCGGGCCTCAGGGTAGCCGGGGGGCGCGAGCCGGACAAGGCTTGACGTGGGTGCGGCGACCGGCATTGGCGGCGCGCGGCTGGCAATCGTGGACGCCAGTCATGGCAGTTCCGGGAACAGCGCGGCCTGTCGGGCGACCGGGGCGAAGCTGCGTCGGTGCGCCGGACAGGGTCCGAGCCGGGCCAGGGCGTCGAGGTGGGCGCGGGTCGGGTAGCCCTTGTGGATGGCGAAGCCATAGCCGGGGTATTGGCCGTCGAGTTCGACTAGCAGCCGATCACGCTCGACCTTGGCCAGGATCGACGCGGCGGCGATCGCTGGATCACGGGCATCGCCGCCGATCACGGCCTCGGCCGGGCAGGGCAGGCCGGTCGGCAGCCGGTTGCCGTCGATCCGGGCGCAGGTCGGGGTCGGGTCCAGGGTTTCCAGGCAGCGGCGCATGCCGAGCAGGGTGGCATGCAGGATGTTCAGGCGGTCGATCGTCTCGACATCGATCGCGCACAGCCGCCAGGCCAGGGCCTGGTCGCGGATGCGTTCGGCCAGTACGTCGCGGCGGCGGGCGGTGAGGGTCTTGGAGTCGGCCAGGCCGGCGATCGGTCGGCCGGGATCGAGGATCACCGCCGCCACCAGCACCGGCCCGGCCAATGGCCCGCGTCCGGCCTCATCGACCCCGGCAATCCGGGTTGCCAGGCTCATCCCAGCAGTTCGGCGACGGCTGCCGCTGCCCGGTGGTCGGCAGCACCGGCCAGTTGCCGATGCAGTTCCTCGAAGCGCGGTTCCAGCCGCGCGCGGGCATCGGGATGGTCGAGCCAGTGCTGGATGCCGGCACAGATGTTCTCGGCGGTGCAGTCCTCCTGCATCAACTCGGGCACCAGGGCTTCACCGGCCAGGACATTGGGCAGGCTGAAGCGGTCGGTTCGCAGCAGACCGAATCGGCGCACCAGCCAGGCGGTCAGCGGCGCGACCCGGTAGGCGACCACCATCGGCCGCTTCGCCAGCATCGCTTCCAGGGCGGCGGTGCCCGAGGCCAGCAGGGTCAGGTCGCAGGCGATCAAGGCGGCGTGCGCCTGGCCGTCCAGGATGCGCGCGACCGAGCCACCACCGGCCGCCTCGAATGCGGTGCGGCAGGCCGGTGTCGCCATCGGTGCGATGACCTTGAGGTCGGGATGGTTGGGCAGCAGGGCGCGCAGGGCAGCGACGAAGATCGGCGCCAGCCGCTGCACCTCCGATATCCGCGAACCGGGCAGCACCGCCAGCACCGGGGCGCGCGACGGCAGTCGCAGGGCGGCACGGGCGGCATTGCGGTCGGGGTTCAGGGCGAAGCGATCGGCCAGCGGATGACCGACGAACCGGGCCTCGATTCCATGTCGGGCATAGATCGCCGGCTCGAACGGAAACAGGCACAGCACGCGGTCGGCGCTGGCGGCGATCCGTTCGACGCGACGCTCGCGCCAGGCCCAGACCGATGGGCTGACGTAGTGGACGGTGGCGATGCCGTGTTGCTTGAGGTAGCGCTCCAGGCCGAGATTGAAATCGGGGGCATCGATGCCGATGAACACGTCCGGCTGCCACGCCAGCAGGCGTCGCCGCAGGTTGCGGCGCAGCCGCAGCAGGCGGGGCAGATGGCGCACCACTTCGGCCAGGCCCATCACCGCCAGTTCCTGGCAGTCGTGCCAGACATCCAGGCCGGCGGCACGCATGCGCTCGCCACCGATGCCGACCAGCCGGGCATCGGGATAGCGTTCGCGCAGGGCATCGATCAGGCCGGCACCGAGACCATCGCCGGACGATTCGCCGGCGACCAGGGCGATGCGCGGCGCGCTGCCGGTGATGCGCGTGCGGCGGGCTGCGGATCGGTTCACGAGGGGATTCTACCGGCTGCCGGCCGAAGCGGCTGGCGGTCAGCGCAGCAGGGCGCGCTGGCTGCGTTCGATGAAGGCGAGCATGGCCGCGACTTCATCGGATTCGCCGGCCTGTTCGCGCAGACGCTGGGTCGCCTCGGCCAGTGGTGTACCGCCGATGTAGACGGTACGGTAGGCGCGCTTGATCGCGGCGATCGTTGCCGCTGAAAAACCGCGTCGTCGCAGCCCCTCGCTGTTGATCCCGCGCGGGCTGGCGTAGTGGCCGGCGACCAGCACGAAGGGCGGCACATCGGCATTGATCTGGCAACCCATGCCGACGAAGGCGTGGGTGCCGATCCGGCAGAACTGGTGGATGCCGGTCAGGCCGCCGATCACCGCCCAGTCGTCGATCTGGACATGCCCGGCCAGGGTGGCGTTGTTGGCCATCACGATGTGGCTGCCGATCCGGCAGTCGTGGGCGATGTGGACGGACGCCATGATCCAGTTGTGGTCGCCGATCCGGGTTTCCCCGCTGTCCTGGACGGTGCCGCGCGAAACCGTCACATGCTCGCGGAAGGTGTTGCCGTCGCCGATCACCAGGGTGGTTCGTTCGCCGCCGTATTTCTTGTCCTGGGGGTCGCCACCGATCACGCAGAACGGATGGACGTGGTTGTTGCGACCGATCCGGGTCGGTCCCTGGATGATGGCATGCCCCTCGACCCGGCTGCCGGCATCGATCTCGACCCCGGCACCGATGATCGCGAACGGGCCGACCTCGACATCCTCGGCCAAGCGTGCGGTCGGATCGATGAGGGCGGTCGGGTGAATCACTGGCGGGACATGTCGGCGCAGGTGATGCGGGCTTCCGCGACCGGCTCGGCACCGATCCGGGCGTAGCAGTCGTAGCGCGCGATGTGGCGGATCTCGCGGACCAGATGGGCTTCGAGCGTGAGCTGGTCGCCGGGACCGACCGAGCGCAGAAAGCGGGCATTCTCGATCTTGGCCAGATAGAACACCAGGCCGACCGGCGCCTGACTGCCCGGCGGCGAGATTACCCGGGTCAGTTGGGTCAGTAGGCCGGCGGTCTGGGCCATGGCCTCGATCAGCAGCACCCCTGGCATCACCGGTCGGCCGGGGAAGTGGCCGTTGAAATACGGCTCGTTGACGGTCACGTTCTTGATTGCCACCGCACGACGTCCGGCCTCGAACTCGATCAACCGATCGACCAGCAGGAACGGGTAGCGATGCGGCAGCAATGCCTGGATACGGTCGATCTCGACCGGCAGTTCGACCGTGGAACCGGTCGCTGTGGAGCCGGTTGCTGTGGAATCGGTCGCAGAATCAGTCATGATCGGGTTCGTCCTTCGTTCGGGTCGTCGCCAGCAGGCGGCGGGTGGTGTCGTCGAGCGCGTGCAGGCGCACCAGATTGCGGCGCCAGCGCCGATGCTCCTGGGCCGGGATGCCCGAGCCGTACACGCCCGGCTCGGTAATGGATGAGGAAACCATGCTGAAACCGTTGATCACCACCCGGTCGCAGATGTCGAGATGGCCGACCACGCCGACCGCCCCGCCGAGCAGGCAATGACGGCCGATCCGGGTCGAGCCGGCCACGCCGACGCAGCCGGCCAGCGCCGAATGCGCGCCGATCCGGACGTTGTGGCCGATCTGGACCTGATTGTCGAGGCGCACGTCTTCCTCCAGCACGGTGTCCTCCAGTGCGCCGCGATCGATGGTGGTGTTGGCGCCGATCTCGCAATCGTCGCCGATCCGGACACCACCAAGCTGCGGCACCTTGAGCCAGCGCTCACCGTCGCGGGCCAGACCGAAGCCATCGGCGCCCAGCACCGCGCCCGGATGGATCAGCACACGCTCGCCGAGCACTACCCGTGCGACCAGACTGACCCTGGCCACCAGTCGGCAATCGGCACCGATCGTGCAGTCCTCGCCGATGGTGCAGCCAGGGCCGATCACACAGCCGGGACCGATCACGCTGCGCGACCCGATCCAGACCTGCGGCCCGATGTGGGCGCTGGCGTCGATTCGGGCATCCGGGGCGATCACCGCGCTCGGATGGATCCCGGCCGGGCGTGGCTCGTGTCGCTCGAACAGGGCGGCGATGCGGGCGAATGCGCTGTGCGGTGACGGGTGGATCAGGTGATCGACCGGGCACGCCGGTGCATCGGCTGCGGCCAGCACCACGGCGCCCGCCCGGCAGTCGGCGAGCAGGCCGCGCAGCCGGGCATTGGCCAGGAAGGCGACCTGGTCGGGCGCTGCGCTCGCCAGCGAGGCGACCCCGCGGATCCGCCGCTGGGGGTCACCCTGCAAGTCGCACTGGGCGTATCCGGCCAGGTCCGACAGGGCAAAGTCCGGACCTTCCGGGCGATCCGGAGCGCTGCCTCGGGTTGCGGTTGCCGCCACCATCGGCCTGATCAGAATGTGGTTCCGAACGTGAACTGGAGTCGTTCAAGTTCGTCGTCTTCCTTGTCGCGCAGGGGAATCGCATAGCTGATGATGATCGGCCCCACCGGCGCCTGCCATTGCAGGGACACACCATAGGACGCGCGCAGTTCGTTGGCCTCGAAATTGTCGATGCCGTCGAAGACGTTGCCGACATCGACGAACAGCGAGGCGCGTGCCGCATCCGACTTGAACAGGGTCGGCAGCACGAAATCGAAACCGCCGACCGTCTTGAGCGAGCCGCCGAGCGGCTGGCGCACCGAACTGAGCCGGGCGGTGCCGATCGGGCCGAGGGTGTTGTCACGGAAGCCACGTACCGAGCGCGTGCCGCCGGCGATGAAGTTCTCGAAGAACGGCAGTTCCTTGACATTGCCGTAGCCATCGCCATAGCCGAGATCGAGCCGACTGTTGAGCACCACCCAGCGGTGCAGCGGCAGGTAGTGGGAAAGCTGGTACTGGAACTTGAAGTATTCGGCGGTCGATCCCGGCAGGGTGGCTTCCAGCGACAACCGCTGCGACAGACCACGGGTCGGCACGAAGAAGTGGTTGCGGGAATCGCGCGACCAGAACAGTTCGGCGCGCCACGACTTGAAGGTGCGGTTGCCGAGCCGGTTGATGAAGGAGATGAATTCTTCCGGCGAAAAGCCGTCCACCAGGAAGATTTCGTTGCTGTCGATGCCGAAGCGCACGCCGACCGCATCGGTTTCCGACAGCGGCACGCCGAAGGTCGATGACAGACCGAAGGTGTCGGAACTGAACCGCGCCAGGTTGGCATCGACCGCCTGGAACTCGCGATAGAACAGGTTGTAGCCGACCGAGATGCCGTCATCGGTGAAGTACGGATCGGAGAACCCGAAATCGAACCGGTTCGAGAAGGTGTTGCGCTGGGCGGTCGCCGACACCTGGGTGCCGGTGCCCAGGAAGTTGTCCTGGACGACCTGGATGGTGGTGATCAGGCCGGACACCTGGGAGAAACCGAGGCCGAAGGTGAACTGGCCGGCATTGCGCTCCTTGACCGTGACCACCAGATCGACCTGGTCGGGCGTGCCCTGGAGCCGCTCGTTCTCGATCTCGACCTCCTCGAAGAAGCCGAGCCGTTGCAGACGCACCTTGGATCGGTCGATCGCCGCCTGCGAATACCAGGCGCCCTCGAACTGACGCAGTTCGCGCCGGACCACGTCATCGGAGGTCTGGAGGTTGCCCTTGATCTGCACCCGGCGAACGAACACCCGCGGACCCGGATCGACGAACAGCTTGAGGTCGACCGTCTTGTCCTCGCGGTTGACGTCCGGAATCGGGGTGACTTCCGAGAAGGCATAGCCGATGTTGGCCAGCACCGACATGATCGCGTCCGAGCTCATTTCGATCAGTCGCCGCGAGAACACCATGCCCGGCATCAGACGCACCAGGGACTCGACCTGTTCCTGCGGCAGCACGGTATCGCCGGTGACCTCGACCTTGGATACCGTGTAGACATCGCCTTCGGTGATGTTGGCGGTGATCGCCATGTCGCGCAGGTCGGGGCTGATCTCGACCTGCTGCGACTCGACGCTGAAATCGACGTAGCCGCGATCGAGATACCAGGCGTTGAGCTTTTCCAGATCGCCGGACAGCTTCTCGCGCGAGTACTGATCGTCGCGTCGGAACCAGGACATCCAGTTCGTGGTGTCGGACTCCCAGTCCTCACGCAGATCCTTTTCCTTGTAGGCCTCGTTGCCGACGATGTTGATGTGCCGGATGCGCGATGCCTTGCCTTCCTTGATGTCGAGGGTCAGCGCCACCCGGTTGCGGTCGAGGTTTTCGACCCGAGGATCGATTCGGGCGTTGTACTTGCCGCGATTGTTGTACTGGCGATACAGCTCCTGGACCAGGCGATCGAGGTTCTTGCGGTCGAAGGTGTCACCTTCGGCCAGACCGGCCTCGCCCATCACCCGGGTCAGCTCTTCGGTCTTGATGTCCTTGTTGCCGACCAGGGTGACCTTGTCGATCGCCGGGCGTTCGGTCAGGGTGAACACCAGGATGTCGCCCTGGCGCGCGACCTCGACGTCGTTGAAGAAGCCGCTGGCGAACAGCGAGCGCACGGCATTGGCGATGGTGCTGCGATCGACCCGGTCGCCGCGCTGGATCGGCAAGTGGGTGAACGCGGTGCCGGCGGCGATCCGCTGAAGACCTTCGAGGCGGATATCGGCCACCACGAAGCCTTCGGGCACCGGCGCAGCGGCCGGGTCCGGCAGCAGGATCTGGGCCGATGCCGGGATCGGGGCGAGCGCGACCGCGATGGCGAAGGCGAGGGCGAGTTGCTTGGGTTTGAGTTGTGGCGGCATTCGATCGATCCGTTGCGATTGGGTCGCATGGCGGCGACCCGGGATAGGTTTCCGGGTTCAGCCGAACACGCGAAACAGGTCATTGTAGAAGGCCAGCCCCATCAGACCGGCGAGCATCGCCAACCCGACCATTTGGCCGACGGCCAGCATTCTCTCGCTCAGCGGACCGCCCTTGACCCATTCAATAAGGTAATACAGCAGGTGACCGCCATCCAGTATCGGAATCGGCAGCAGGTTGATGATCGCCAGACTGAGCGACAGCATGGCCAGGAAACCGAGGAACCAGGCCAGGCCGGTCTGGGCGGAATCGTTGGCGTACTGGGCGATGCTGATCGGTCCCGACAGATTGCTCAGCGACGCCCGCCCGATCAGCATCCGCCACAGCATCGACAGGGTTACTTCGGTCATCCGCCGGGTCTCGTGCAGGGCAGCGCCGACCGCAGCGATCGGTCCGAAGCGGAGCACGGCATCGAAATCGGCATTGCGTGGCTCGGGCGCGATGCCGATCAGCCACAGCGTGCCCTGCTCGGTCGTGGCCTGGCGTGGCCGCACTTCGTGGGTCTGCAACGCACCGTCGCGCTCGATGGTCAGCAGCACATGGTCGCGCTCGGCCATTGCCGCCGCCACCTGCACGCTGATCCGATCCCAGGACGGCACCGGTCGATCGTCGATGCTGATGATGCGGTCGCCGGCCTGAAGTCCGACCGCTTCGGCGGCACTGTCGGCAAGCACCTCGCCGATCACCGGCGGCAGCAGCCGATGCTTCGGGATCAGGCCGATCTCGCTCAGCAGGCGCGCCTCATCGAAGTCGGCACCGAGGTTCTGCAACGGCAATTGCAGCGCGCGAGTGTCGCCACTCGGGTCGGCGACCACGACATCGACCGCAGTCCGGTCGGTGGCCGCGACCACTAGGCCGAGGATCGCGTGGCTCCAGGTTTCGCTGGCGGTGCCGGCGACACTCAGGATGCGATCGTCGGCACGGACACCGGCCTCGGCGGCGATGCCTTCGGCGCGCCCGACCAGCGGCTGATATTCGGGCTTGCCGACCAGGAACATCAGCCAGAGCAGGGCGACACACAGGACCAGATTGGCCAGCGGGCCGGCCGCCACGATCGCCATGCGGGCGCCGACCGGCTTGCGATTGAAGGCGCGCTCGGGCTCGGTGATCGGCGCGTCGGATTCCCGCTCGTCGAGCATCTTGACGTAGCCGCCAAGCGGAATCGCGGCAATCTGATAGACCGTGCCGTCGGCGCCGCGTCGCTGCCAGAGCGCCTTGCCGAAGCCGACCGAGAACCGCTCGACCCTGACCCCGAACCGGCGCGCGACCCAGAAATGGCCGAACTCGTGGAAGGTGACGAGGATGCCGAGGCTGACGATCAGCCACCAGATCGATCCGAGTACGGTTTCCATGGTCAGGGTGTCCAGGAGTATCGGTTGGCGGGCATTCGGATCACTCGCGGCCGGGGCTGCCGGTGGCGCTCGGCGTGTTCACGGATCGGTCCGGCAGACCGGGCGAGCAGCGACCTGTTTGCGCGAATCGCGCTGAAGCGAGCCTGAAGCGGCGTGCGGCCGACGCGGGTGGCGGACACGGCGATCACAGGCCGAGCCCCCAGCGCAGCGCTGCGAACACCGGCAGGGCGGCCAACAGGCTATCGACCCGGTCGAGCATGCCACCGTGGCCGGGAATGACCTGGCCGGAATCCTTGATGCCGGCCACCCGCTTGAGCAGGCTCTCGAACAGATCACCGAGCACCGCGAAGCCGGCCGTGACGGCGGCCAGCACCAGCAGGGTCGGCAGGTGTGACCAGTCCAGGCCGAGCATCGGCAGGGCCGCCACCGCACCCAGCAGGGCCGCCGCGAAGCCACCCCACAGCCCTTCCCAGGTCTTGTTCGGGCTGATCTGTGGCGCCAGTCTGCGGTGGCCGAACCGCGAACCGACCAGGAATCCGCCGATATCGGTCAGCCAGACCAGACACAGTGCGAACAGCGCCCAGCGTGGCCCGAGGTCGGAGTCGCCATGCAGGGCGACCAGGGCCGCCCAGGCCGGGATCACCGCGAACGAGCCAGCCATCAATTTGCGGCGAATCCGGACATCGGCCAGTTCCGCCAGGGCACGCCGTCGCCAGCGCCAGGTCCAATAGCCGGCCACCAGCCACCACAGGACACCGGCGAGGATCACCGGACTGGCCAGCAAGGGCCAGCCGAACAGGGCGAGCAGGGCGATCGCCGCCGCATTGGCCAGCAGCACCAGACGCCGGGTCGGCAGGGCGGTCACTCCGGTCAGACTGATCCATTCCCACAGTGCCAGCAGCAGCAGGGGTGCCGCCAGAGCACCCAGGGCGGCGGTCGGCAAGCCGAGCACGGCGGCGATCGCCAGCGGTGCCAGCAGCACGGCGCTCAGGACGCGCGCCAGCATCAGGCGACGTCTCCGCGCAGATCGAGGTCGCCGCCGACACGGCCCGACCGGTGCAACTCGCTGGCGTCCGTGTGTTCTGAATCCGCATATCCGGGTTCGGTCGGATCGCTGTTGCCGGTAATCTGGCCGAACCGGCGCTCACGGCCAGCGTAGACGGCCAGTGCCGCATCCAGCACCGAGCGATCGAGGTCGGGCCACAGGCAGGGGGTGAACCACAATTCGGTGTAGGCGAGATGCCAGAGCAGGAAATTGCTCAGCCGATACTCGCCACCGGTGCGGATGAACAGGTCCGGCTCGGGCAGGCCGGCCAGGCCGAGCGCATCGGCGAAGCGATCCTGGTCGATGGTCTCGGGATCGAGTTCGCCGGCAGCCGCCCGTCGGGCGAGCGCGCGCGCCGCCTGCACGATGTCCCAGCGACCGCCATAGCCGACCGCCACGTTCAGCACCAGCCGGCCATTGCCGGCGGTCAAGCGTTCGGCCTCGGTCATCCGCTCGCGCAGTTCCCGGCCGAACCCGGTCTGGTCGCCGATGAACCGCAGCCGCACGCCGCGCCGATGCAGTTCTCCGACTTCCCGCTCCAGCGCCTTCAGGAACAAGTGCATCAGCGAACCGACCTCATCGGCCGGCCGCCGCCAGTTTTCGCTGGAAAAGGCGAACAGGGTCAGGGTGGCGATCCCTTTTTCCAGGCAGTAATCGACGCACACGTTGACCGCCCTGGCACCGGCCCGGTGTCCGACCACGCGCGGCCGCTGGCGGCGCTGCGCCCAGCGGCCATTGCCATCCATGATGATGGCGATGTGCCGGGGCAGGTTCGAGGGTGCGGCTAGCGGCGGCGCTGCGCTCATCGTTCGGACCGTGGCTCAGATCGCCAGCAGTTCCTGCTCCTTGTCCTTGACCACCTCATCGACCTGGCCGACCGACTGATCGGTCAGCTTCTGGATGTCGTCCTCGGCCCGCCGTGCCTCATCCTCGGAGATCGACTTCTCCTTGAGCAATTCCTTGATCTGGTGGATGGCATCGCGGCGAATGTTGCGCACCGCGATCTTGGCGTTCTCGCCCTCGTGGTGGACGTGCTTGCCGAGTTCCTTGCGGCGCTCTTCGGTGAGCGGCGGCAGGACGATCCGGATGGTGGTGCCGGAGGTATTGGGATTGAGGCCGAGGTCGGAGGCCAGGATCGCCTTCTCGATCGGCGTCACCATGTTCTTTTCCCACGGACTGATGGTCAGCGTGCGCGCGTCGGAGACGGCGATCCCAGCGACCTGGGACAGCGGCATGTCCGAGCCGTAGTAATTGACCTTGAGGTGATCGACCAGGGCGGTGCTGGCTCGGCCGGTGCGCAGCTTGGTCAGATCGTGGCGCAGCGCTTCGATGCTCTTGCTCATGCGCACCGATGCGTCTTTCTTGATTTCGTTGAGCATTTTGGCTCCACCAGACTCGTGCGAGGCGGTGATTATAGCCGGCATTTCCCGAGCCACCCGGGTTCGTGGCCAGCGATCGTCATCATCGGCGCGCCCGATGGCATCCCCGTGCGGTCGCCGTTCAGTAATGCGGTGCCGGGTCGCGGCCGTCGTGCCAGCAGCCCGGTCCCGACTCGATTTGCAGGGTAGCGTGATTGATTCCGAAGTGCTGGTTCAGGCCGGTCAGGGTGGCATCGAGAAAACCATCGCGGTCGGCGTGTTCCGGACGCACCAGATGGGCGGTCAGCGCGATCTCCTCACTGCCCAGCGACCAGATGTGGACATGGTGGACGCCGGCCACGCCCGGCTGGGCGGCCAGCCAGGCGCGGACCCGATTCGGATCGATGCCCGCTGGCACCGCATCCATCACTTGCTCGAAGCTGTCGCGCAGCAGTCGCCAGCCGGCGATCGCGATCACCAGTGCGACCAGCACCGCCAACAGCGGGTCGAGCACATACCAGCCGCGCCAATACATGGCCAGACCGGCCAGCACCGCCGCGATCGACACCCCGGCATCGGCCAGCAGGTGCAGATAGGCGCCATGGCGATTGAGATCGTGCCGGTGACGATGGCGGAACAACAGGGCGGTGCCGAGATTGACCGCGATGCCGATCGCCGCCACCCATACCACCGGCCAGGCCGGCAGTTCCGGCGGCGCCGACAGGCGGCGCGCCGCCTCCAGCAGCAATGCCCCGGAAAAAGCCGTCAACAGCAGCGCATTGGCCAGCGGTGCCAGCAGGGTGGCTCGACGCCAACCGTAGGTGTGGCGCTCGGTCGGCGCGCGGGTCGCCAGCCGTGCCGCACCCCAGGCCAGCGCCAGACCGAGCGCATCGCCGAGGTTGTGGGCGGCATCGGAGAGCAGGGCCAGCGAACCGATCAGGAAGCCATAGAACGCCTCCAGCCCGGTGTAGGCGAGATTGATCAGGGTGGCGACGGCGAACGCGCGAACACTGGCGGTGCCGTGGCCACCGGCCGGATGGCGATGGCTCACGGCCTCGGCGACTC
>DIHI01000099.1:1440-1773 GCA_002420085.1 Lysobacterales bacterium UBA5700 | reverse complement strand
AAGGCGGCCGTGTCCATCACCTTCAGGTCACGGTGCAGAACCTGATCGTAGCTCAGCCGCTCGAAGCGCACGGCATCGGCATGCTTGAGCGGATCGCGGTCGTAGACGCCATCGACCTTGGTCGCCTTGAGCAGCAGGTCGGCGCCGATCTCGACCGCTCGCAGTGCCGCCGCCGAATCGGTGGTGAAGAATGGATTGCCGGTACCCGCCGCGAAAATGCAGATCCGGCCCTTTTCCAGATGCCGCACCGCCCGCCGTCGGATGAAGTCCTCGCACACCTCGTTGATCTTCAGCGCGCTCATGGTTCGAGCGAACGCGCCCTGCTTTTCCAGG
>DIHI01000099.1:970-1358 GCA_002420085.1 Lysobacterales bacterium UBA5700 | reverse complement strand
GTCGCCAGCATGCCCATGTGGTCACCGGTCACCCGGTCCATGCCGGCCTCGGCCAGACCGGCACCCCGAAAGATGTTGCCGCCACCGATTACTACCCCGATCTGGGCACCGGCGCGGCTGGCCTCGTGGATTTCCCGCGCCAGGCGCTGGATCACCGGCGGGTCGATGCCATAGTCGCGATCGCCCATCAGGGCCTCACCGGACAGTTTCAGCAGGATGCGCCGGAATTTCAGGTCGTTCGAGGTTACATTCGGTTGCACGCAGGCGCTCCATACAGACAAACCGAACCATTGTAGCTGCCACTTCGTCGCCGGTGAGCAGCATCGCTGGCCGTGCCGTGTCAGCGCTGGCCGGCCCCCACCGTCGGATCCGCCACCGCCATGCCGAC
>DIHI01000099.1:341-717 GCA_002420085.1 Lysobacterales bacterium UBA5700 | reverse complement strand
CGGCCGATACCCCCGGCAGGCACAGATTGAGCGAGCCAGGCAGGCGCGGCTCGGCAGCACCGTTCAAACGCAGCCCCGGAATGGCCTTGCCCAACCCGACCCGCAGCCGCTGGCCGAGTCGATCCAGCCACAGCCGATCGGCGGTCATGCGCGCCGCCGCCAGTTCACAGGCCGCCCCCAGACCGACCGCCAACGCCAGTGGCACCGTGCCGGAGCGCAGACCGCCGTGCTGGCCACCGCCCACGATCAGCGGTGCCAGATCGACCGGCGGCGTGGCCCGCACCAGCAAGGCACCGATCCCCGGCGGGCCATAGAACTTGTGCCCCGACAGACTCAGCAGATCGACCGCCGCAGCCGTCACCGCGATCGGAATCTT
>DIHI01000099.1:0-217 GCA_002420085.1 Lysobacterales bacterium UBA5700 | reverse complement strand
CGGCTGGATCGTGCCGATCTCGTGATTGGCGGCCATCACCGACACCAGGGCGGTGCGCTCGCTCACTCGATCACGCAACGCATCAAGATCGACCAGCCCCTGGTGATCGACCGGAATCTCGCCGACCCGAAAGCCGAATTCGCGCATCGCTTCCGCCGCCGCCCGCACGCTCGGATGCTCGATCGCCGAGATCAGGATTTCATCGCGGCCCTTCGGT
>DIHI01000166.1:2997-3169 GCA_002420085.1 Lysobacterales bacterium UBA5700 | reverse complement strand
GGCGCGAAAGCTCTTGATCTTGAGGCTTGAGGCTGAGCCTGAGCCTGAGCCAGATATTGAGGCACAGCCTCAATCACACCAAATCGGCCACCCAAGACCCAACCAGCCCAGACCCCCACAAAGCGCACCCGACACATCGACCCGAACCACCGCCCGGAAAGCGAATCCCAAG
>DIHI01000166.1:1978-2819 GCA_002420085.1 Lysobacterales bacterium UBA5700 | reverse complement strand
CCGGCTCAGGAAGTCACCCGCTCCCAGAATGCCTTGACCCCGTCAAGGAAGGTGCTGGTCTTCGGCGAGTGCCGGCGGCCATGCTCGCCCTCGAAGGTCTCCTCGAATTCGTTGAGTATCCGCCGCTGCTCGGCCGTCAGATTGACCGGGGTTTCAACCACGATCCGGCACAGCAGATCGCCCGAGGACCGGCTGCGCACGGATTTCACACCCTTGCCGCGCAGACGGAACAGCTTGCCGGTCTGGGTCTCGGGGGGAACCTTGATTTCGACTTCGCCATCGAGCGTGGGTACGGCGATGCTGGCGCCGAGCGCGACCTGCGAGAAACGCACCGGCACCTCGCAATAGAGATCGTCCCGCTCGCGTCGGAAGATCGGATGCTCACGGGTGCGGATTTCGACGAACAGATCACCCGAGGGAGCACCCGACGGGCCGGCTTCGCCCTCGCCTGCCAGACGCACGCGATCGCCGTCATCGACACCGGCCGGGATGTTGACCTCCAACTCCTTCTCGTCCTCGATCCGGCCATGCCCGTGGCAGGGCTTGCATGGGTTGGCGATGCGCTTGCCGGTGCCGTTGCAGTGCGGACAGCCTTGCTGGATCGAGAAGATGCCCTGCTGGATGCGGACCCTGCCCTGGCCACGACAGGTCGGGCAGGTATCGATCCTGCCGTCTTCCGAGCCACTGCCCTTGCACGACGCGCAGGTGGTCAGAGTCGGCACCCGGATCCGGCGGGTCACGCCGAAAACGGCTTCTTCGAGATCGAGTTCCAGGACATAGCGCAGGTCCGCGCCCTTGCGCGGACCACGGCTGCGATTGCCGCCGAAGATGTCGCCGAAGA
>DIHI01000166.1:1602-1924 GCA_002420085.1 Lysobacterales bacterium UBA5700 | reverse complement strand
CGCCGAAGATGTCGCCGAAGATATCACCGACATCGGAAAACCCGCCGGGTCCGCCGGCACCCGGCATCCCGGTCTCGAATGCGGCATGGCCATGCTGATCGTACAGCCGGCGCTTGCTGGCATCGGACAGGACTTCGTAGGCTTGCTTGGCCTCCTTGAACGCCTCTTCGGCCTTGCTGTCGCCGGGATTGCGGTCGGGATGCAGCTTCATCGCCAACCGACGATAGGCGGTCTTCAACTCGGCCTCGGTCGCCGTCCGGGTCACACCCAGCACTTCGTAGTAGTCGCGTTTCATTTGCCGGGAGTCAGGGGTCGGGAGTCA
>DIHI01000166.1:704-1526 GCA_002420085.1 Lysobacterales bacterium UBA5700 | reverse complement strand
GGGTCGGGAGTCAGGGGTCGGGAATTGCCAGCGGGGGTTCGGGAATCGTCAGGGGCTCGGCCGTGGTGGTACTCAAGCCCTGACCAGCCACCTTCGATCGCTCGGGACACGGCAGCGGGCAATCGGAAACCGATCCTGACGATTGCCGATACCCGCTGCCGATGCCCGGCCTCAGTTCTTGTCGTTGCCCTTCACTTCGGTGAACTCGGCATCGACGACATCGTCGCTGCTGCCGGCGCGACCGCCGTCGGACGGACCGGCACCGCCCTCGCCCGGACCACCGGCCTGGCCGGCAGCGGCGGCGGCGAACAGCGACTGAGCGACCGATTGCAGGCTGGCCGTCCGGGTCTCGATCGCGGCCTTGTCATCGCCCTTCATGGCGGTTTCGAGGTCGGCAAGTGCCGACTCGACCTGGCCGATCACCTCACCGCCGACCTTGTCGCCATGGTCCTTGAGCGCCGAGCGGGTGTTGTGGATCAGGGCATCGGCCTGGTTGCGGGCAGAGACCAACTCGTGGAACTTCTTGTCCTCTTCGCGATGCGCTTCGGCATCAGCGACCATGCGCTGGATCTCATCCTCGCTCAGGCCCGAACCGGCCTTGATCTCGACCTTCTGCTCCTTGCCGGTCTTCTTGTCCTTGGCGCTGACGTGCAGGATGCCGTTGGCATCGATGTCGAAGGTGACCTCGACCTGGGGCAGGCCGCGCGGCGCCGGCTCGATGCCGGTGAGGTCGAACTTGGCCAACGACTTGTTGTAGCGGGCCTGCTCGCGCTCACCCTGAAGGACATGGACGGTCACGGCGGTCTGGTTGTCCTCGGCGGT
>DIHI01000166.1:0-577 GCA_002420085.1 Lysobacterales bacterium UBA5700 | reverse complement strand
ACGTCCTTGACGTCGCCGGCCAGGACACCGCCCTGCACCGCCGCGCCGATGGCGACGGCTTCATCCGGATTGACGTCCTTGCGTGGCTCCTTGCCGAAGAATTCGGCCACCGCCTGCTGCACCTTGGGCATGCGGGTCTGGCCACCGACCAGGATGACTTCGGAGATATCGGCCGCCCGCAGCCCGGCGTCATTGAGCGCCACGCGGCACGGCTCGATGGTGCGACGGACCAGATCATCGACCAGCGACTCCAGCTTGGCACGGGTCAGCTTGATGTTCAGGTGCTTCGGACCACTGGCATCGGCAGTGACATACGGCAGATTGACCTCGGTCTGCTGGGCCGAAGACAGTTCGATCTTGGCACGCTCGGCGGCGTCCTTCAGGCGTTGCAGGGCGAGATGATCCTTGCGCAGATCGATGCCCTGGTCCTTCTTGAACTCCTCGACCAGATAATCGATCACTCGATTGTCGAAGTCTTCACCGCCGAGGAAGGTGTCGCCATTGGTGGCCAGCACCTCGAACTGCTTCTCGCCATCGACCTCGGCGATCTCGATGATCGACACGTCGAACGTGCCGC
>DIHI01000066.1:5059-5300 GCA_002420085.1 Lysobacterales bacterium UBA5700 | reverse complement strand
CCGAGCAGACCGAACAGGATGGCGATCACCAGAACCGCGCCTTCAAACAGATTGGTCCGGACGGTCGCGATGGTGTGCTCGACCAAGGCAGTGCGATCGTAGACCGGATGCGCACGAACGCCTTCGGGCAGGGTTTTATTGATGTCCTCGATCCGCTCTGCTACCCGTTGAGCAACCTCACGGCTGTTCTCCCCGATCAGCATGAACGCGGTACCCAGCACCACCTCTCGACCATTCTTGG
>DIHI01000066.1:4597-4949 GCA_002420085.1 Lysobacterales bacterium UBA5700 | reverse complement strand
GACCATTCTTGGTGGCCGCACCGGAACGCAACTCATGGCCTTCGGACACGTCGGCGACATCACCGATCCGGATCGCTACATCGTCGCGGACCGCCACCACGATCTGGCGCAAAGATGTGATATCGGCAATCTGACCCTGGACCCGGATCAGGTGCTGCTCACCGTAGCGCTCGATGTATCCGGCACCGATATTCAGATTGTCGCTTGCAATCGCGGCGTGAACGTCCCGGAGCAGCAGGCCATGCGCCAGCAATCTGGCCGGGTCGGGGGTGACATGGATCTGCCGGACGTGACCGCCGACCGTGTTCACCTCGCTGACTCCACGAAGGTTGCGCAGTTGCGGACGCACCAC
>DIHI01000066.1:0-4484 GCA_002420085.1 Lysobacterales bacterium UBA5700 | reverse complement strand
TTGCGCAGTTGCGGACGCACCACCCAATCCTGAAGTGTGCGCATATCAGTCGCGCTCCAGGCACCCTCGGCGTCGGGCTCTGGTTCGATCGTGTACATGAAGACCTCACCGAGTCCAGTCGCGACCGGCCCCAGCATCGGTTCAATGCCATCGGGCAGTTGCGAGGTGATCTGCTGCAACCGTTCGGTGATCTGCTGGCGCGCGAAATAGATGTCGGTATCGTCCTCGAATACGGCGGTCACCTGTGACAGACCATAACGCGAGATCGAGCGGGTGTGGTCCAACCGGGCCAGACCAGCCAACGCGGTCTCGATCGGATAGGTAATCCTCTGCTCCGATTCCAGCGGTGAGTAGCCAGGCGCTTCGGTGTTGATCTGTACCTGGACATTGGTGATGTCTGGAACGGCATCAATGGCCAGGTGGCGATAGTTCCAGGCTCCCAGACCGGAAAGCCCGAGGATCGACAGGAGCACCAGCCACCGGTGGGCGATGACGGTCCGGATGATTCGTTCGAGCATGGAATATCCCCGGTCAATGATCGTGACTGGCGCCGGACTTTTCGATGTCAGCGCGGATCAGGTAGCTCTGCTCGACCACGTAGCGGGTACCCGGCTTCAGACCGGACAGCACCTCGGCATGGTGGCCATCGCGTTGGCCGAGTTCGAGCATGCGCACCTCATAGGTGTCCCCGACCTGGGCGAAAACCACGGTGAAATCGCGAAACCGCTGCACGCCCGATTCGCGCACCGCCAACTCGACCTCACGCGCGGCAATCTCGACTTCGGCGGTGACGAACACACCCGGGCGCCACTGCCCGTCCGGGTTCTGCAGGCGGGCACGGGCGATCACGCTCTGCCCCAGGCGGGCGATCGGCAGCAGAGCATCGATCCGGGTTTCGGCGACATGTCCACCCGTAGCGGCCGCGAGCGTCACTCGCTGACCGACAGCGATCCGATCGGCATCACTGCCAACCGCACGAAGCTCGACCCACAGGCTCGAAAGGTCAGCGAGTTCGATCAGTGTGGCCTCGCCCGCACGGTCGCCGACGCTGGCCCGCCGCGACAGCACGACTCCATCGAACGGGGCGGTCAGCGGATACTCGCGCAGGCTGTCATTGCCTTCGATGATCGCCAGCGTCTGGCCACGCCGAACGTACTCGCCTTCCAGCACCCTGACCGCCCGGACGATGCCGGGAAAACGCGCACCGAGTTCGGCATGGCGGGTGCTGTCCAGGGCCACGACTCCCGTCAGCGGCAATGTCGTTCGAATGGTCTCCGGGCCGGCGCTGGCGACCACGATCCCGGCTTCCCCGGCAATCTCCTGCGGGATCACCGTGCGTCCTTCGTAGGAAGGAAAGGTCCAGACGTGACGGCGTCCGGCATGTTCGGCGACCACACTGACGTCGAACGAGTGCGGTTCGTCGACCGTGTCGCTGCCGGCGAGGAAATCACCCGTCGGTGCGAACCGATGTTGATCGACCTGACCGTCCAGGCGGGACAGTTCGATGATCGCCGACACGCTGTCAGGCGGCAGCGGCTGATCATTCCAATAGGCGTACAGGCGAAAGTGTGGTGGCGTGTTGGCCTCGAAAATAGTCACTTCGAGGGCGAATTCGCCATCGCGCAGCAGTCGTCCGCGATGGCGGCCACGCTCGAACTCGCCATCGGCGACTTCGGCCGCTGCCGACCCAGGGTCGGCCAGTGGTTCGCTTCGGCTGCATGCCAGCAGCAACAGGATCAATGACAGTAGAACGACGATCCGCATCATGGCGCAGCACCTCCGTCGATGGCCGCCAAGCGACTCAGCCGGGCATGCAGACGGTGATAGCGGACGGCGGCGTCGATGGCGCGTCGGCGCAACTGGTGCTGGGTCGTCTGGGTCTGGCTCATGGCCTGGAAAGACAGCCGCCCGGATTCGAAGCCGGCGCGAGTGAAGGCAAGGGCCGATTCGGCCTTGGGCAGCATGCGCTCGCGCACAGCATCAAATTCGGTTCGGGCGTGAAGCAGTTCCTGGTAGTCGGAAAACAGCGCCTGATGTCGTTCGATCCGGGCAGCCGCCAGACTCGCTTCCAGTGCGACCATCTGAGCATCGGCCTCGGCGATCGCATGACCGGCCCGGCGTGACGTCCCGATCGGCATGGCGACCGACATGACCAATCCGACATCGCCGAATGCCTCCAGTCGGCGGATGCCCAGGCTGACATCGAGGTCCGCGCGAGCGACCGATTCGGCCAGACGGCGACGAGCCCGGACGATCTCGGCTTGCAACTGTCCGACCTGCTGATCAGCGGTCATCGGCAGGCGCGCGATCAAGGCATCCAGCGACGCGATCGGCGGCAGTGCGAACAGATCGCCCTCGACCCGGCTGAAATCCGGGATCGTGCTGCCCCAACTCGCGGCCAGGGCGATGCCGGCGGACGCCAGTTCGTGGTCGGCGTGTTCCTGCTCCAGTTCGGCATCGACCAGGGCGATATCGGCCTGATGCAGGTCTGATTCCGGGTTGCGACCGGCATCGACCCAGCGCCCGACCTCGCGAAGGGTGTGCTCGGCCGCAGCAACCCGTTCTCGGGCATGCGCTGCACGTTGCTGCGCGGCGAGCACTGTGTGGAAACGGGTGGTGACCCGCTCCATGACGTCCAGGCGCATGATCAGGATGGCGCCCTGCTGGGCATCCTGCTCGGCCACCGCCAGACCGCGTCGGGCGGCACGCTTACCACCGCGTTCGAGCACGGTGGCGACGCGCACGGTGGTTTCTGCGGCCGCGAACCCATCGAGCGCGCCGGAGCCGGCGAGATTCTCGACCTCGCCACCGAGCACCAGTGGCGGAGGCAGGTCGGCGCGCGCGGCGCGTGCCTGCACCTCGGCACGCCGCGCCCGCTCGGCAATCAGCGCCGGGTGCGCGCGTTCGGCACGAACGATGGCCTCATCGAGGCGAAGCGATGTCTCAGCGCAGGGCGCCGAGACAGGAAGGCAAGTCCCGGCGGCAGCCAGAACCAACAGGACAATCGATTTCACGGCATGCTCTCCCAACGATCGGCACAGCACCGACCGCCGCAGCACACGGCGATCGGAATGATCGGCTCGATCAGGAGAGGATTGGCGGTCGGTAGGGTGTGGCCAGCGGCGCGTGTCGTACCGCTGCAGGCGGATCGCCAATGATCAACGGAACCGGGGCTGGGCTGCCGAACAACGCATGTGGCAGCACTGGCAAGGCCAGCGCGGTCAGGCCACAGTCATGGACATGCCAGACATCGGCCAGTTCGCTGGCTGCATTGACGATTGTCAACGTGTTCGGTTCGATCTGTCGATCGCTGTGGAGGTCGCTCGAATGCTCGGCCCGAACCTCGATCCGATGGTCGGCCAGCGAGTGTGCATGATCGTGCAGATGGTCGGCATCAAGGTGGCTGTGCAGCACAAACCAGGGCACGCCCGTCTGGGTCAGGATCAGGACCAGCGCGATACCGGCCCACCGACCCAGCGGACGGGTGATCCAGGCGCGCAGACGTTGGAGTAACGGACGAGACATCGGCCGATGCTAACCCAGACACGGCTCCGCCGTAAACCGCAATCGGACCGCAACAGGACCGGCTCGGAAGGGGCATGCCCGGTTAGCGTGTCGAACCCGGGTCAGGGAGTCGAGTCCGTGCCACAGGCCAGCCATCAGCCGGGCGCCGCAGCGTTACGCTCGACCTGCCGCCGGAAGCCGTGCAGGGCAACCAGGATCGCCGCCATCGGCAGCAGCGACAGGTAGAACGCGGTCTGTCCGCCGAACGCGCCAAACAGCACGCCGGTGAGCATCGATCCGGTGGTGCCGCCGAGCGCCGAGGCGATCACGATCAGGCCGGTCATCGCGGCATGGCGATGCTGCGGCAAGGCGCTCAGCATCACCGAATTGATCACCGGATAGATCGGTGCCATGAACAGGCCGATCAACGGGAACAGGTAGGCCGCCGCCGGCGCGTCGGACCAGCCGGTCACCTGGCCCTCCGCGACGTCGGCGGCCATAGGCAAGGTGGCCAGTACCAGGGCAGCCATCGCCACCACGCAGAAGGCGAGCAGGCGATGCCAGGGAACGACGCGCAACACCAGGCCGGCAGCAAGCCGGCCGATCGCCAGGGCACCGGCAAACAGGCTGCCCATCTGGACACTGACTGCGCTCGGCAGTTTCAGCACTTCGTTGTTGAAGGTCGGCAGCCAGGTGCCGATCCCCTGCTCGATCAGCACGTAAAGGAACGCCGAAATGATGAAAACGAGCACGGCGGGACGCCACAGCAAGGCGATCATCGCCGCGAAATCGCGGTCGAGCCGGCCTGCGCCCTCGCCGCGCGGCGCGGCGGGGAATTTCGTCGTCGCGAGGAGCGCGGCGTTCGCCGCGGCGAGGGCGGCGAGGGCCCAGTAGACATTCGTCCAGCCGGTCGTGGAGGGATCCCCTCGGTCGATGAAGGCGGCGAACAGCCAGTAGCCTGCGAGTACGCCGACCATGAA
>DIHI01000125.1:20185-27360 GCA_002420085.1 Lysobacterales bacterium UBA5700 | reverse complement strand
GCGGCATCACCATCAAGGCGCAGTCGGTCTCGCTGCCCTACACCGCGCTCGATGGCACGGTCTATCAGCTCAACTTCATCGACACCCCAGGGCATGTCGATTTCAGCTACGAGGTCAGCCGCTCGCTGGCCGCCTGTGAAGGCGCGCTGCTGGTGGTCGATGCCGCCCAGGGTGTCGAGGCGCAGTCGGTGGCCAACTGCTACACCGCCGTTGAGCAGGGCCTGGAAGTGGTGCCGGTGCTCAACAAGATCGACCTGCCGACCGCCGACATCCCGAAGGTCAAGGCCGAGATCGAGGCGGTGATCGGCATTGATGCCGAGGATGCCATCCCGATCAGCGCCAAGACCGGTGAGAACGTTCGGGCGGTGCTGGAAGCCATCGTCGCTCGCATCCCGCCGCCGGTGCCGCGCGACAGCGACCGGTTGCAAGCCCTGATCATCGATTCCTGGTTCGACAACTACCTCGGCGTGGTCTCGCTGGTGCGGGTGATGCAGGGCGAGATCCGGCCCGGCGACAAACTGCTGGTGATGTCCACCGGGCGCAGCCACGAGGTCGATCAGGTGGGTGTGTTCACGCCCAAGCGACTGCGGCGCGAGGCACTGCTGGCCGGCGAGGTCGGTTGGCTGACGGCGTCGATCAAGGATGTCCACGGCGCCCCGGTCGGCGATACCCTGACCCACACCGCCAAGCCGGCTGCTGCGCCTCTGCCTGGCTTCCAGGAGATGCAGCCACGGGTGTTCGCCGGCCTGTTTCCGCTGGCGGCGGAAGACTACCCGGCACTGCGCGAGGCATTGGAGAAACTGCGGCTGAACGACGCCGCGCTGCGCTTCGAGCCGGAATCGTCGGAAGCCATGGGTTTCGGCTTTCGCTGCGGCTTTCTCGGCATGCTGCACATGGAGATCGTCCAGGAACGCCTGGAGCGCGAGTACGATCTCGATCTGATCAGTACCGCGCCGACCGTGGTCTACGAACTGGCGCTGACCGACGGCGAGGTGGTGCCGCTCGACAATCCGGCCAATCTGCCGCCGGCCAACAAGGTCGCCGAGATTCGCGAACCGATCATCCGGGCCAACATCCTCACCCCGCCGGACTATGTCGGCAACGTCATCACCCTGTGCGAGGAAAAGCGCGGCTCCCAGATCGGCATTCACTACCTCGGCAGTCAGGTGCAGATCAGTTACGAGTTGCCGATGGCCGAGGTGGTGATGGACTTCTTCGATCGCCTCAAGTCGGTCAGTCGCGGCTATGCTTCACTGGATTACCAGTTCCTGCGCTTCCAGGCTGGGCCGTTCGTCCGTCTGGATGTGCTGATCAATGGCGAACGGGTCGATGCGCTTTCGGCAATCTGCTACCGTGGTCTGGCCGATCGGCGCGGTCGCGAACTGGTCGAACGGATGCGGGAACTGATCCCCAGGCAGATGTTCGATGTCGCCATCCAGGCCGCGATCGGTTCCCAGATCATTGCCCGTTCCACGGTCAAGGCGCTACGCAAGAACGTCCTCGCCAAGTGTTACGGTGGCGATGTGAGCCGCAAGCGCAAGCTGCTGGAGAAACAGAAGGAAGGCAAGAAGCGCATGAAGCAGGTCGGCAAGGTCGATATTCCCCAGGAAGCCTTCCTGGCCGTCCTGCAAATGGACAGCAAGTAACTGACAGTGCAATGACAATGACCGGACCGATCGCTCGCCTGTCGCCGTGCCTCGTCGAATGCGCAGTGCATTCGCGGGTCGGTGCGCTGGATCCGCGCGCAGGCATCGGTCTGGATCGGTCTCCGGTCTGTGCTGTCATCGTCCCGGTCACCCTCTTCCAGGAAATCCCGTGAGATTCGATTTCGCTGCCGTTCTCGTCATCCTGACCGCCCTCGCGGGTCTGATCTGGGCACTCGATCGGCTGATTCTTGCCAAGCGCAGGGCCGATGCCGGAAAAACCACCGAGCCGGTGGTGGTCGATTACGCCCGCTCGCTGTTTCCGGTGCTGTTGCTGGTGCTGGTGGTGCGCAGCTTCCTGGCCGAACCGTTCCGTATTCCGTCCAGTTCGATGATGCCGACCTTGCTGATCGGCGATTTCATCCTGGTCAACAAGTACGCCTACGGCATCCGGCTGCCGGTGATCAACCAGAAGGTGATCGCCATCGGTGCCCCCGAACGTGGTGACGTGGTGGTGTTCCGGCCGCCACATCATCCCGACCAGGACTGGATCAAGCGCATCGTCGGCCTGCCTGGCGACGAGATCGCCTATATCGACAAAGTGATCTACGTCAATGGCCAGGCCCAGGGCCAGACCCGCAACGGCCCCTACATCGGCACTGGCAGTGGTCGCGAAATGACCGGTGCCCTGGCCCTGGTGGAAACCCTGGGCGAATCGCAGCACCGCATCCTGCAAAGCCAGAATCGCGCGTCCTCGCTGCGCGGCGAAGGTCGCTGGGTGGTGCCCGAAGGCCAGTATTTCGTGCTCGGCGACAATCGCGACAACAGCGAGGACAGCCGTTTCTGGGGTTTCCTGCCCGAGCAGAACCTGGTTGGTCGGGCCTTCCTGGTCTGGATGCACTGGGACCGGGCCGGTGGCGGTGTCGATTTCTCTCGGATCGGCGAAGGGATAGAGTAGGCAGACGGCGGATCGGACGCCGTCTTCGGGCTAGTCGAGTGGCCGTCCGGTGTGGACTGCCGAACCTTGGGACATTGGGGACTGAGATGAAAGACAATCGTGCCGCTGCCCCCGCGCGGGGCATCACCCTGATCGGATTCGTCATCGTGCTGGCCGTGGTCGGCTTCTTCGCCTTCATGGCGATGAAACTGGTGCCGATCTATCAGGAATACATGAGCGTGGTCAGCGCCATGGATGCGCTCAAGACCGAGGCCGGCATCGGCAACAAGTCGCCGCCGCAGATTCGTGACATGCTCGCCCGGCGCTTCGACATCAGCTACGTCGAGTCGGTCAAGCCCGAGAACATCAAGCTCAGTCGCAGCGGCGAGGGCTACACCCTGCAGATCAAGTACGAGGTGCGCAAGCCGTTCGTCTACAACATCGACATCGTGGTCAGCTTCGACCGCAGCGTCGAACTGAGTCGATTCGGCGGCGGCGTTGACTGAGGCATTCGGGCATCGCTTCGGCAACCCCGAGTTGCTGCGCGAGGCATTGACCCACCGTAGCGCCGGCGGCGGCCACAACGAGCGGCTGGAATTTCTCGGTGATGCCCTGCTGAATCTGTTCATCGCCGAAGCCTTGTTCGAGCGTCATCCGAGGGCCGACGAAGGCGATCTCAGTCGGGCGCGCGCTGAACTGGTCCGCGAGTCGGCGCTGGCCGAACGGGCGCGTCGGCTGGCCCTGGGCGATCACTTGCGACTCGGACCGGGCGAGATGAAGACCGGTGGCTGGCGGCGCGACTCGATCCTGGCCGATGGCCTGGAGGCGCTGGTTGCGGCGATCTACCTCGATGCTGGATTCGAGGCGTGCCGGGCGGTCGTCCTGCCTTGGTTCGAGGGCGGTCTGGCCGGTCCGATTTCGGGCGAACGACTCAAGGATGCCAAGACCCGGCTCCAGGAATGGTTGCAAGCGCGCCGCCTGACTCTGCCGGAATACCAGTTGCTGGCCACGCACGGTGATGAGCACGACAAGACCTTCGTCGCGATCTGTCGTCTGGAGCGTCCTGCACATTCGGCGCAGGGTGAAGGCAGTTCGCGGCGGGCCGCCGAGCAGGCCGCTGCCGAAGCGGTATTGGAGCAACTCGCCGCCAATCCTGGCGCCGCCAGCGGCTGAAACTCGGTCGACCGGCACCGTCTGGTCGAATCCGGCCCCTCCCATCCCCATCACTTCGACCGACATGAACCGAATCGCGACCCGTTTGCAACGACTCCGTGCCGATCAACGCAAGGCACTGATTCCCTTCATCACCTCCGGTGACCCCGCGCTCGAAGCGACCGTCCCGGTGTTGCACGCTCTGGTGGCAGCGGGGGCTGATCTGATCGAACTCGGCATCCCGTTCTCTGATCCGATGGCCGATGGCCCGGTCATTCAGCGCAGTTCGCAGCGCGCCCTGGAACGCGGGGCCGGGCTCGGTCATGCGCTGGCCAGCGTGCGTGGCTTTCGCACCCAGGACGATCAAACCCCGATCGTCCTGATGGGCTATCTCAATCCGGTGGAAATCCACGGCCTGGAGCGCTTCGCCCAGGAAGCCGCCGAGGCCGGTGTCGATGGCGTCCTGCTGGTCGATCTGCCGCCCGAGGAGGCCGAGGACACCCGTTCGGCCCTGAACCGGCAAGGCATCGATCTGATTTCCCTGGCGGCGCCGACCACCCGTGACGATCGCCTGCAACGCATGGCCGAATCCGCTCAGGGCTATCTCTACTACGTCAGCTTCGCCGGGGTCACCGGTGGCGACAAACTCTCGGTCGAGGGACTGCGCGAGCGGGTCGCCGCTTTGCGGGCAGCATCGGCGGTCCCGGTGGCGGTCGGTTTCGGGGTCAAGGACGCTGCCAGTGCCAAGGCCCTGTCGCAGTTCGCCGATGGCGTGGTGGTCGGCAGTGCCCTGGTCGAAGCACTGGCCGACGCTGCCAGTCCCAAGGCGGCTGCGGCTGCCGCAGGTGCCTTCCTGGCCCCGCTACGGGCGGCCCTGGACCACGATTGAGGCCGGTGCTCGGCCGGCGGCGCATGCAACCCGCCGGTCACAGCATTCAGGGGAAGTCGCTGAAATCCGGTTCGATCCGGTATGCCTTGCACAGGGCGGCCAGACCGGGCGGCTGGCCATGGACCTGCGGTCGTCGCCCCTGGCTGCGTTCGATGCGTGCCAGCCAGTCGGCGATCGCCGCCAGCCCGGCGGTGTCCACCCGCTCCACGGCGCTGAGATCGAGGCGCTCGGCCTGCTCCGGCAGGGCGGCCAGCAGGCGGTCCATTGCCGCCAGCGTGGCTGGCCCGGTCAGCGCCACGGTGGTGCCGTCCGAGCGGGCCGCCGGTTCACTCGACATCGAGTTCGATCCGATTGGCGCGCAAGTCCTCGATCACCTGATCCAGCCCTTGTTTGCGGATCGGCTCGTCGAACTGGGCACGGAAGGTCTGGACATAGGACACGCCCTCGACGATCACGTCGAACGCCCGCCATTTGCCATCGCTGTCCGGTCGCATCATGTAATCGACCGGAATCGGCGCGCCACCGGCGCGATCGACCAGGGTGTTGACCCGGATGATCTTGCCGTCACGTACCGGAACCTCGCCACTGACCCTGACCTGGGTGCCGGCTTCGACCTCCAGCAGGGCGCGGCCGTAGCGGCGCATGAGGCTGTCCGAGAGTGCCCCGGCGAACGCCTCGATCTGCGCGCGACTGGCGCTGCGGCCGTGCAGACCGAGCACCAGACGTGCCGAGTAGGTCTGGTCGATGTGGGCAATCAGCCGGTCGCGGACGAAGGCATCGAGTGCCGCATTGGACGCCTCGAACTCGGCGCGGCGGCCATGGATCTCGGTCAGGATGGCATTGCTGGTCTCGCGAACCACCTCGGTGGGACTTTCGGCCATTGCCTGGCTGAAGCCGGAAGACAGGATCAGCAGAGCGCCGAGGGCGATCCTGACCAGGACATCGAGTGGATTTTTCTGCCGGTTCATTTCGAGTCTCCGTTCGATTCGTCGGCTCCGCCGAAGATGTACTTTCCGATCAACTGTTCCAGAACCACCGCCGACTGGGTCATGAAGATCTCGTCGCCGGGGCCGAGCACCTCGACATCGCCGCCGGGGGTGATGCTGATGTAGCGCTCGCCGAGCAGGCCGCTGGTGTAGACGGCCGCCGAACTGTCGGCGGGTATCTGGTCGAAACGGCGGTCGATGGTCAGCACGGCGATCGCATCGAAGCGTTCGGGATCGAGTTCGACCCGAGCGATGCTGCCGATGGTGACACCCCCGATCTTGACCGGTGCGCGCGGACGCAGTTCGCCGACATTGCTGAATCGGGCACTGACTTCGTAGGTATCGCCGGCCAGGCCGATTCGGCCATTGGTCGACGCGAAGGCCAGGGCCAGCAGGGCGCAGAGTCCGAGCAGGAGAAACAGCCCGACGGCGGCTTCGACGGTGAAGGCGGATCGTTTCATGGTGTGAATAGCACGGCGCTGAGAATGAAGTTGGCGATCAGGACCAGCAGCGAACCGTTGACCACGGCACGGGTGGTCGCCACCGAAGTGCCTTCGATGGTCGGTTCGCTGTGAAATCCGACATGGGTGGCGGTCAGGGCCGCCAGCAGCCCGAATACCGCCGATTTGAGCAGGGCAGCCAGGAAGTCATCGACCAGATCGACGCTGTCGCGCAGGCCGGACCAGAAGTAGCCGGCATCCAGGCCGATTACCCAGACTGCCTCGAAGTAGCCGGCGACGATCGCGAACAGGCAGAAGATGCCGCACAGCAGGGGCAGGCCGATGATCGCCGCCCAGAAGCGCGGCACGACCACCCGGGCAACCGGATCGATCGCCATCAGCGACAGCGCCGGGATCTGGTCGGTGGCGCGCATCAGGCCGAGTTCGGCCGCCATCGACGAGCCGGCGCGACCGATGAACAGCAGTGCGGTCAGGACCGGGCCGAGTTCGCGGTACAGCGACAGCCCGAGCAGCACCCCGACCGAATTGCTGGCGCCGAAGGTGTTGAGGGTGCGATAGCCCTGGAGGGTCAGCACCAGGCCCACGAAGGCGCCGCCGACGGCGATGATCGGCAGCGAGCGGACGGCGACCGCGTACAGTTGCCGGATCAGATCGGTGGCGAGATCCCGGCGCGGCCGGCTGGCGCGCAGGATCGCCAACAGGAACAGCCCGGTTTCGCCGATGCCCGTCACAGCCCTCATGCCGCCTGCTCCGATGCTGGCCGTGCCCGACCGGGATCGAATGGAATCGGACCGTCCGGAGCACCATCGACGAACTGGCGGACCAGGGGGTCGCTGGCGGCAGCCAGACGATCCGGGCTGTCGTTGAAGACGATGCCGCGATTGGCGACGATGATCGCGCGGTCGCAGATCGGCAGACATTCGCGCATGTGGTGGGTGATGACCAGGCTGGTGACCCCGAGGGTGCGGTTGATCTGCTGGATCAGGGTGACGATCACAGCGCTGGCGATCGGATCGAGGCCGGTGAGCGGTTCGTCGTACAGCATCAGGGGCGGATCGAGGGCCAGCGAACGCGCCAGTGCCACCCGGCGCATCATGCCGCCCGACA
>DIHI01000125.1:12150-20042 GCA_002420085.1 Lysobacterales bacterium UBA5700 | reverse complement strand
CCGCTGGATCACCGGATCGGGCAGCCGGGTGTGGGCACGCAAGGGCAGGGCGATGTTGTCGCCCGCAGTCAGGTCGGACAGCAGGCCATTGCCCTGCAACAGCACGCCGATGCTGCGGCGCAGTCGGAGCAGGTCGGTGGTCTGCCCGTAGCGGACCGGTTCGCCGAACACCTCGACCGTACCGGCGCTGGGCCGGAGTTCACCGGTGATGGTGTGCAGCAGGGTCGATTTGCCGGCACCGCTGGGGCCGAGCACGGCGGTGATCGAACCGCGCGGCACGGTCAGATCGATGCCGTCGAGGATCACTCGACCGCCGCGTTCGATGCGCACCCCGCGCAGCGCCAGCGCCGGGCCGGTGTTCGGCCCGATGCCCGACCCGATGTCATCCATGCGGCTGCCGTTCGGTTCGGGGATGCCGGATGCGAGGCGATCGCTCATCGGGGGTCGGACCCCGATGGCTCCGAGGAGGGGTCGTCGAAGTCCTCGAAATCGTCGAAGTCGTCGTCGAGCAGGTAGTCGGGGGTCTGGTCCTGGCCGTCGCGGATGAGGAACTGGCGACGTTGCAGGTAGGCGTCGCGGAAGATCAGGTAATCGTCGTCGGCGTCACGGACGAACTCGTCGGCGGCCAGCAGGTTGGCGCGCAGATCGACGATCTGGAGGCCGCGCAGGCCGTACTCGACCCCGGTGTCGTCAACCAGACGATAGGGACTGGCGAAACCATCGCCGAGGGTGCCGAAACCGTCGCGCGCCGTGCTTGGGCCCAGGAAGGGCAGAACCAGGTAACGCGAATCCTTCCAGCCCCAGACCGCCAATGTCTGGCCGAGGTCTTCCTGGCGCAGCGGCAGGCGAGCGTGGCTGGCAGGGTCGAACAGACCCCCCAGGCCGAGCACGACATTCAACGAGAACCGACCGACCGAGGTGCCGGCTTCGGCCGGCTTGCCCTGCAGAAGTTGATGGGCGGCGGTCAGCGGTTGGAACAGATTGGTGAAGAAGTTGCTGATGCCGATCCGCAGCGGGCGCGGCACCACCCGGACGTAGGCCCTGGCGATCGGCTTTGCCAGGTAGCGATCGAGACCACGGTTCAGTCGGTGCATGGGCCGGTTGAAGCCTTGCCACGGGTCTTCGATGGCATCGGTCTGACTGGTCCGCGCGGGCTCGGCACCCGGCTTGGAATTGGCGTTGGAATCGGGTTCGGCAGCGATCGCGATTGGCGCGAGCAGGGTCATCACGCCGAAACAGGAGGCGAACAAGCTGGCGAGGAGGAAGGCGCGCTTCATGCGGGGTCTGCTCGGGTTCCAGGGGGATATCGGCTCGAATCGACAGTGTGCTGTGATCGCGGACGGCCAGCGCCGGGCCGCGATCGTGCAGCGGCGTGGAGGGTTCCGGACCGACTGCGAGCCGAGGCCGTGCAAGTATGAACGGCAACCCTGCCATGAAAGCTGAATCGGGGTGGTTACGCCAAGTGCCGAACGTCCGCCATCCCGGTCTGCACGGACATGGCCCGGTGCCCGAACAGGGACCGCCGGCCGAGCCTTCGGTCGCGTCTGGGCGCTGGCTGGCACAGGGTGGGTTGCGATGATCGATTCCATGGTGCCGGCGGAGAGACTCGAACTCTCACGATGTCGCCATCGGCGGATTTTGAGTCCGCTGCGTCTACCGATTCCGCCACGCCGGCATGGCACGGGCGGGAAAGTATACCCGACCGTCGAGGTTCGGATCGGATCGCCGTGGGTCGGGTCGGGCTGCGACCGGGAAGCGACTCAGGCCAGCGTGTCCAGGCACAGGGTGCGCAGGCCCCGACGGTAGTGATTGCCGTCGATCCGCTCGAACACCGCGCACGAGGCGATGCGATCCTTGTAGATGTGCAGCGATACCGCAATCTCGTCGCTGCTCGGGTTGCGGATGGTGTGGTACTCGTGAGGTGGAATCAGGCTGCCGGCCGAGCCGGTGCCGGCGTTCAGGGTGCCGACCGGCTGGAACTGCCAGACCTCGCCATCGGCGCCCAGCAATTCATATTGAGTGATTTCGAGTTGACCGCGCCAGACCCCTTCGACGCACCACATGCCGGAGTGGTCGTGGATCGGGGTTCCCTGGCCAGGCCCCCAGGTCATCGCCACGACGCTGTAGCCGAGTCGTTCGCTGCGATAGAGTTCGCGGCGCGCGTAGTGGTCGCTGACCGGCTCGAACACGCAATCCGGAAGCCGCACCTCATGGGCACGGATCAACCGGCACAGGGTGGCGCGCAACTCGTCGGTCAGGGCGCGGTCGCCGGGCATCGCGACGGCACGGTCGATGGCGGCAATGAGGGTGTCCGAACCCGGGAAGTCCAAGGCAAGCATGGTGGTGTGATCGGCGACGGGCGTGGCCAGTGTAGCAGCCGATCCCATCACTGTCCGGAGGCGTTCCGGTCTGGCCGGGCGCGCCGTCGGAGTTTCCGACCGACGGTTGCCGGCGTGTGGCCGGTACCAGCGCTCGGCAGGGCTGTCGGCCGGGCCATCCGGGTCGCGGGAACGACCCGGATGGCGGGGTATGCGGTCGGCCTCGATTCGGCGATCAGGACTCGCTCCAGCCGCAGTCATGGCCGGCGTTCTGTTCGTCCAGCCAGGTCTTGAGCGGGGCGAAGTAGTCGAGGATGGCCGATGCATCCATCTGCTCGGTGCCGGTCAGTTCCTTGAGGGTCTGTGGCCAAGGCTGGCTCTGGCCCTTGCCGAGCATCGCCCAGAATCGCTGGCCGGCTTCCGGACTGCCGTAGTAACTGCATGCATGCAGCGGTCCCTGGTGGCCACTCGCTTCGCACAGAGCACGGTAGAACTGGAATTGCAGGATGTGCGACAGGAAATAGCGGGTGTAGGGGGTGTTGCCCGGCACGTGGTACTTGGCGCCTGGGTCGAACAGGTCTTCGCCGCGTTCACTCGGGGCGGCCACGCCCTGGTATTTCTCGCGCAGCGACCACCAAGCCGCGTTGTAGTTGTCCGGGGTGATCGAACCGTCGAACACGCCCCAGCGCCAGCGATCGATCAGCAGGCCGAACGGCAGGAAGGCGACCTTGTCGAGCGCCATGCGCAATTGCGAATTGATCAGGGCTTCCGGGCTTTCGTTCGGTTGCTCGACCAGGCCGATCTCGGCCAGGTAGCTCGGGGTCATCGCCAGCACGATGGTGTCGCCGATGGCTTCGTGGAAGCCATCGTGGGCGCCGGACTGGAACAGCGGCGGCAGGCCGTTGTAGGCGAGGTAATAGTAGATATGGCCGAGTTCGTGGTAGATGGTGGTGAACTCGTCCTCGGTCGGCTCGATGCACTGTTTGATGCGGACATCGCCGGTGTAATCGAGATCCCAGGCGCTGGCGTGGCAGACCACGTCGCGGTCACGCGGCTTGACCAGTTGCGAGCGCTGGTAGAACGAGGCCGGCAGGGCCGGCATGCCGAGCGAGGTGTAGAAATCCTCGGCGCGGCGGGTCATCCGCTCGGCGATGGCGAGGTCGGCCTGACGCTCGATCTCGACCAGTTGCGCGGCGGTCGGTGTGCCCGAGAGGCCGGCCAGCAGTCCATTGCGCTCGCTGTCGCGCTGGGCTTTCAGACGGGCGCCGACATCCAGACTGCCGGCGTCCGGATAGGGCTGGACCAGATCCCAGATGTTGCCCCACTGCTGGGCCCACATGTTGCCGGTCAGATGGGCCGGGATCTTGCCGTCGATCGAGCCCCGTTCACCGTAGTGCTGTTCCAGCCGGGTGCGGACGTAGCATTGCAGTGGTTCGTACAGCGGCCGGACCTGATCCCACAGGCGCTCGGTCTCGGCCTGGAAGTCGGCCGGCGACATGTCGTAGCCGGACCGCCACATCTCGCCGGCATTGGCATGGCCGAGGGTCTGGGCGCCCTCGTTGATCAGTTCGACGAAGCGCTGATATTTCTCGCGCATCGGTGGCGATACCGTGCGCCAGCCGGTCCAGGCGTCCAGTTGGGCATCGTAGTCGCGGCTTTCCGCGAGGGTCGCCGAGAGTGCGCCCAGATCACGGCAGGTCGCCGGGCGATCAGGGTCGGTGCAATACTTGCCGGCGCCGTAGAGTCCTTCCATTTCGGTCGCCAGGCGGGTCAGTTCGGCCAGTTTCGCCGGGTCGCGCGGGGCCGGCATCGCGGTTTGCAGTTTCAGCAGATCGAGCGCACGCCGGGTTTCCGGCGTCAGTTCCAGGCCGTCAAATGCCTTGGCGCGTTCGACGAATTCGCCGAGTTTGCCGAGCGCACGCTCCTGTGCCTTGGCGGCGACCCGCTGGCTGTCGGTGTTGATGTAGGTCGAGGCCAGCCATTGCGCCGAAGCGACTTCGGGATTGTTGGCCAGCATGTAGGCATTGACTTCGGCCACGAAGGCATCGGCATCGGCGGCGGTCGGGCGTGCTGGCTCGGCATCGCGAGCGCAGCCGGCAGCGACCAGAATGGCCAGGCCGAGGGCGGTGAGTGCCGGGAATCGAATCGGTGTGTTCATCGGATCGGGTCGGGTGTCGGTGACGGAGGCCAGACTTTAGCACCGCCGGGCCCGGTCGGCAGGGTCGGGATGGCAGCAAGGCCGCGTGCCGCCAGGAAGGCGCGGGCGTCTTCGGCGTCGTGGTCGAACCAGGCTCGGGTCGAGCCAAGTCGAAAACTGTAGCCCCAGGCATCCATGTCGGCCATCAGGCGATCACGGCCGACGCCGGGCAGGGCATCGGCCAGCAGGATCTGGAGCAGGCAGGTGGCGTCCTCTTCGATCTGGGAATCGCTGGCATCGGTATCGACCATCGTCCGGCGCTCTGGCGGCAGCACGATCAGGTGGCCTGCTTCGTGCAGCAGAGAATGCACCGGAGTATCCGGCCGGACGAACACCCGCGAGCCGATCACGCCGGCCTCCGGGGCGCCCCAGTAGCTGCCCGGAATATCGGCCTCGACCGGCAATGCGACCAGTTTGAGGTGGTAGCCGGCGAGCAGGGTCGCGCAGGCCGAGAGGTCGATGTCGGCGAGGGTCAGCACCGCAGCGGCGGTGTCGATCGTCCCGCCTGCCGGGTCCGGCGCTGTCGTGGTCGCGGTCAAGCGCTGTCCGCTCGGGCGGTCAGAGGCCCGTCATCGGCCGGCCGTCGTCGCCCTCGGGCAGGGCAACGGTGATGTCGAGAACTTCGTGGTCGCCATCCTTGGTCAGTTCGACCTTGACCGCATCGGCATCGACGCTGACGTACTTGCGGATCACTTCCAGCAGTTCCCTGCGCAGCAGCGGCAGGTAGTCGGGTCCGCCCCGGGTGCCGCGTTCCTGGGCGACGATGATGCGCAGCCGTTCCTTGGCGACCGACGCGGTGTTTTTCTTCTGCTTGAGAAAGTCGAAGAATCCCATGATCAGCTTCCGAACAGCTTCTGGAACAGACCCTTCTTCTCGACCTGGGTGAAGCGCATCGGACGATCCTCGCCGAGCAGTCGGGCGACGGTGTCCTCGTAGGCCTGGCCCGCCGTGGAATCCTCGGCCAGGATCACCGGCACACCGGAGTTGGAGGCGTTCAGCACGTCGGCCGATTCGGGGATCACCCCGATCGCCGTCAGGCCCAGCACTTCCTCGACATCGGCGATCGAGAGCATCTCGCCGGCCTCGACCCGTGTCGGGCTGTAGCGGGTCAGCAGCAGGCACTCCTTGACCGTGCCGCCCAGTTCGGCCTTGCGGGTCTTGGATGCAAGCAATCCGAGGATGCGATCGGAATCGCGCACCGAACTGACCTCCGGATTGACCACGACCACTGCCCGGTCGGCGAAGTACATCGCCAGGTGGGCGCCTTTCTCGATCCCGGCCGGCGAGTCGCAGACGATGCAATCGAAGCCGTCCTCGGACAGCGCTGCCAGCACCTGTTCGACGCCTTCGCGGGTCAGGGCATCCTTGTCGCGGGTCTGCGAAGCAGCCAGCACGTACAGACTGTCGATTCGCTTGTCCTTGATCAGCGCCTGCCGGAGCGAGGCTTCACCCTGGATGACATTGACGAAGTCGTAGACCACGCGCCGCTCACAGCCCATGATCAGGTCGAGGTTGCGCAGGCCGACATCGAAATCGATCACGGCCACTTTCTTGCCGCGCCGAGCCAGGCCGCAGGCCAGGCTGGCGCTGGTGGTGGTCTTGCCGACACCGCCCTTGCCGGAGGTGACGACGATGACTTCGGCGCCGATCCGGGCGCCGGCGTTCGCTGCGGTCGAGTCCGTGCCGGGAGCGGTCGTTTTGACGCCTTCGTTCATGCCTGTTCCTCACTCATGGCAGTTGTTCGATTCGCAAGGATGCCCCGTCCAGCCAGACCTGAACCGGCTTGCCGCGCAGGCCGGCGGGGATTTCCTCGATGACTTTGTAGTGCCCGGCCACCGAGACCAGTTCGGCCGCGAAGTCCAGGCAGAAGATGCGGGCGCGGGTGTTTCCGGAAGCACCGGCCAGTGCGCGACCGCGCAACGGGCCGTAGACATGGATCGAGCCGTCGGCAATCACTTCGGCACCGGCACCGACCTGGCCGGTCAGCACCAGATCACCGCCCTCGGCGTAGACCTGCTGGCCGGAGCGCACCGGCTGACTGATGACCCGCGACCCGCCCTGGCCGCCACCGTGGTCAGCCCGGGTAGCCGGCTCGACTGACCGCTGTGGCCGTGTACGGCTGCGTTCGGGGGGCGAGGGCGGCGATGACTCGGACTCGTACTGCGCCCGGAATTTTGCCAGCAAGGGCAGGTCCAGGCTGGCTGCCAGTGCCTCGATCTCGCGTGTGCCGTAGGCGAGCGCCACTGGTCGCACGCCCGCTGTCCGCAGGCGATCAATCAGCGCGCGTGCCACAGCCGCGTCAGGACAGGTACTGAGCGCGCCGAAATCGATCACCACGGCGGCCCCCGCGAACATCGCGGGTGCCCGAGCGACCCGCGCGGCCATGTCCTCGGCGAGTCGCTCCAGATCGAGCCGGAGTATCCGCAGATTGGCGATGCCGACCTGGCCGAACCTGAGTTCGCCAGCCGGCTCGAAACCGAATTCGTTCGCTGCCATTGGCCGGTATGCGTGGGTCAGGTGCCGGTGGCTCGGGCTGGTTCGCGCGCATGGATCGCGCGACCGTTCAGCCAGGGTTCGTCGGGTAGCCGGCCGGGACCGTCGACCAGATAGGTCTGCTGGACCCAGGGCCAACTGCACATGTCCTTGCTGAGCATGGCGACCCGCTGCTCGATGCCTGGCATCACCTGCTGACCGACCTCATTGAAGCCGAACATCCCGTGGAAGAGCAGGGCGACATCATTGCCGGGTTGCAGGAACACCTCGCAGGTCAGCACCGGGCTGCGCACCTCGGCGAAGCTCTGGACATCGGCATAGAACACCCGGCCCAGGCCCAGACCCCGGTAGCGGCCGGCGATCACGATCCGGTCGATGTAGCAGAATTCCGGGTAGTGGCGCCTGAACCAGAGGAAATTGCTGCTCGGGTAGGGGGCGTCCTGATCCATGGCGATCAGGAAGCCGGCGATGTTTCCCTCGATCTCGGCAACCCGAAAATAGGCCGCATGATCGAACAGGAAGCGCAGGCGGGCGGCGTCGAGCGGAAGAATCGTCGACCCGGCGGCGTTGTTGAGCGCCAGAACCGAATCCAGGTCGCTTTCACGCACGTCACGCAGGCGTAGGGGCATTCGCGACTCCGGTAGCTGTCGTGGGGGCGGCGGTGAGGCCGTGCCGGCGAGATTATCGCATGGCTTCGGGAGGGTGTCAGGGCGGGGCCGACGTTCACCCCAGGGGGGGGCGTGACCTTGTACCCGTTTCCAGCATTGCGCCGAGGACTATGATGGCTGGGCCATGAACCCGATCGCCCCGCCCTGTCCATGCATGACCCCTGCCGCCGTCCGGATCGCACGGCGGCATTCGGGATCGTCCGGCCGGCGTCTGGC
>DIHI01000125.1:1902-11977 GCA_002420085.1 Lysobacterales bacterium UBA5700 | reverse complement strand
CGATGCGCTTCAGCCATACCCAGTTGCTGCGCTATGCCGGCCTGTTCACCTGGGCCATGGTCGGCATCCCGTTGCTGCTGAACGCCTGGCATTTTCCGGATGATCTCGGCCAGGAGGCCGCCCTGACCCTCGATCTGGCCTTGTGGGCGACCGCCTACCTGGGCTTCGGACTCGGCTACTGGGCCGTGACCCGCCATCTCGGTGCGCGTCGTTCGGGCCTGCTCGACCTCGCCCTGCTCGCCCTGATCACCTGCTCGGCGATCGCGGTCAGCCATTTCAGCGGCACCGGTCTGGGTGGCGTGCTGCTGCTGATCGTGGCCGGCGTCCTGCCCTGGCTGCTGCCCTTGCCGGTCGGAATCGCCTGGCTGGTGCTCCAGCATGTCGCCCTGGTGCCGGTGTTCACCCAGGGCCAGGGCTTCAGCCTGTTTGCCGCCGTCCTGCAATCGGCCCTGTACGTCGGCTATTCCAGCTTCACCTTCGTCACCGGCCTGGTGGCCAAGCAGCAGGCCCAGGCGCGCGACGAGCAGCGCCGGCTCAATGCCGAACTGCGGGCGACTCGGGCGCTGCTGGCGGAAAGCTCGCGACTGAGCGAACGGATGCGCATCTCGCGCGAGCTGCACGATCTCCTCGGCCACCATCTCACCGCCCTGAGCCTGAATCTGGAAGTCGCCAGCCACCTGAGTGCCGGCAAGAGCCGCGAGCACGTCCAGCAGGCCCAGACCCTGGCCAAACTGCTGTTGACCGATGTTCGCGAGGCGGTCAGTCGGTTGCGCGAGGATGGCGCGGTCGATCTGACCCTGGCACTGCGGACCCTGGCCGAGGGGGTGCCCGGACTGACGATCGATCTGGACATCCAGGAGCCGCTGCTGATCGAGGATCCCGAGCGCGCCCATGTCCTGCTGCGCTGCACCCAGGAAATCATCACCAATACCGTGCGTCATGCCGGTGCCCGGCATCTGGTGTTGCGCCTGACCCGGTCCGCCGCCGGCCTGGCGCTGCATGCTCGCGACAATGGTCGCGGTGGCGATGCCGTCCAGGCCGGCAACGGACTGCGCGGCATGCGCGAGCGTCTGGCCGCGCTTGGCGGTACGCTGCGCTGGGCGACCGCGCCCGGCAAAGGGTTTTCGCTCGATATCGATCTGCCGATGGAGGGAGTCTCATGATTCGGGTACTGCTGGTCGATGACCAGAACCTGGTACGCCAGGGCATTCGTTCGTTGCTCGAACTTTCCGACGACATTCGCGTGGTCGCCGAAGCCAGTGACGGCAAGCATGCCGTCGAACTGATCCCCGAGGTCGGTCCGGATGTCGTGCTGATGGACATGCGGATGCCGGTGATGTCCGGGCTGGAAGCCTTGCAGACACTGTCCGGGCGTGGACAGCTTCCGGCGACGATCATTCTCACCACCTTCGACGACGACCAACTGGTGCTGGCTGGCATTCGCGCCGGCGCGCGCGGCTATCTGCTCAAGGACGTATCGCTTGAGCAACTGGTCGATGCCATCCACACCGTTGCCGCTGGTGGCTCATTGGTGCAGCCAGCGGTGACCCAGCGCCTGCTGTCCGGGTTGGAGCACATGCACAATGCCTTCCAGAGCCTGGACCAGCCGGACCCGCTGACCGAGCGCGAGACCGAGATCCTGCGCCTGATGGCCGGCGGCTACTCCAACAAGGAGATCGCCAACTCGCTCGGAGTGGCCGAGGGCACGGTCAAGAATCACGTCTCCAACATCCTGTCCAAGCTGGGGGTGCGCGACCGCACCCGCGCGGTGCTGAAGGCATTCGAGTTGAATCTGGTCTGAGCCGAGCCGTCTGCACGGCCCGCTCAGGCACGGTCGGGCACGGTCAGGCCGGTCTGGCGGTGGTCTGATCAATGTCAGGCGAAGGGCTGGCGCTGGCCGCCCGGCAAGCGCTGCGGGTGGCCGCGATCGCACGCCGGTGCCGGCCGATCGGGGCGGTCGGTCGGCGGCGATGTGCCATCGCCGCATGAAATCTCCCGGCCAGTGCTGCTACGATTGCACATTGGCCGCGGCCCTGCCGTGGGGATCGACCTTGTGGAGAGCATTGAATGACCCGTTTTCTAGAACTCGTGGTGGCGCTGCTGATCGTTTTCGTCGTGCTGGTGACGGTCGGTGCCTTGCTGCCCGAACAGCGTCGGATCGAGGAGACCGTCGAGACCAACCGCCCCGTCCGGATCGTCTACGACATCCTCAATGGTTTCACCCGCTTCGAGGACTGGAACTCGCTGCGCCTGAAGGATCCCCGGATCCGCTACAGCGCTTCCGGACCGCAGTTCGGCGAAGGCGCTCGACTGGAATTCAATTCATTCTTCAAGAGCGTCGGCTCGGGTAGCTGGACCCTGACCAAAAGTTCGATCGACGGTGACGAGGCCAGGCTCAGTTTCGAGATCCAGGACAGCAGCTTCGGTGAAGAAAAGCGCATGGACTTCTTCATCGAGCGCAAGCAGCGCACCACCGAGATCACCCAACGCTACACCGTCAAGTACGGCTGGGATCTGCGCGGCCGCTTCGCCGGGATCTATGCCCCGCGCAACTTCGGGCGCGACATCCGCAAGGGGCTCGACAACCTGAGCGCCCTGCTGGCGACCATCCCCAATTTCGACTACTCCGACGTGATCGTGCGCTCGGTCGATATCCCTGCACAGAACATCCTGTACATGGAGACCAAGTCCGAGCGCAACATCACGGCGGTCGAGAACGCCACCCTCACCCAGCTCAAGTGGATCAAGCAGGTGATGGACAAGAACGATCTGGTCGCGGCCGGGCCGTTCCGTCTGGTGACCACCAACTTCGGTTCCGACACCTACGAATTCGACATCCAGCAGCCGGTCCGGCGCAAGGGTGGCGAGTGGCCGTGGCCGCTGCCCGAGACCGAAGCCGACCCGGCCGAGGCCGGCAGCGACGCGCTCGCCGACGACAGCGAGAGCCTCGACCCCGCCAGCAAGCCGGACAGCTTCGGCGCCGAGGATCTGCCCCTGGTCGAGGCCATGGACCCGACTTCGGTCGTCCTGGAAGGCGAGGTGCAACTCGGTCGCAGCTATCAGGGACGGGCGCTGAAGGCCGAATACCGCGGCCATCCGGCCGGGCTGCCGGTCAAGCGCGATCAGTTGCGCGCCTGGGCTGAAACCCGCGGCGAACTGGTCCACGACCGCGCCTTCGAGGAGTACCTCCAGGACATCGAGACCACCACGCCGGAAGACAGCGAATTCAACGTCTACTGGCCGGTGTCCGGAAAGACCACGGGCGACGGCGTGCGGCGCTGATCGATCGATCCGGGGTCTCCCCCCTTGAAAGTCGCACTGGAGCCCCCATCTGCGGCTCCAGTGTGGCGCGTCCGCTGTCTGGTGCGACCTGCGGTCTCTCTGCGGTCGGACCCCGCAAGGCGCGCCGGCCACATGCTCGTCAACCCACTGCCGATCGAATCCGATGATCAAAACGCACTCGCTGTCCAAACGCTACGGTGACAAACTGGCCGTCGATGACGTCAGTTTCACCGTCGAGCCCGGGGAGGTGCTCGGTTTTCTCGGTCCCAACGGGGCCGGCAAATCGACCACCATGAAGATGATTGCCGGTTTCCTGACACCCACCGGCGGCACTGCAAGCGTCTGCGGACACGATGTGTCCAGTGAGCCGCTGGCGGCCCGTCGGTCGCTGGGCTACCTTCCCGAAGGCGCGCCCAGCTACGGTGAAATGACGGTCACCGGCTTTCTCGGTTTCGTTGCCGACGTTCGCGGGTTGGACGGCGAGCGCCGTCGCGAGCGACTGGCCGATGCCATCGAGCGGCTCGATCTGAGTGCTGTGCTCGGCCAGCCGGTCGATACCCTGTCCAAGGGTTTCCGGCGACGGGTCGGTCTGGCGGCGGCCATCCTGCACGATCCACCGGTACTGGTGCTGGACGAACCCACCGATGGCCTCGATCCGAACCAGAAGCATCAGGTGCGCGAACTGATTCGCGAGTTGTCGCGGCAGCGCACCATCGTCATCTCCACCCACATCCTGGAAGAAGTGAACGCGGTCTGCACCCGCGCCATCATCATCGCCCAGGGTCGGGTGCTGGTCGATGAGTCGCCGGAGGCGCTGGAGCAGCGCTCGCGTTACCACGGCGCCCTGTCCATGCAGGTCGAGGACAGCGTTGCGGTGCGCGCGGCGATCGAAGGCATGCCGGGGGTGGCCGGTGTTCAGGTCGATGTCCGCTCGGGCCGGGTGTTCGTGTTTCCCGCCAGTGGCCAGGCGCTGGCCGACCCGGTCGCCGAGCGGTTGCGGGCGCGCGGGCTCGGGTTTTCCGACAGCCGGATCGAACGCGGTCGGCTCGACGAAGTGTTCAGGACCATCACCACCGGAAAGGAGGCAGCATGAGCCCGACCTTGGCGGTCTTCAGGCGCGAGCTGGCGAGCTATTTCGCCACCCCGGTCGCCTATGTCTTCATCGTCATCTTCCTCGCCCTGGCCGGAGCCTTCACCTTCTACCTCGGCGGGTTCTACGAGCGTGGCCAGGCCGACTTGCAGCCGTTCTTCAACTTCCACCCCTGGTTGTACCTGTTCCTGGTGCCGGCGGTGGCCATGCGGCTGTGGTCGGAAGAGCGCAAGGTCGGCACCATCGAGTTGCTGCTGACCCTGCCGATCTCCCTGGCCCAAGCGGTACGCGGCAAGTTCCTGGCGGCCTGGGTATTCGTCGGAATCGCCCTGGTGCTGACCTTTCCGATGTGGATCACGGTCAACTACCTGGGCAATCCCGACAACGGCGTGATCCTGGCCGGCTACATCGCCAGTTGGCTGATGGCCGGTGCCTTCCTGGCGATCGGCACCTGCATCTCGGCAACCACCCGCAATCAGGTCGTGGCCTTCATCCTTACGGTGCTGGTCTGCTTCCTGCTGCTGCTGGCCGGCTCGCCGCTGGTACTCAATCTGTTCGAGGGCTGGGCGCCGATGGCCCTGGTCGATGCCATTGCCCAACTGAGCTTCCTGACCCACTTCTCGGTCATCTCCAAGGGCGTTGTGGATTTCCGAAACGTGTTGTTCTTCGTCTTCACCATCGTCGCCTGGCTCGCTGCCTGCGCCGTGGTGCTTGAACTGAAGAAAGCCGACTGAAGCCAACCGACTCCGTCATGAAACGCAGCCAACTTCAAGTTCTCACCGGCTCATCGTTGCTGGTCATCGCCGCCGTGTTCCTCGCCGCCGTGGTTCTCAGTGGCCTGTTCCTGCGCGGTCTGCGCGTGGACCTGACCGAGAACCGCCTGTATACCCTCACCGACGGCACGAAGGCGGTGATCGACAAGATCGAGGAGCCGATCAACCTGTATTTCTTCTTCTCCGAAGATGCCGCACGCGACCTTCCACCACTGCGCAACTATGCCGCACGGGTCCGCGAACTGATCGAGGAGATGGCGGCCCGCTCGAACGGCAAGATCCGATTCGAGGCGATCAACCCGCAGCCATTCACCGAGAGCGAGGATCGCGCCACCGGCTTCGGACTGCGCTCGGTGCCGGTCGGTGCCAATGGCCAGTCCCTGTTCTTCGGCCTAGCCGGGACCAATTCCACCGACGGTCAGACCATCATTCCGTTCTTCCAGCCGGACAAGGAAGGCTTCCTCGAATACGACCTGGCCAAGCTGATTTCCACCCTCAGTGACAGCAAGCGTCCGGTGGTCGGCCTGATCTCCACGCTGGAGATGGGACCGGGCTTCGACCCGGCGCTGGGCCAGCCGCGCGATGCCTGGGTGATCGACGAGGAATTGCGGCAACTGTTCGAGATTCGCCGACTGCGGGCGCCGTATACGACCATCGCCGACGATGTCGATCTGTTGATGGTGGTCCATCCCAAGGGCCTGTCCGACGATGCCCTGTATGTGATCGATCAGTTCGTGCTGCGGGGTGGCCGCCTGCTGGTGTTCGTCGATCCGCATTCGGAGATCGATGGCCCCGGTCCGGGCAGCCAGTTCGAGGCGATGGGGCGGGAGCGCTCGTCCAATCTCGGCAAGCTGTTCGAGGCATGGGGTGTGCGCTACGACCCCGGTGTCGTGGTGCTCGATTCGCAATTGGCGGTGCCGGTCCGGCCGGATCCGAACCAGCAGCCGGTTCGGCACCCGGCCATCCTCGGTCTGGGTGAGGCCGACATGAGCCAGCAGGACGTGGTCACCTCGGGCATGGCGGCGGTCAATCTGACCACGGCCGGCCGATTCGATCTCGCCGATCAGGCGCCGGTGCGCATGGAAACCCTGCTGCAAAGCACGGCCAATGCCATGTTGACCGGCATCGAGAACGTCCAGGTGATGCCCGATCCCAGCACCCTGATGGAAGGCTTCATTGCCACCGGCCAGCGCTATGTGCTGGCGGCCCGCCTGCATGCCGAGCGGCTGCCGACCGCCTTCCCGGAGCGCAGCGGTGAGGGCCATCTGGCCGAGTCCACGAAGGATGTCAACATCATCCTGGTTGGTGATACCGACATGCTCGCCGATCGCCTGTGGGTGCAGGTGCAGGGCTTCTTCGGCCAGCGCATGCTCAATCCGTTTGCCAGCAATGGCGATTTCGTGGTCAATGCCGTCGATAATCTGGTCGGCAGCACCGATCTGATCCAGGTTCGTACCCGTGCCATTGCCGCCCGCGCGTTCGATACCGTCGATGCCATCAAGCGCCGTGCCGACGATCGCTTCCGGATCAAGGAACGCGAGCTTCAGGCCGAGTTGCAGGAGACCGAGCGGCGGTTGAACGAATTGCAGTCCAATCCCGGTGAATCCGGAGCGCTGAGCCTGTCGCCCGAACAACAGGCGGAACTGGAACGGTTCGAGTCCCAGCGGCTGCGCATCCGGGGGGAATTGCGCGAGGTCCGGGCCACGCTTGATGCCGACATCGAAGCGCTCGGCACGCGCCTGAAACTCATCAACATCCTGCTGATGCCGGTGCTGGTCAGCCTGTTTGCCGCCGGTTTCGCACTCTGGCAGGTCCGTCGTCGCAAACGAGCCCAGCGCGGGGAGGCTTGATCGCCATGAGCCGTCACAACATGAGCCGTCAGAAATTGCTTGCCGTTTCCGGCGTCGTCGCACTGCTGCTGTTGCTGACAGCGCTGTGGTTGAGCGACCGTTATCGCTCCGGCGATGGCAGTCATGTGGGTGAGCCCCTGCTGCCGGATCTGGCCCAGCGGATCGATGACCTGGACCGGATCAGCATCATCGGTCCAGGACAGAAGGAACTGGTCGGCCTGACCCGCAGTGAGGCCGGCTGGACGGTCAGCCAGCGCAATGGCTGGCCGGCCGATGTCAAGCGGCTGCGCGAGTGGTTGAGCAAACTGGCCAAGGCCAGTCGCCTCGAAGCCAAGACCGCACTGGCCAGCAACTATGGACAACTCGGCGTTGCCGACATCGATGCCGAGCCGGCGGCGGATAGCAACAGCGAAGGCTCGACCGAACGCAGCGGAACGGGCGTGCGGGTCGATATCGCCGCCGGTGAGCGGCTCGATTCGCTCCTGATCGGCCAGAACAACCCCAATGGCAGCGGCAGTTATGTCCGCATCCCAGGGGATGCCCAGAGCTGGCTTGCCGATACCGATCTGGCGGTCGAGTTGGATCCATCCCGGTGGCTGGCGCGGGCATTGCTGTCGATCCCGGAGGGCGATCTGGTCTCGGTGCGGATCGAACGGGCCAGCGGCACGCTGACCGCATTCGAGCGTTCCGGCGACTCGACCGAATCCGGCTGGGTGCTGACCTCGGCGCCCAAGGGTGAGGTCGGTAACGAGACCGCTCTGCTCAGTGCGGCCGGCTTCCTCGACGGCCTGCGCCTGGATGACGTCGAGCAGATCGAGCCTCCCGACGAAGCGCCGGACATGGTCGCCGAGTTCGTTCGTCGCGATGGTCTGCGGGCCACCGTGTCGTTCTGGCCGGATCAAATCTCGATCGCCGATCCGGCGATCATGCCCTGGGCGGGATTCACCTTCGAGTTCGACGAGGCCCGTGCCACCGCATTCCACGACCAGGAATACCAGCGCGACCTGCGGGCGATCGAGCGCCGCAAGTCGCGCACGCAAGCCCCGGCCGATGCGGCTGATGATGGCGGCTCTGAGAGTGAGCCCGCCGACGGTGCATCGACCGAGGGTGCATCGGCCGACAGCGAATCGACCGGCGCGCCAGGGGCCGGGGAGGGCGGGTCCGATGCTCCGCCGGCTGATGCGTCGGCCAACGTTGCCGAAGAACTGCCGGAATCAGTCGCCGACCGGGTTGCCCGGAGCCGTGCCGAGGTCGAGGCCCTGCGCGAGAAGACGCGCGGTTGGCAGTTCCGATTGCCGGCTTTCAAGGTCGGCAACCTGCGCCGCGATCCAGGTGACTTCACCTCCGATCGGCCCGGCTGAGTGGTGATCAACCGCCTGCACGGCATTGGCAATGCCCGGATCGACCCGATCCGGGCCTGCCGACACAGCCGAGCCGAGCCGGCCTGATGCGCCGTCGCCGGGGCTTCGATATGGCGCAGGCGAGTGCGCAGCTTGCCCAGGCCGATCCCCGTCTGGCGCCCTGGATCGAGCGGCTCGGACCGCTGCCGGCCGAGCCGCGCTGGCGGCAATCGTTCGACCTGACCGATGCCCTGGCCCGATCGATCCTGCATCAGCAGCTTTCCGGCAAGGCGGCCGCCACCATCATCGGTCGGATCGAGGCCGCGACTGGTTCGGCCCGGCTCGACGCGGCCGCCCTCGCCAGTCTGGACGATGCCGGGCTGCGCGCCTGTGGGGTGTCGGCCAACAAGCAGGCCGCCTTGCGTGATCTCTGCCGGCGGAGCGATGCTGGCCAATTGCCGGATGCACGCCAGATGTCATGCATGGACGACGAGGCGATCGTGGCCGCATTGACCCCGGTTCGCGGCATCGGCCGCTGGACGGTGGAAATGCTGCTGATGTTCCGGCTCGGCCGTCCGGACCTGTTACCGATCGACGATCTGGGCATTCGCCGGGGCGCGCAGCGGATCGATCGTCTGGCACAACCGCCGTCCCGGCAGCAGTTGGCGGAGCGCGGCCAGTGCTGGGCACCGTTCCGAACCTGCGCCAGCTTCTATCTCTGGCGGATCGCCGATCTGGTCGGCGATTGAGTCGGTTGGATCGAATCGTTCGGGCGGCTCCGCTCGCGCCCGCGCCGCTCAGAGGGTAGCGCCTCGACTCAGGCGATGGCCTGGGCCGGCAGCATGAAGGCGGCAACCACGGCCCGCTGTTCGCCGGCCAGGACGTTGTAGGTGCGACCGGCCGCAGCATTGTCCATGACTTCGATCCCGACTCCGCGCGACAGGCAATACCCGTATACCGTGATCGACGGTCGGCGCAGGCGATCACCGGTGCCAAGCAGGATCACGTCCGGCGCCAGGGCCAGGATCGGGTGCAGGTCTTCCGGGGTCAGCTCCGGTGCGTGCCGCCAATCCTCGATCAACTGGTTCGGCGCGACGATCAGACTGGCCCGACAGGTCCGATCATTGACCAGCACTGCATCTGGTCCGACCGCACGGACCACGAACCGGGCCTTCGGGGTTTCCTCGATCAACTGCATCAGCGGGGCAGGACGATCCGGGGCGCCTCGCGGTTGGGGCGAAACAGGGTCGCGGTATTGCCGACCCGCTGGATCAGTTCGGCACCGCTGCGCTGGGTCAGTTGGACGATCCAGGCATCGCGCTGGTCGCGATCCTCGGCCGCGATCCTGGCCTTCAGCAGTTCGTGGCGTTCCAGCGCCAGATCGAGTTCAGCAAGCAGACCATCGCTGACGCCCTTGCCACCGACCAGGATGACCGGCTTGAGTGCATGGGCGAGGCCGCGCAGATAGCGCTTCTGGGACGAAGTCAGGGCCGGCTTGAGTGCCATCGGACGACAGATTCGATCGAAATGGACCGATAAGGGTATCATGCGCCTTTGATCGGGAACCGTTGCCGTGGCTCGCAGCAAGAGCAGCCAACGCTGGCTGGAGGAGCATTTCAAGGATCCGTTCGTCAAGCGGGCGCAGAGCGAGGGCCTGCGTTCGCGGGCCGCATTCAAACTGGATGAGATGCTCGACCGCGACCGACTGCTGAAGCCGGGCATGGTGGTGGTCGATCTGGG
>DIHI01000125.1:914-1734 GCA_002420085.1 Lysobacterales bacterium UBA5700 | reverse complement strand
GCCGATGCACTGTCGCGTCTGGAGACGGCCTTGGCCGGCCAGCGGGTCGATCTTGTTTTGTCGGACATGGCGCCCAATATCAGCGGTATCGGTGCGGTCGATCAGCCGCGCGCGATGCATCTGGCCGAACTGGCCAGGGATTTCGCACTGGCCTGGTCGAAACCGGATGCTGCCTTTCTGGTCAAGCTGTTCATGGGGCCGGGGTTCGACGACTACGTGCGGTCGTTGCGCCAGCATTACCAGAAGGTGACTGTGAGAAAACCGAAAGCCTCGCGCGGCCGATCGCCCGAGGTGTACGCTCTGGCGACCGGGCTGAAGAAATAAATGACGGTTCCGGCGCGCAGCAATCCCGCCCGTGGTGGGCACTGAGGACATCGATGAACGAACTGGCAAAAAACCTGCTGCTCTGGATCGTGGTCGCCGCCGTACTGATGGTGGTGTTCCAGAGTTTCTCCCAGCGCGGCCTGGGCACCGAGACCCTGCTGTACGACCAGTTCATCCAGCAGGTTCGCGACAACACCGTCGAGCGGGTCAAGATCGAGTCCGACGGCATCACCATTCGTGGTGTACGCAAGGACGGCTCGCAGTTCATCACCCACAACCCGCGCGACAAGGATCTGGTCAACGACCTGATCAACTACAACGTCCGCATCGAACAGGTTCCGCTGGAAGGCATGACCTTCACCGGCATCCTGCTCTATCTCCTGCCCTATGCCCTGTTCATCGGTATCTTCATCTTCTTCATGCGCCAGTTGCAGTCCGGTGGGGCCGGCCGTGGCGCGATGAGCTTCGGTCGCTCGCGCGCCAAGATGCAGGGCGA
>DIHI01000125.1:508-726 GCA_002420085.1 Lysobacterales bacterium UBA5700 | reverse complement strand
GATCAGGTCAAGGTCAATTTCTCGGATGTCGCCGGCTGCGACGAAGCCAAGCAGGAAGTCGCCGAACTGGTCGAGTTTCTGCGTGATCCCGGCAAGTTCCAGAAACTCGGCGGCAAGATTCCGCGCGGCGTGCTGATGGTCGGACCGCCCGGCACCGGCAAGACCTTGTTGGCACGGGCCATCGCCGGTGAGGCCAAGGTGCCGTTCTTCTCGATCTC
>DIHI01000125.1:0-302 GCA_002420085.1 Lysobacterales bacterium UBA5700 | reverse complement strand
TCGACGAGATCGACGCGGTCGGTCGCCATCGCGGCGCCGGACTGGGCGGCGGCCACGACGAGCGGGAGCAGACCCTCAATGCCCTGCTGGTGGAAATGGACGGTTTCGAGGGCACCGAGGGCGTGATCGTCATCGCTGCCACCAACCGCCCCGATGTGCTCGATCCGGCCCTGCTCCGGCCCGGTCGCTTCGATCGCCAGGTGGTGGTCGGCCTGCCCGATGTCCGGGGGCGCGAACAGATTCTCAAGGTTCACATGCGTCGTGTGCCGCTGGCCGGTGATGTCGATCCGATGGTGATTGCC
>DIHI01000064.1:9721-12077 GCA_002420085.1 Lysobacterales bacterium UBA5700 | reverse complement strand
GCAGTTCCGGGTCCGGTTCTTCTTCGACAGCGTCGACAGCACCAGCAACAGCTTCCTCGGCTGGCTGGTCGATGATGTCGAGGTCATCCGCAACTGATCCGGATCTTCGATTCCTTGTGATCATTGGCCCCGTGCTTCGGCCGGGGCCATTTTTTTCTGAACCGACGGCAACGGGGATCGGCGGCCCGCGACGGAACCGGGTTGGGGTGGCGTTCAAGGGTCACGGGACGAGCGAGATCGGACCGAACCCTGAATCCAACCGAGGAGATCACCATGAATCGTCGCATCGTTCTTGCTGCCGTCACTGCCGTCACCCTGGCTGGCACCAGCATTGCCTTCGCGCAACAGACCCGCCCCGGTTTCGGTGCTGCTGGTCATCGCCCGTTGCTGGAGGAAATCGACGTCGCCGCTGCCCAGCAGCGGATCCGCGAGACGGCCCAGGCCATTGATGCCGATGCCGACGGCTTCATCACCACCGAGGAAGTGGCCGCACATCGCGAGCAACGTCGTGCCGAGCGCCAGGCCGAGCGCTATGCCGCACTCGACAGCGATGGCGATGGTCGGGTCAGCGTCGAGGAGTTTCAGGCGCCGCGTCTGAAGGCGATCGAGAATGCCGATCTCAACGGCGATGGCGTCATCACTCGTGGCGAGCGTCGGGCGGCCCGTCGTGGCGGTGGTGAAGGCGGCGACGACAACGGTTGATTGCAATGCCGGTGGACGTGACGTCGAGGCGATGCTGTGGCCGGCCCATCGGCGATGGTTACGTTCGCTGTCGGTCAGCGGCATACTGGCGGCGATCATGCCGAAACATCGTCCTGTCGCCGAGTGCGGCAGGACGATGGTCGATTTCTGGGAGTGCAGGGTGTGCAATCGCAAGCCGATGACCCGGATGCCGACCTGGTGGCGGCCATCGCACGCGGCGAGCGGGCCGCCATGGCTACACTCATGAATCGGCACCTGGGACGCCTGCACGGACTTTGCCAGCGCCTGCTCGGCACCGGTGCCGAAGCCGATGATGCCGTGCAGGAGACCTTCCTCCAGGCGTGGCGGCGTGCCCATCGCTGGCGACCGGGCGAGGCCCGGTTCGCCACCTGGCTGCACACCGTTGCGATCAACCGCTGTCGCGATCGGCTGCGCCGACGCACGCGCGAGGACATCCGCGATGACATCGAGCCCGATGAGGTCGCGGGAGATCCCGCTATCGGACCGGAAGCCTCCCTGGCCCGTGAACAGTCGCAACGGCAGGTCCGGGCGGCCCTGGCGGAATTGCCGGAACGGCAGCGGGAAGCCTTGATCTTGTGCCTGCACCAGGGCATGGCGCAAAGTGAAGCGGCGGCGGTGCTGGGGATTTCCGAGCACGCGCTGGAGTCGTTGCTGGCACGCGCCCGACGCCATCTGCGGCGACGACTGCTGGACGAACCTCACCCGGAGATGCAGCCATGAGCCGCGATTCGACAACGGAACATGCGATGTCATTGGCGCGCCTGCGCGAGTTGCTGGATGCCTGGGGCGGCGATCCGACACGCTGGCCGGCCGCCGAGCGTGCCGGGGCCGAAGCGCTGTGTCGAGTCGAGCCGGAGGCCGAGCGCCTGCGTCGGCGCGCGCTCGATCTCGATGCGCGGCTGCTCACGCTGCCGGAACCTGAGGCGCCGGCCGTCTGGCTGTCCGAGCGGATACTGGCCCGGCTGGACACCCGGCCCTCGCTGTGGCGCTGGCTGGGTGGCTGGCCGCTGCTGGCGCCGGTGGCAGCCATGGGGCTGGCGGGCGGGATTGCCTTGGGCGTGGTGTTGAGTCCGCCGCTGGCTATGGACGATCCGGAGCAGTGGCTGCTGCTGGCCGGCTTCGAGCAGGTCGACGGCGGGTCGAGCGATGGGCTGGGGTGGCCGGAGTCCATGCCATGAATACACCGGTTGCTGCTCCTCCGGATTGGCTGCGCTGGCTGGTGCTGGTTTCGCTGACGCTGAACCTGATGCTGGCTTCGGCATTGGTCGCCCTGGCCTGGCGGGTCGAACGCGCCGAACGCGCGATCGAGGCACCGCTGCCGTCGGCGGCGAATGGCCCGTGGCGCGAGTTGATGCGTCGCGAGTTCCAGAAGCAACGCCGGGTCTGGATCCCGGACCTGCGCGCCGCCCGGCAGGCGCGCATCGAAGTGGCCGAAGCGCTGCGGGCCGAACCGTTCGAGGTCGATCGACTCAGACTGGCCCTGGCCGCGCTGCGCGAGGCCGATGGTCGGCTCCAGTCACGCACGCAGAACGCGCTTGCCGAACTGGCCGCCGAGATGACCCCCGAAGACCGCGAACGGCTGGCGCGCCGCATGGAGCGAGCCTCTCCGGTTCGTGGCCTGAGCGCTCGGCCG
>DIHI01000064.1:2870-9644 GCA_002420085.1 Lysobacterales bacterium UBA5700 | reverse complement strand
CTCGGCCGAATGCCGCAATCAAACCGGATCAGCAGGGAATGATCGTGAGTCGTCCCGAGGTGCTGACCACGAAGATGTGCGGTTTGATCGGCAGACCAAACGACTTGATCACCAAATCCCAAGTGCCGTTGGCGATGTTGTCAGGCAGGTCCATGACCACGTCGGTCTGGTAGTTCACGCAGGTCAGGGCATTGATGCCGCTGCCGGGGTTTCGTCCGGTGCCGAGGAAGGCCAGCGTGGTGGTCGGATGCAGGGCGATCCCGCCCATGTACACCCGGCCGGCACCTCCGCTTGGCAGGGCGATGGATTTCTCGAAAACGAAATTTTCCCCCTGGATGCGGTAGACGTGCAGCCTGAAATTGCTGGCATCGACCAGCAGCACCCGGTCCCGGCCCGGGGTGACGGCGATGCCGTCGATGAAGCCCATGTCGGAGCGGGTGATGTTCTGCACTGGATTGCCGGCCGTATCGAGTTCAACGGCGGCGAAGCCAGGGAACCCCGTGCTGTTGGTCAGCGTCGCCAGTGCGAGATTGCCCCGGCCCGGCACGTTCGCGACCACCACCGAGCGGGCGAAGGTTCCGGCGCTGCCGGGGAGGGCCGGATTGAGCTGATCGACGCCGGCGCCCGGGAACAGTGGCACTTCGTTGAGCGGCGTGTGGTCGGAGACCCGGAAGATGGTGGCCGTGCCCTCCATGTAGTTGGCGATGACGCCGGTTTCGCCATTGGCGGTGAAGGAAACCTGCTCGGGCAGCCATCCACAATCGATCCAGGCGATGGTTTGCAGATAATTCGGTGAGCCAGGGTTGACGTCCACCACCGCGACGAAGAACCCCCCCGTACCATCGCCCAGGTAGAAGGAGGCCGGGACGTAGAGGCGGCGATACTTGTGGTTGATTCCGCCCTTGATGAACGGAGAAACCACGGGGTTTGGTCCGAGTCCGGGCGGATAGGGGCGCGCCGGATTCGGATGTGGAGCGACCTGGAAGGTGGCATCGACTGTTTCGGTGATGACGTTGACCACCGTGCCTTGGCCCTGTTTGTTGACCACGTAGGCGCGCGAGCAGTCGCGCGACACTTTCACCATGGCCGGTTCTCCGGCGATGGGGATTTCCGCGCGACGGTTCTTGGCGGGAACCGCCAGACAGCGGAGCAGCGGGATCAGACCTTCCCAGATCGGCCAGAGAGAGGGGCGCCAGGGCAGGATCGGGAACCGCTTCAGCCGCTCGATGTCGGGCAACACAGGCAACTGACCCGGACTGCGGGTCCGAATCGGCAGACCGCCGAGATCGACGATGCCTTGAGGCCATTTCGGTGAAGGGCGTGCAAATGCGATCGCTGGTTGGTAGTCGATCTGTAGCTTGCGGACAGGCTTGGATTTGCCATCGGCATGGATTTCGAGAGGTAGCGCGTTTGTTTCGTTGCCGAGCAATTTCTCGACTTCATCGGTGAAACGGCCTCGTTCGGCGTGCAGCTTCTGGATTTCCTTGTCGCTGATTTTCGCGGCGTGTTCGTGCGCTTCCAGGTTGAGCAGATCGTCGTCGAGGATTTCCTGACCACCTCCTGGCCGTTTGTTGACAGGGTAGGTGTGGCCGGCTGATGCGGCGCTCTGACGTTTCACAGAGGTTTTTGCGACTACCGTTGATCGAACCGTCTTGAGGCGAGCGATTGAGGGCTTGCGGGTGATGTCCACGGTCGTTTCCTCCAGGGTGCAGGCGAAGGACGGACCGGATCGATGGATCGTTGCCTGCTCCCCCTGCTGCGGGTCGCGATTCAGCGATTCGGGGTGTGGCAGCAATGACTGCCATGACGAGGACAGAACTGCCCTCATCGAACTGCAACGGTGAACACGGACAGAAACGGACAAGAAGCGCCGTATCGAGCTGATGCGCACCCATACAACCGCTAAACTGGACCGTCGTGCCGCCCGTCGAGGAATCGAAATGTTCAATTTTCGCACCGCCCGCGCCCTGATTTTCTTGATTTCCTGTGCTGTGATTTCCGGTGCCGCGATCGCAGCATCGTCAGCATCCGGCAAGGACAAAGCGCCGAGCTGGCAGGTCGATGATCCGCACGGCCCGGCCCGGACGGTGCGCTTTACGGTCGATCAGGGCACCTGGCTCGATCTCGACCTCAGTCCGGATGGGCGAACCCTGGTCTTCTCGTTGCTGGGCGACCTCTATCTGCTGCCGATCGAAGGCGGCACTGCCCGTCGCCTGACCTCGGGACGGGCCTGGGATGTCCAGCCACGCTTTTCGCCGGAAGGTCGAGAGATCGCCTTCACCTCCGATCGCGGTGGCGGCAACAATCTGTGGCGAATCGGGGTGGATGGGAAAAATGCCACGGCAGTCAGCAAGGAGGATTTCCGTTTGCTCAACAATCCGGTCTGGACACCCGATGGCCAGTACCTGATCGGCCGCAAGCACTTCACCTCCGAACGCTCGCTCGGTGCGGGCGAACTGTGGCTGTACCACCGCAGCGGCGGCGCCGGCCTGCAACTGACCACCCGCAAGAACGACCAGCAGGATCTCGGCGAACCGGCGCTGTCACCCGATGGCCGCTACGTCTACTTTTCCGAGGATGTCAGCGCCGGGCCGAATTTCCAGTACAACAAGAATCCGCACGGGGTGATCTATGCCATCAAACGGCTCGATCGCGACACCGGTCGGATCGACACCCTGGTCGCGACACCGGGGGGTGCGGTGCGACCGCAGCCCTCGCCGGATGGCAAGACCCTGGCCTTCGTCAAGCGGGTGCGCGACAAATCGGTGTTGCATGTGCTGGATCTCGCCAGCGGCGCGGTGCGTCCGGTATGGGATGGCCTGAGCCACGATCAGCAGGAAGCCTGGGCGATCTTCGGGCCGTATCCCAATTTCGACTGGACGCCCGATTCGAGCGCCGTGGTGATCTGGGCGCAGGGCGGCTTCTGGCGGGTCGAGATCGCCAGCGGCACGGCCACTGCCATTCCGTTCCGCGCCGAGGTCGAACAGGTGCTGGCCGAGCCGCTGCGCTTCCGTCAGACGCTGGCTTCCGGCCAGTTTGCGCCGAAGATGATCCGCGATGTCGCGACCAGCCCGGATGGCCGGACCCTGATCTTCCACGCGGTCGGCACCCTCTGGCGCAAGACCCTGCCCGATGGTGTGCCGGTGCGGCTGACCGACTCCCAGGGCCTGGACGAATACCAGCCGAGCTTTTCGCCGGACGGGACACGTTTGCTTTACACCACCTGGTCGGATGCTGAACTCGGTGCCATCCACCTGCTCGATCTGGCCAGTGGCGCGTCGCGTCGGCTGACCACCGACCCGGGTTTCTACTACGGGCCGCGCTTCTCGCCGGATGGTCAGCAGGTGGTCTGGTCGCGCCAGGGCGGCAGTGGCCTGACCGGCAGTCTGCATGGGTCCGATCCGGGCATCTATCTGATGCCGGTGGCCGGCGGCAGCGCCCGGCGGATCGCCGAGGAGGGTGTCGATCCGCAGTTCTCCGCCGACGGCAGCCAGGTGTTCTACCTGACCGGCGGTGGCCTCAAGAAGAAACTGATGCGGGTCGGCCTGTACGGTGATCGCCCACGTGACGTGTTCGATCTCAAGTACGTCGATTTCGTGACCCTCAGTCCGGATGGTCGCTGGGTCGCCTTCACCGAACTGTTCAATGCGTATCTCGCACCGATGCCGAACACCGGACGGGTCATCGAACTCAACAAGGACAGTCAGGCGCTGCCGATCACTCGGATCAGCCAGGATGTCGGCTCCTACCTGCACTGGGCGGCCGATTCGGGCTCGCTGCACTGGCTGGTCGGCGATCGCTACCACAGCCGGCGACTGACCGATGTGCTGCCCTGGCTGCCGGGAGCGGCAGCCAAGCCGGCCACCCCCGCGTCGTCGTCCGGCGTGTCGATCGGGCTGTCGCTGCCGGTGCATGCTCCCGGTGATACGGTCGCCCTGGTCGGTGCGCGGATCGTGACCCTGCGCGATGCCGAGCGCAGCACCGAGGTGATCGACGCCGGGACCGTGCTGGTCCGTGGCGATCGGATCGCCGCAGTCGGTGCCGATGTCGTGGTGCCCGAGGGTGCGCGGGTCATTGATGTCGCCGGCAAGACCATCATCCCCGGCCTGGTCGATGCCCACGCCCATGCCGCTCATTTCGGTTCCGGCGTGGTGCCGCAGGCCAATTGGGCCTACTACGCCAATCTGGCGTTCGGTGTGACCACCCTGCATGACCCTTCGGCGAGCACCGAATTCGTGTTCTCGCAGGCCGAACGGATCACCGCCGGAGTCATGGTCGGGCCACGGGTGTTCTCCACCGGCACCATCCTGTATGGCGCCGATGGCGATTTCAAGGCGGTGGTCAACTCGCTCGACGACGCCCGTTCGCACCTGCGTCGGATGCAGGCGCATGGCGCGTTCTCGGTCAAGAGCTACAACCAGCCCCGACGCGACCAGCGACAGCAGATCAACCAGGCCGCGCGCGAACTGGGCATGCTGGTGGTCGAGGAAGGTGGTTCGACCTTCCAGCACAACATGACCATGCTTCTCGATGGAGTCACCGGTATCGAGCACAACATTCCGGTCGCACCGCTGTACGACGATGTGCTCGGACTGTGGCAGCGCACCGATGTCGGCAATGTCCCGACCCTGGTGGTCAGCTACGGCGGTCTGTCCGGCGAACGCTGGTGGTATGCCCGCGATGCGGTCTGGCAGGAGCCGCGTCTGAACCGCTTCTTCCCGCGTGAAACCCTCGATGCCCTCTCGATCCGCCGCGAGATCGCCCCGGACTGGGATTACTGGCACATCGAGGTCGCAAAGTCGGCCAAGGCGCTGCGTGATCGCGGCGTGCGGATCATGACCGGCGGCCACGGCCAGATGCAGGGCCTGGCCTTGCACTGGGAAATCTGGATGCTGACCCAGGGCGGCTTCAGCAATTGGCAGGCGCTGCGTGCGGCGACCATCGACGGCGCCCGCTACATCGGCCTCGACCACGAGATTGGTTCGATCGAGGTCGGCAAGAAGGCCGACCTGGTGGTGCTGTCGGGCGATCCGCTGGCCGACATCCGCGCCAGCGACGACACCGCCCTGGTGATGGTCAACGGTCGGCTGTTCGATGTCGCGGCCGACATGGCCGAGATCGGCAACGCTGCCGTCCCCGCGCCGACCTTCTTCTGGCAGCGTCATGCCGACGGTCGCAGCTTCGGTATCGAATACGGCCCGACCGTGCCCTGCCATTGCCCGAAGTCGGGTCCGGGACACCGGCACTGAGCCGCTGACCGACCCGAATACAGGCACCGCCCGGAGCCGGACCGCCGCTCCGGGCGGACGCATGTTCAACTATTGCCGTCATCGGCCGATACACTGGCCGAACAGGGGGGATCGAACGGAATCCGACGAGGATGAATCCGATGAGGATCAGGTGCCCAGACGACCCGGCTATCACACCATGACCATCGCGTCCGGTCCGACGATCGGCTGCCATTCCGCGACGGCCAGCGATGTCGGCTGACCGCTCCCTGCCGGCGCCATTCGATCCGGTTCCGATCGGACGTGGCGGTCTGTTCTGGCTGGCGGCCGCCGCCGTCGCCCTGGCGCTGGGCGTGGCCGGCACCGCTGTCGGAGCGAGCGGCGATCTGGTCGAGAGCAGCGCCGCAGCGGCGGTGATCAGCCTGCTCGGACTGGCACTGCTGACCGTGCTGCTGCGCCGCCTGCGGCTGTCGTCGCTGTTGGCAGCAGCGGCCGCCGCGCTCGGCCTGATTGCATTGGCTGGCGTCGCAACCCCGTCGGGCAGCAGCCCGCTGGCCCGGATCGACAGCCTGGCCGCTGCCAGCGGCGCAATCATGGCACCGACCTCGGCCGTGCTGGCACTGGCAGTCGGCGCCTCCCTGCTGTTGTCAGCCCTGCGCCAACCACCGCACTGGGCACGGGCAGCATCCTGGGCGCTGGTGATGGTCGCCTTGACCGTACCCGTCCTGGTCGTACTCGGTGAATCGGCCGGCCTGGATGCCCTGGTGTACTGGGATGGCGTGACCCGGACCCCGCCCGCCCTGCTGCTGACCTTCACGGTGCTGGCGCTGGTGCTGTTGATCTCGCCCCTGCATGCCCAGCCCGAAACTTCGCCACCGATCCGACACGTGTTCTGGGTCTATGTCCTGTTCGGCATGCTGACCGGGCCTGTCTGGTGGGATGCATACGAATTCGGCACACGTCGGGTCGCCGCCGATCTCGACGCCGCCAGCGCACGCGCCACAGCATCGCTCGACGCGCGGCTGCGGGCACGGATCGAACTCATGACCGCCTTGGCCGAACGCTGGCAGGGCCGGACGGTCCCCGCGATCGCCGACGCCATCGCCGCAGCTACTGACTTGGCCGGACGCCTGCCGCTGACCGTGATCCACTTCGAGGACGGCCGTTGGCAGCGTCGGCCATGGCCAGACCTGGGTTCCGACGCGCCGGCACTGAGCCCCCAGCAGGAACCACTGCTCGCAGATCTGGCAAAACAGGCCGTAGACAGCCACCGTCTGCGCGCAACCGTGGTCCGCATCGAGCCAGGCTCGGCCAGTGTGCTGCTCGCCCAGCCGGTGATCGTCACCGAAGGTATCGCGGTTCTGCTGTCGGCGGTGCAGCCACCGGCACACGTCGCCGACCCGGACGACCCCGCCTTTGCATTCGACGACGCGATCTCGCTGCGTGTGCTGGCCGGCGTGCCCGCGCGACAGCGTCCCGAGGATGGCTTCGAGACTCGGGTCCGGCCGGTGTCATCGCTCGCTGCCGATCTCTCGGTCGAGGTCAC
>DIHI01000064.1:0-2717 GCA_002420085.1 Lysobacterales bacterium UBA5700 | reverse complement strand
ACCGCAGTCGCCCTGGTAGCGGCCCTGCACGCGCGTGCCCGACACGCCGAGGCCCTGGTCCGGGAACTGGGCGACCAGCACGCCCAGCGGCGCATCGGCGAAGCTGCCCTGAAACGCTCGCGCGCCGAAACCCACAACATCCTGGAGAGCCTCGACGAAGGCGTACTGGTACTCAGCCCGGACTGGATCGTACTGGCTGCCAACAAAGCCATCCGACCGCTGCTGGGACGACCGCCGACGGCCCTGCTCGGTCGCGAACTGTGGACGGCAGTGCCGGAATTCCGGGGTGGCCGGGCCGAGGGTGCCCTGCGGCGTGCCATGATCGACGCCGCCCCGACCGGCTTCGACCTCGACTCCCCCGATGTCGAGCGTGATCTCGCCGTGCGCACCGCACCCCACCTCGGCGGTCTGGTGGTCTCGCTGCGCGACGTCTCCGAAGAACGGGCCGCCGCCCGCCGCCTTGAACGCAGCGAGGCCCTGCTGACCCTGTCCCAGGAACTGGCGCATCTCGGCTCCTGGCAGGAGGGGCGGAACGGCGCCCTGTGGTGGTCGGACCAGACCTATCGGGTCCATGGCCTCGACCCGGCCCGGTTCGTACCGTCCCTCGATGCCGAACTCGACCTGATCGATGGCGACGATCGCGAACGCTTCGCCCAGGCACGACACGACCTGCGCACTGGCACTCCCGAAGTCGAACTGGTCTATCGCATCCGGGGGGGAGACGGCGTCGAACGCCACCTGCGCCTGCTTGGCCGCTGCCTGCGCGATGGCCACGGGCGAGTGATCCGCGTCCATGGCTCGGTTCAGGACGTGACCGCCCAGGTCCGTACCGAAGAGCGTCTGCAACGCAGCCTCGACCTGCTCAATTCCGCCGAGGAGATCGCCGGACTCGGCTCGTGGGAATACGAAGTCAGCAGCGATCGGATGACCTGGTCGCGCAACATCTATCGCATCCATGGCCTGGACCCGGCCAGCTACCAGCCGCGCATTCGTGGCGCCACCGAATTGGTCCACCCTGACGATCGCGACGCACTGCGCGAAGCCCGCAGCCGAGCCCTGGCGCGTGGCCGTCCGTTCCAGGTCGAATACCGACTGCCAACCACCGACCGTGGCGAACGACGCATTCTGGCCATCGGCCGCCCCCGTTTCGACGATGCCGGGCGGATGATCGCCCTGCTCGGCACCGTTCAGGACATCACCGAACGGCATGCCGCCGAACAGGAACTGCGGCGCAACCTGGCCCTGCTGGAAATGGCCGAGGACATCGCCGACCTCGGTTCCTGGGCATTCAAGCCTGACACCGGCGAAGTCAACTGGTCGCGCCAGGCCTATCGCATCCATGGCGTCGATCCAGACCGACCCGACCCGACCCCCGAAAAGAGTGCCCGGCTCATCCATCCCGATGATCGTGAGCGGGTGATCGCCGAACGGATCCAATCGACCGCACTCGGCTGGCCTGTTGACATCCGCTATCGAATCGTGCGCCCGGATGGTGAAGTGCGACTGCTGCACGTGCTCGGCCGCCCGCTGCTCGACCGCGACGGCCACATGCGCCTGATGCATGGTTCCGTTCAGGACGTCACCGAGCGCAACCGGCTGGAGCAGGATCTGCGACGCACGATCGTCGAACTCAAGGCCCGCAACCGCGACCTGCACGATTTCACCCGGATCGCCTCGCACGACCTGCGCGAACCCTTGCGGAAAATACAGGTGTTCTCCGACCTGCTGCTCGGGCGGGTCGGCACCGACGGCCGTGACATCACCCCCATGCACGACACCTTGACCCGCATGCGTGACATCGCTGGGCGAATGCAGCGACTGCTAGCCGACCTCACCCAATTTGCCCTGATCGAGGACAGCGCCCCGCAGCCACGCCGAACCGACCCCGGCGCCTTCGCCGCCCGCATTGCCGAAGCCGAGCAAGGCGCACTGGCCGACTGCGCCGGCCGACTCGAACTGGCCATCGCAGCCGACTGTCCAGCGATCCATACCGACCCGGACCTGCTGGCCGCGATCCTGCGCAACCTGTTTGCCAACGCCATCGACCACCGCAGCCCGGACCGCCCCCCTGCGATCCGACTGACGATCACCCCGACCCATGAACCGACCGCACCGGCCGTCTGCACCGGCTGGCGTCTGACCCTGTCGGACAACGGTATCGGCTTCGACCCCCGGCACGCCGAGCGGATTTTTGCCCCATTCCAGACCCTCGCCGATCGCACCGACCAGACCGGCACCGGCATGGGCCTGACCCTGGCCCGACGACTGACCGAGCGCCTGGGCGGTCGGATCGTCGCCGACGCCCGCCCGGATCAGGGCGCCGAGTTCACCATCGAAGCACCCGACATGACCCGCGATGCCGGTTGAAGCACCGGCCAAAGCCCACGCCAGCGTCAGATGGCGCCGAACCAGCGCACACACCCCAGATCAAGACCTGACGGGTGCCCAGCACTACTCAGCACTACTGAATTCGTTCGGTCAGGTTTCAATCCAAACCCAACTGTGGGCGTCGAGCGAAACGCCGGCGTGAGCCCGTGCGGCGGATGGCCAGCGTTTCACTGCGCCCCCGCCTCTGGCGGCGGGCGACGGTGAAAGTGTACGTGCCGCGGTGCCAGCACTGATTGTTTCAATCCGCGCCCGCTTTTTGGGAGGCGGGCGACGCTTGATTCAGGGCAGCGCCGCGGATTGTACAAAACCTGAATCCGTGCCCTCGCCCA